>JBPCJL010000027.1:0-7300 GCA_051005355.1 Ilumatobacteraceae bacterium
ACCTGCCGATCGTGCTGCTCACCAACGGCACCCTCTTCGTCGGCGACCGCATCGCCCGCGCTCGGCCGCTGGCCGGTGATGACATCGCCGTGCAGATCTCTCTCGATTCCCATCGCGCGGACGTCAACGATGGCCCGCGGTCCCGACAACTTCGCCAAGGTCGTCGACGCGGTGCCTCGACTGGTCGAGCTCGGCGTGCGCGTCCGCATCGCCACGACGACAGCCGGGCCCCTCGATGACCCGGCGCTCGACCCCCTGCGGCAGCTCGTCGCCTCGTTGGGCGTCGACGCCGAGGATCATCTCGTCCGCCCGATCGTCCGGCGCGGCCGCGCCGACGAGCGCGACCTCGGCGTTACAGCGCGGGCGCAGGACATCCCGAGCGAGCTGACGATCACCGCCGACGGGGCGTTCTGGGGCAGCTTCGGGCCGACGGTCCGATCCGGCCGGCTGGACACCGACCTGCTCCTGACGAGGACCGTGCTGCCGCTGTCCGTGCCGGCCAACGCGCTCCTGGCCGCCGTGCGCGGACTGCAGCCCGGCGCAGACGCCAACTTGGGATCCGTTGAGCGTGATGAGTGCGGGGCCGGTCGGCCCCATCACACCACGATGAGCGGCGGCGCCGAGCGGGACGTTGCACCGGCTCACCGAGCCGGGCGACGACGGCCTGGGCAGTAGCGGCCAGTCGACCCGTTCCTCCGGATCGGGCGAAGGCTCGGAGGTCGGCCTGGTCGTCGAGGTCGCGGGCCATCGGCAGCAGCCGCACCGGCCGGCCCAGCGCGTGGAGGCGGCGGAGCTGAGCGACGCCGGTGCCGTCGGTCAGCGCCAGGAGCAGGGCGAAGCCGGCGGCGCCGATCGAGGAGGTGACGACCACCCAGCGCAGCCGCACCCTCCACCACCAGTCGCGGGAGACGGCGACGACGACAGCGGCGGCGACCGAAGCGGCCCCGACCAAGCTCCAGCCGAACCGCCAGTCCCACCCGTCGAGCGGTCACGACCGACCAACGGTGCGGCACCCAGGTTGATGGCGGGCACCCGCCGCTCGAGTCGCGCCCCCAGATCACGCTGACCATCACCACGACAGCGACCGCCCGGACCCATCACACCAACTCGACGCGGGTGGTGAGCCGGTTAGCGATGCTCGGGCGAACCGCCAGCGAGACGTCGCGCCAGAAGCGCTCCAGCCACCGCTGCGCCACCCCAGAACGCGGCGTTCTGGGCGGTGGCGATCACTTGGATCGACCCGTCTTCGCGGACGTAGTCGAACGTGCCGGAAACGAACACGACGACGGTCAGCACGGCGAACCCTGCAGCGCCGGCCCACGCCGCCCACCGCACCCGCGATCCGACGATCAGCGCCAACCCGAAGACGATCGTCAGGATCGCCCACAGCGGGTTGAAGAAGAGGAACTTCAGCTCCCACCGGCGCACCAGCGCACCGTCCTCACCGACGAACCCGGCGTCGCTGCCGAGCAGCGCGACCTCGGCACCAGCGAACGAGATCGAGCGGGCGACGTACAGCGCGACGAGGCCGACGACGGTGCCCACGGTGCCGACGACGACGAGCCCGCGGCGTGCCGCCGCCGGGTCCCGTTCGAGCACCCCGTCGAGGCCGACGTGGCGGCCGGCGTCGGTGGCGAAGAGCACAAGGTTCAGCCCGATCATCATGAGGTACGACCACGACCATTCGTCGGCGCCGTCGTAGTAGATCACCGACAGCAGGATCGGGACCGCCAGCAGCGCGCCGGCGAGGGCGACGATCCTCGTGCGCCACCCGATCAGCAGCAGCGCAGCGACGACGAGCTCGCTGATCAGGACGATCCAGCCGAAGAATCGGAAGTTGGGGAGGATGATCTCCTCGGTGACCCACGTGAACGGTGCGAAGGGAGAGTTGCGGGTCACCGAGTCCGAGTACTTGAACAGCCCGCCACCAGTGTCCTCGCCGAACGCCGGCGACACCTTCCAGTGCAGGTTGGCCAGCCACAACAGTCCCGTCAGGATGCGGACGCCACCGATCACCCCGTTGCGCACACGCTCGTCGGCGGACTGGTAGCGCTGCATCGTGGTGGTGGTGTCGGTGTTGATGTTGGTGGTCATCGGATCAAGCCCTCCAAGATCTTGGGTCGCGAGATCGTTGCGTCGGATGGACGGACCGGTTCGCCTGCGCCGGGCCCAGATGAGTATCTCACTTCAGCTCTTCGGCTCTTCGGCCCCGAGGCCGCCGAGCGCGTCGACGACCTGGGTGTAGCGCGGGTCGCACGTGGCGATCTCGGTGATGCCGGTGCGGCGCATCATCACCACGGCCACCGCGGCGTCGAGATCCAGCTCGGGCTGCCTCGACATCACCTTGGCCGCCGTCCGTCGGATGCCACGTCGTACCGGCATCACCGTGGCGACCCGCGCCACGTCTGCGGCCCGGTGATCGCCGACCGCGCTGATCATCCCGGCGTGGGTGAACAGCAGGGTGGTGCCGCGGGCGTAGCCGGCCAGGAGCTCGTCGAATGTGGCGCAGGCCGTGACGTGGCAATGGGCGCCGGTGTCGAGCAGGGCGCGCAGGAACGTCGCGTCGACGAAGACCCGTCGCCGCTTCACCGCGCCTGCGCCCCGGCGGCGAGCTGCGGGCTCGAGGGGAGCCCGCCCCGGCTCACCGCGATCCTCCGGCCTCGCATGCGCCGCTCGATGTGGTGCCACACGACGAAGGACACGCCGACGATCACCCACCCCGCGAGCACGTCGATCACGTAGTGCTCGGCGAGGTAGACGAGGGCAAGGCCCATCGCGACGGGGAACCCCATCAACAGCACCTTGACCGACCGGCGGTGGATCCACGGGAAGAAGAACACGACCACCAACAAGGCGAGCGCGGCGTGCAACGAGGGCATCGCCGCCACTCGGTTGACCCAGTCGCGACCGGTCTCCCAGGCGTGGGTGAAGCCCTCCAGACCGAGATGCCGCCAGCCTCGGGCCGCCGGTCGGGCGAGCGGCGGCAGGGCATCGAGGCGGATGCGCCGGTCACCCCCTGCGGCCATCCACGGCGGCGCCGTCGGGAACAGAACGAAGCCGACACAGCCGAGGAACAGCACCGTGGCGAACCGGCGGATGAACCGCACCCACTCGCGGCGATCGGAGACCCACAGCCACACGATCACCGCCACCGGCACGACGAAGTGCGAGAAGTAGAGGATCGACGCCGCGACGTCGTACCACCGCACCTCGTCGGCCGAGTAGAAGTGGCGCTGCAGCCACACCGTGGGGTCGACCCCGGTGAAGAGGAACCGATCGATGTCGCGCACCGACTCGACCTGCAGGGGTCGCCCCAGACCGTCCGCGAGCCCACGGGTCTCGTCGTAGGCCAACCACATGGCCACGAACAGCAGCGCATCGAGGGCCAGCCGGCCCCACCGTTGCAGCGGTTGCCCGACGTGCAGGAGCACCAGGACCACCATCACCGACAACAGCACGGAGATGCGGTCGATGATCACGCCGAAGGCCAGGAACCACGTCGTGTAGGCCAGGCCGTACGCGGCGAGCAGCACCAGCCGCACGCGCACCCACGGGTCGGCGGGCACCAGCGCGCGCAGCTCCCGTCCACCGAGGGTGCACACCGCCGTCACCGGGGCCGCTTCGAAGATGGGTGGACCCGGAGCGGTGCTCACCATGCGGGGGACGACGGCCACGATCCGGCACCGGTCACCCGTCACTCCACAGCTCGGTCTCGGGGTGGAACTGGCTCCACGCGAACCAGAACGCCTCGTGCGCGGCGACGTCGGAACCGTCCGCGGTCCGGGCCCGCAGGCCGCCGCCGTCGCCGAGCAGCTCGACGCCGGCCGCCGCCACCTGGTCACCGGCGGCGAGTGCGGCGCGCGCTGCAGCGGCCGGGAACGCCACCGCCGCGCCGTCCTCGGTGATCACGCCGACGACCGGCTCCTGCGCCGGCAGCCGGGGGTCGACATCGCCAGTCGGGAAGATCGGCCCGTCGTCGTCCCTGCCCCGCAACGGATCGAGGTCGTAGGAACGGCCGATGCCGCCGTCCTCGGCGACGATGCGGGTGTCCGGGTGGGCGGCCTTCCACTCACCCCAGGTGGTGACGGCCACCGTGGTCGGTTCGAGCACGACGCCCGCATCCTGCAAGGGGCCCGACACAGCCGCGCCGGTGAACGTGTCGAACACCGACAACGTGGTGAGGTCGTACATCACCTTGTTCGATCGGGAGAGCAGCCCGGAGGTGCGCAGCACCGGCACCGAAACCCCTTCGGGCACTGCGTCGGTGAAGTAAGCCTGCGCCGAGCCACAGAGCGTGCAGTACGGGATGCCGAAGCGCCGGCCGCCGATGGTCATGTTGACCATCTCGTGGATCTCCATGATGTGCTTGGGCAGCGCGACGACATCGTCGCCCTCGACGATCCCGAACACGAATGCGTCGTCCGGGTACCAGTCGCCGCCGGTGGCGGCGGTGAGCACCGGGTCGTCGAGCGCCGGGATGCAGCCGCCGAGGCACGGGTTCGTCGCCCCGAGCGGTCGGTCGTCGATGAGCACGCCTCCCCAGCTGACCCAGCGCCAGTCGATGGCTGCGTCGACATCGTCGAAGAACGGCGTCCATCGAGGCTCGACGAGCGTGAACAGGGCGGCCTTCGCCTGCTGGTAATCCGGCGGGGCAGGAAGGTCCCACGCGATGAGGTGATCCGTGATGCTCTTCCACGGGCTCTCGGCGAACGTCGGATCGGCGTGCGGGTCGACGCTGGTGAGCTCGACGAACGCAGCCGTCAGGTGCTCGAGCTCCACCGGGTCGGCGGAGAACCGCAGGAGGTCGGAGATCAGCCAGGCATGCCGAGCGTCACCCGCGGCGACCAGCTCGTCGAGGCGAGTCATGGTGACCCCACTCACGGACAACTCGGCGACGATCCCCGCGAACACCGCCGTCGCTGGCGACGTCGGGGTGTCACCTGGGACCGGTGGCTCGCCGTAGTCGTAGCTCGTCGGCACCGGGGATGTCAGCGGCGGGCCACCCACCTCGCCGTCGCCTTCGGCTGCGCACGCGGCGATCAGGCACACGCAGAGCAGACCGGCCCGCGCGCCCATCTGCGCAGATTATTGATGTGTCTGGCGCGGTGACCGCGCGGCGATGCTCAACAATCACGAAACTCTCGGCGCGCGTCGGTCGGCGATCCACGACGCGATCGCCGCACCGATCTCGTCGGGGCTGTCCTCCTGCACGAAGTGGTTGCCAGCCACCGTGACCTCGCGCTGGTTGGGCCAGCTCCGGCAGAACTCGAGCTGTGGACCGGTGAGGATGGCGCCAGGCTCGGCGACGACGAGCAACTTGGGCAGGTCGCTCGCGGAGAGCCAGTCGGCGTACGCCGCAACGATCTCGTCGACGTCCGGCGGCTCGCCGTCGAGTGGGATCTGGCGCGGCCACGTCAACGTCGGCCGCCGCGACTCTCCCGCCTCGAGGTAGGGCCGGCGGTACTCGGCCATCTCGTCGTTGGTCAGCGGGCGGATGACCGAGGCGGGCAGGATCGCTTCCACAAACAGGTTCTTCTCGAGCACCATCTCCTCACCCGCCGGCGAGCGCAGCCCCTCGAATATCGCTCGCGCCTGCGGCGGCCAGTCGTCCCACCGCATGGGCCGGACGATGGCTTCCATGTAGGCGATACCGGCGACTGCACCGCGATGGCGGTTGGCCCAGTCGAACCCGAGCGCCGAACCCCAATCGTGGACGACGAAGGTCACCTCGTCATCGATCCCCAGCGCGCCGAGGAGACCGTCGAGATATCGGCGGTGCTCCAGGAACGTGTAGGACGACGCGCCGGCATCGGGGAGCTTGGTGGAGTCGCCCATGCCGACGAGGTCGGGCACGATGCACCGACCGAGCGAGGCCACGTGGGGGACGACGTTGCGCCACAGGTACGACGAGGTCGGGTTGCCGTGCAGGAACACGATCGGAGGACCCTCACCGACTTCGGCGAAGGCCATCGAGACGCCATCGACGACGGCGTGCTGCTTGTCGTAGGGGAACGCGGAGGCGATCGGCACGGATGCTCCTGGTCGTCGATGAATGCGGCAGGGTCAGGTCATCGCGGGTGGGTCCGCGAGCACCCGCGCACCCATCGTAGGATCGTCGTCTCGTGGCGACCGCGTTCGTGCTCTCGGGCGGAGGCAACATCGGTGCCGTGCAGCTTGGCATGCTGGCTGCGCTGTCCGACGCCGGCATCCACCGCGACCTCATCATCGGCACGTCGGTCGGGGCGTTCAACGGGGCCTGGCTCGCCGGGCGCGGCCCCGCCGCCGAGATCGAGGAGCTCGCCGACGTGTGGGCGTGGCTGCGCCGGTCCGACGTGTTCCCGACGAACCTGGTCCGTGGTCTGCGCGGTTTCCTCGGGCGCACGGACCACCTCGTCCCGTCGACGGACGCCAGCTCGCGACGGTGGGGTGGTCAACAACTGCCCGATCTCCCATGCGGTCGCGCTGCGGGCGACGACCGTGTGGGTGCTGCCGTGCGGGTATTCCTGCGCCCTCGAACGTCTGCCGCGCGGGGCGTTGGCGAGCGCGTTGCAGGCGGTCAGCCTGCTGATCCAGCAGCGCTTGCGCATCGACGCCGAGCGGTACGCCGACGGGCTGAGCATGCACATCGTGCCGTCGCCGTGCCCGATCACGGTATCCCCCACAGACTTCTCGCAGGCCGGCCGCTTGATCGACCACTCCTTCGCCCTGACCGCGGCCTGGCTGGCCGATCCGTCCTCGACCATCGTCCAACCACTCGGGCTCCACGACCACCACCGGACCGCCTGACCGACTCGGGTGCGGCTGCACCGCGAGCGCCGCTATGTGGGCGGGGCGCCCGAGACGAGGACGATCGTGACGAAGACCGTGACGAACACCGCGAAGGACCACAACGCCGGTGCCGAGGTGAGCACCTGCTGGCGGCGTTCCAGGGTGATGTGGGTCTCCGCTTCGCTGTGACTGATCCACCACGGGTTGTAACGCGCCTCGAGCAGGTAGAACGCCACTCCGAGGCCCATCCCGTAGGCGATGTGCCCGACGAGGGACGGGAAGGCGCTGGCCGCCGCGTCGGCGCTCCACTGCGGGTCGCCGCCGAGGAAGACCGGCAGCAGGGTCAGCGCACCGAGGATCCACCACAGCAACCCGTAGGCGACGCCCCACCCGATGCCGGAGCGCACGTCGAAGCTGTGACGACGGAACAGCAACGCGTAGCTGACCCCGATGATCGTCGCGATGACCATGTGCACGAGAAAGCCGACGACCGTTGACTCTGCCCCGACGAGCTCCGAGACCCGGTCCAGCC
>JBPCJL010000028.1:0-3004 GCA_051005355.1 Ilumatobacteraceae bacterium
AGTCGAGTGTGTCCAGGTCGTCGAGCAGGCGATCGGCGTAGGCCGTGATGCGCATCATCCACTGGCGCATGTCGCGCTTGAAGACCGGGAAGTTGCCGCGCTCGCTGCGGCCCTCGGCGGTCACCTCTTCGTTGGAGACGACCGTGCCGAGGCCCGGGCACCAGTTGACGGGCGCGTCGGCGACGTAGGCCAGGCGGTACCCGTCGATCACGTCGGCCTGCTCGGCGGGCGACAGGCTTGACCACTGGCGGCCGTCGTGCGGCGCACGAGAGCCTGCATCCAGTTCGGCGCGCAGCTCGCTGATCGGGCGGGCCCGGCCGACCCCGCCGTCGGGCCGGACGGCATCGGGGTCGTACCACGACTCGAAGATCTGCAGGAAGATCCACTGCGTCCAGCGGTAGTAGCCGGGATCGCTCGTGTCGATCGAGCGCCGGCGGTCGTGGCTGAGCCCCAGGCGCCTGATCTGGCGCCGGTAGCTGGCGATGTTCTCGGCCGTCGTGACGGCCGGGTGGGTGCCGGTCTGCACGGCGAACAGCTCGGCCGGCAGTCCGAAGGCGTCGAAGCCCATGGTGTACAGGACGTTGCGTCCGGCCATGCGCTGGTAGCGGGCGTACACGTCGGTGCCGGTGAAGCCGAGCGGGTGGCCGACGTGCAACCCCGTCCCTGACGGGTACGGGAACATGTCCTGGATGAACAGCTTCGGGCCGCGCGCCGCCACGCCGTCGGGATCGGCCAGCGGCCCGGCCGGGTTGGGCGCCTCGAACGTGCCCTCGGCGTCCCAGCGGTCCTGCCAGCGCAGCTCGATCTCGCGGGCCAGGGTGGCCGTGTAGCGGTGGGCGGGCGCGTCGTCGCCGGTCGGTGCGCCAGTCGCGATCGATGTCGCTGTCCTCGCAGGTGTCGTGGTCATGGCGAACGGACAGCCTACGGAACGGTGAATACTGCTGAGCCGTTCGTTGCCTGCCCCATGGGTAACGTCGTCGTCCGATGACGGCGGACTCCTCGACCATCGCCCGGCTCGAAACGGCAGCCGATTCGGGCGCCGGGGTCCGCTTCGTTGGGTCGTCGGTCACGCCGGGCGGCGAACCTGTCTACGTGTCGTGGCGCCAGGTCCACGACGAGGCCCGCGCCGTCGGCGCCGCGCTGCAGGCGCGCGGTCTGGTGCCCGGCGACCACGTCGCCATCCTCGGGCCGACCAGCCGTGAGCTGATCACGATCGTGCGCGGCTGCTGGCTGGCTGGGCTGGCGTCGATGGTCCTGCCGTTGCCGATGCGCATGGGATCGCTGGAGGCGTTCGTCTCCTCGACCCGGGCCCGCATCCACCACGGCGACGCGAAGCTGGTGCTGATCGACGACCAGCTGGCGCCCTTCTACGAGGCGGCGCCGGGTGATCCGCCGATCGAGTCGATGGCCGCCGTCCGGCCCGGGGCGCCGGGCGGACCGAGCGGCGAGCGGTTGGAGCGACCCGACGATGATCCCGACCGGTTGGTGATCCTGCAGTACACCAGCGGCTCGACCAGCGAGCCGAAGGGCGTGATGATCCCCGACCGGGTGCTGTCGTCCAACGTCGACGCCGCGACCACCGCCGCCGACATGGGCACCGGCGAGGTGATGGTGTCGTGGCTGCCGCTGTACCACGACATGGGCCTGGTCGGGTTCCTCGCCATCCCGATGACGAAGGGCGTCGACCTCGTGCAAGCGGCGCCGCAAGACTTCCTGGCTCACCCGGGCAACTGGATGCAGTGGATCTCCGACTGGGGCGGCACGGCGACGGCGGGGCCCAACTTCGCGTGGGTCCTGGCGACGCGGGCGCTGAAGCGCATGCGCGACCTCGACCTGTCGTCGTTGACGCTCGCCCTGTCGGGCGCCGAACCCGTCGACCCGGACGCCGTCGAGGCGTTCGCCGCCGCCGCCGGCCGGTTCGGTTTCCAGGCCGGCGGGATGTTCCCGGCCTTTGGCATGGCGGAGGTGGCGATCGCCGGGTCGTTCCCGCCGCGCCACCGCGGCTTGGTGTGCGACACCGTCGATCGCGTCGTGCTCGAGCGTGATCGCGTCGCCAAGCCGATCGAGGTGGACGACCCCGACGACCTCGCACTCGTCGCCCGGCGGCTGCCGCTCCTCGGCCGACCCGTCGCGGGGCTCGAGATGCGGATCGTCGATCCCGAGACCTACGAGGACCGCCCCGAGCGCCACGTCGGGGAGCTGCTGATCCGCGGCACGTCGGTGACGCCCGGGTACTACAAGCGCCCCGAGGAGACCGACGAGCTCTTCCACGACGGGTGGCTGCGCACCGGCGACCTCGCCTACCTCCTCGAGGGCGAGCTGGTGCTGTGCGGGCGGATCAAGGACGTCATCATCGTCGGCGGGCGCAACGTCTTCCCCGAAGACATCGAGCGGGCGGTGGGCACGTTGGAGGGCGTGCGGGCCGGCAACGTCATCGCCTTCGGGATGGACGGCTACAAGGGCAAGGAGAGCGTCGTCGTGGTGGCGGAGGTGCGCACCGTGGACGGTGGCGTCGATCTCGACGCCGTGCGCCACGCCCTCCACCACCGCACCCTCGAGGTGTGCGGCCTGCCGCCGCGCGACGTCATGCTGGTGCGCAGCGGCACGTTGCCGAAGACGTCGTCGGGCAAGTTGCAGCGCTCCCTGTGTCGCGAGCAGTACCTCGAGGAGCGACTGGAGCTGGCGTGAGCAAGCGTGCGGGGCCCATGCCGGTGTTCGCTTCCGAACGTCATCGCGGTCACGACCCGGAGCACGAGATCGAGGCGTCGGGGTTGCAAGTGCCGTTCGAGCACCCCGGCCGGGCCGAGGTGATCCGCGATGCATTGGCTGCCGACCAGCGCTTCTCGATCGAGGAGCCGTCGCCGGCCGGGACAGCGCCGATCGAAGCCGTGCACGACGCGGGGCTGGTGCGGTTCCTCTCGTCGGCGTGGGACGAGTACCAGCGCGACGTCAAGCCGAGCCACGACGTGGTACCGGACGTGTTCGCCATGCCCGGCCTGCGGGC
>JBPCJL010000029.1:0-9351 GCA_051005355.1 Ilumatobacteraceae bacterium
CGCTCGCGCAGACCTTGGCCCTGCTGGGCCAGGCGTCGCTGGGCCACCGACCGATCAAGACCCCGCACCGTTGCCAGCAGCAGGAGGGCGATGACGAACGTCGCCGCGTTGAGCAGTAGGGCGCGCCGGGGACCCGTGACGGTCACCGCCAGCGCACCGACGGCCGGGCCGATGGTGTACGAGATGGCTTGGACGAAGCGCCGCAGAGCGAGCACCTGCTGGAGGTCGCCCTCGGCGTGCTCGGGGACCGTGGCGTCGAACGACGGGTTGTCGAGCTGGCCGCCGGCGCGGGCCAGCACCCCCAGCAGCACCGCCAACCACAGGGGGTCGACGGCGACGGCGGCGACCAGCAGCGCGGCTCGGATGAGGTACGACCCGAGCAGCACCTGGCGCCGATCGAGGGCGTCGGCGAGCATCCCCCCGACCACACCCAGCACGACGCCGGCGAGCAGCTCGGCCATGAACGTGAGCGACGTCGCCAGCGGCGACTGCGTGCGGGCGTACACGTACAGCGGCAGCGCCACCGTCGTGATGCCGTCGCCGAGCTCGGAGACGAACTGGGCGGAGACCATCCGCCGGAAGCGGGGCCGGCGGAGCGGCCTGAGCACGGCGAGCCGTGACCTCCGCTCGACGGTCGCTGCGTCCACGGTCGGACGGTACGACCTCCAGCTCGGCTGAGGTCAAGGGAGTTGCGCCGTGCCGTCCGTCGCCTCCGGCGCTGGCAGGATCGCCGCCGTGAACACCGCGCCGCCTGTCGACAACGAGTGCTCGGCCGTCGTCGCCCAGGCGCCCGGGCGGGTGAACCTCATGGGCGATCACACCGACTACACCGGGGGCCTGGTGCTGCCGGCGGCCATCGACCGGTACGTGGAGATCGCCGGCCAGCCCGGCGGCGACGAGGTCGTGCTGCGCTCGGACCAGTTCGACGGCGTCGCCCGCCTGCCCGTCGGCATCGGCCGGGCGGACGTCGGCTCCGTCGAGCCGTCGTGGGCCCGGCTCGTCGCCGCCGTCGTCGTCGAGCTGCAGCCCTCACACGGGTTCGTGGGCACCGTGACCTCGAGCGTGCCGGCCGGCGCCGGGCTCTCGTCGTCGGCCGCGCTGGAGCTGGCCGTCGCCGTTGCGCTCGGGGCCGACACCGCCGACCCGGTGGCGCTGGCCCAGCTGGCCCAGCGGGCCGAGCACCTGGCTCGTGGAGTGCCGACCGGCATCATGGACCAGTTGGCCTGCACCGCCGGCCGCGCCGGGCACGCGCTGCTGATCGACTGCGAGGCGCTCACCCATGTGCCGATCCCGCTGCCGGACGACGTCGAGATCGTGGTGTTCCACTCCGGCCAGGAGCGCGACCTGGCCGCTTCGGCCTACGCCGAACGGGTTGCGGAGTGTGCGGCGGCCGCGGCCGTGATCGGCCCGCTGCGCACGGCCCGCGCCGCCGACGTCGAACGGTTGCACGACGACCTGCTCCGACGGAGGGCCCGGCACGTCGTGACGGAGAACGCCCGCGTCAGGGCCACGGTTGCGGCACTCGAGGACGACGACGGCGTGGCCGTCGGCCGGCTGATGGGCGACAGCCACGCCAGCCTGCGCGACGACTACGAGGTCTCGACACCGGCGGTGGACGAGCTGGTGGCCCGACTCGCCGCGAGCGACGGTGTGCTCGGTGCCAGGCTCACCGGCGCCGGCTTCGGTGGCTGCGTCGTCGCCCTGGTCCGCCCCGGAACTGAGCTCGAGGGCGGCTGGCCGATGCGCGCCGTCGACGGGGTTGGTCGGCAATGAGGGAGCGAGTCTTCGAGCGAGCGCATCATCAGCACGGTGCTTCTTCGTCGCCGGCTTTGCGGCGACACGCTCATTGGTGCCCGGTTGGAGGGCAAGCTTCGAACCCGTCGCACACGTCGATGGAGCACCAATGAGGGAGCGAGTCTTCGAGCGAGCGAATCATCGACACGGTGCTTCTTCGTCGCCGGCTTTGCGGCGACACGCTCATTGGTGCCCGGTTGGTGGGCAAGCTTCGAACCCGTCGCACACGTCGATGGAGCACAAATGAACGTCCGCAACGTGGTGGTGGTGTTGCTCGACAGCCTCAACCGCCTCATGGTCGGGGCCTACGGCGGGACCGAGTTCGACACGCCCAACCTCGATCGAGTGGCGGCTCGATCCGTCCGCTTCGATCGGCACTACGCCGGGTCGCTGCCGTGCATGCCGGCGCGCCACGACCTGCTGACCGGTTCGCTCGACTTCCTCTGGCGGCCGTGGGGCTCGATCGAGGTGTGGGAGGACCCGGTCACGTTCGACCTGCGCCGGCAGGGGGTCGTGACGATGCTCGTGTCGGACCATCCCCACCTGTTCGAGACCGGGGGCGAGAACTATCACACGGACTTCTCGGCCTGGGACTACGTGCGCGGCCACGAGGACGACCCGTGGCGCACCGCGCCAGATCCGAGCGCGGTGGGCGCGCCGACCCTGCCGCCACAGTTCCACCGCCACTATGAGATCTCGCGCACGTGGTTCCGGCGCGAGGAGGACTTCCCCGGGCCACGCGTCATGAACGCAGCGGCGCGTTGGCTGCGCGAGCTGGCTCCGGCCGATGACCGGTTCCTCCTTGTCGTCGACGAGTTCGACCCGCACGAGCCGTTTGACACACCCGAGCCATGGTCCGGTCGGTACGACCCGGCGTGGACCGGACCGCGAATGATCTGGCCGCCCTACCTGCGCGATGCCGTCGCCTCGGGGATGATCTCACGGCGCGAGCTCGACCACCTGCGGGCCAACTACGGCTCGAAGCTGTCGATGATCGACCACTGGCTGGGCGCGGTGCTCGACGCCTTCGACGAACGAGGTCTGTGGGACGACACGGTCCTGGTGGTGTGCACCGACCACGGCCACTACCTCGGCGAGCACGACGTCGTCGGCAAACCCGGCGTGCCCGTCTACGAGACGATGGGCCACCTGCCGTTGTTTGTCGCCTGGCCCGGTGTCGAGGCCGGCGAGCGCGATGCGCTCACGACGACCGTCGACCTGCACGCCACCCTCTGTGACGTCTTCGGCGTGACGCCGGAGCATCGCACCCACGGGCGCTCGCTCGTGCCGTTCGTGACCGGTGCGGCGACCGAGGCGCGCGACTGGGCGGTGATGGGGGTGTGGGGGCGGGAGGTCAGCGTGACCGACGGTCATCGCACCTACGCCCGGGCACCGGCCGGTGAGAACGCGCCGCTGTCGATGTGGTCGAACCGCTGGTCGACGATGCCGGTGCACGCCTTCCCGCACCTTCGCCTGCCCCGCCCGGACCAGCGGGCCGTGCTCGATCGCATGCCGGGTTCGACCGTGCCGGTCATTCGCCAGCCGTTCGCCGCGGGCGATGACGTGCCGTTCTGGGCCCGCACGGCTCGTTTCGACGGCAACCGGCTGTTCGACCTCGACGTCGACCCGGGCGAGTCGGAGGACCGGTGCGGCGAGCCACTCGAGCTCGAGCTGACCGAGCTGCTGCACACCGCGCTGACCGAGCTGGAGGCGCCGGACGATCAGCTCGCACGCCTGGGCCTGGCCTGACACCCGGACCGTCCATCGGAGGGTTTGGTGCGGGGCGTCCCCTCAGCAAACCCTCGGATGAGTCGCCGCCGCTGGCCAGTGGAGGTCCGGGTAGCTTCGGGATCGGTGAGCGCGGTGGCTGATCTCGACGATGACGTGCGGTCGCGCTTGGCCGAACGGGAACATCGGTACACCTCAGGGCGCCGGGCCCTGGTCGCCGCCCTGGCCCGTGCCGACGGACCGGTGACGCTGCCCGACCTGCTGTCGCTCGACCCGGCGTTGGCGCTCAGCTCGACCTATCGCAACCTGGCCGTGATGGAAGAGGCCGGGGTCGTGCGCCGCCTCGTCCACGGCTCGGACCACGCCCACTACGAGCTGGCCGAGGAGCTGACCCGCCATCACCACCACCTGATCTGCGAGTCGTGCGGGTCGGTCAGCGACGTCACGTTCGACGAGCGACTCGAGCGCAGCCTCGGGCGCACGTTCAAGCGTGTCGCCGACGAGACCGGCTTCGAGCCACGCCACCACGCCATCGATCTCTTCGGCCGCTGCCGGGACTGCGCCGCCTGACGGGTCAGTTTGGCGTGCTCGGGCCGTGGTGGCCATGGGCGCCGTCGTCGAGGGCCACCAGACGGTCGCCGAGGTCGAGCAGGCTCGACCCGTAGGCGACGCGCAAGTGGTCGGCCGTCAGCACGCTCGACGGTGGACCGGCGGCGACGACCCGGCCGGCCAGCAGCACCACGTGGTCGGCCCGCGCCGCCTCGTCGAGATCGTGGGTGGCGATGACGACCGTCGCGCCACGCGCTCGTTCCTCGGCGACGACGCTGCCGATCCGCTCCGCCGATGGGAGGTCGAGGCCGGCCACGGGCTCGTCGAGCAGCAGCACGTCGGCGTCCTGGGCCAGGCCCTGGGCGACGAACACGCGCTGGCGCCGGCCGGCGGACAGCTCGGCCAGCTGCCGGCGAGCCAGCGGGGCGACGTCGAGACGCTCCATGGATCGGCGCACGACGGCCCGGTCCGTCGGTCGCAAACGGCGAAACGGCCCCCGGCTCGCCGCCCGGGCCAGCGCCACGGTCTCTTCGACCGTCACCAGCAGGTGTGCGGACACGGCCGATGACTGCAGCACGTAGGCGATGCGACCGCGTGCCTCGTCAGGTGTCCGGCCCAGCACCGAGACGGTCCCGGTGGCGGGCAGGAGCCCGGCCACCGTGTGCAGCAGCGTGGTCTTGGCCGAGCCGTTGGCGCCGACCAGCGCCGTCACGCCGCGTCCGATGGTCAGTTCCGCGATCTGAAGCACCCGTCGTCCCTGGCGCAGGACGACCAGGTCCCGCACCACGATGGATGCGGTCGGGTCGCCCGACGCGGCGGGCAGGTGCTCTGGTGCGGCGACGACACCGGGACGATACTCTCCGTCAAGTGAGAAAGAATCTCAATCTTGGTTGGGCCCTGTTGCGTGGCGGCTTCTTCGTGCTGGCGGCGTGCGGCACGAGCGGCGGGGCGGCCGATCGGGACCGACCACAGGTCGTGGCACCACGAACATCCTCGGCCAAGTGGTGAGTGAGATCGTCGGTGCCACGGCCGATGTCGACATCGTGATGCCGTTGGGCGCCGACCCGCACGACTTCGCCGCCGGCGCCCGGCAAGCGGAGGCGATGGAGGCCGCCGACCTTCTCGTGATCAACGGGGCCGGTTTCGAGGAAGGCATGGCCGATGTGATCGAGCAGGCCGCCGCTGGCGGGACCCCGGTCTTCGACGCCGCTGCGCAACTCCAGCTCGTGGACGGGGATCCGCACCTCTGGATGGACCCGACCAGGATGAACACGGTCGTCGAGGCGCTCGGGGAGCGCCTCGCCGAGCTGCCCGGTGTCGATGCTGCCGCCGTGGTCGGGCGGGCCGACGACTACCGGGAGCAGCTCGAGGCGCTCGACGACGAGATGGCGGCGACCCTCGCCACCGTCGCGGAGGACGAGCGGGTGCTGGTCACCAACCACGAGGTGCTCGGGTACTTCGCCGAGCGGTTCGGCTTCGAGGTGCTCGGTGCGGTGATCCCGTCGAGGAGCACCGGCGCCCAGGCGTCGGCTGGCGAGCTGGAGCAGTTGGCGCTGACCGTGCGTGATGCCGGCGTCGGCGCGATCTTCGGAGAGACCACGCAGCCCGTCGAGCTGGCCGAAGCTCTGGCCGCCGAGGTCGGTGGTGACGTCGAGGTCATCGAGCTGTTCACGGAAAGCCTCGGCGAGGCCGGCTCCGGCGCCGAGACCTACGTCGACATGATGCGCACCAACGCCCAGCTCGTCGCCGACGGCTTGTCCTGAGGTCGAACTGACGTGAGCCCGGTCGACTTCTTCGCCGACGCGTTCGCCTCCGACCTCACGCAACGGGCGTTGCTCGGTGGCCTCCTGGCCGCGGCGACGACCGCTCTGGTCGGCACGTGGGTGGTGGTGCGCGGGCTGGCCTTCCTCGGCGATGCGTTGGCGCACGGCCTGCTGCCCGGGATCGCGTTGGCGGCCGTGTGGGGCTTCGACCTGGCGCTCGGGGCCATCGTCAGTGCGACGTTGATGGTCGGTGGGGTCAACCTCGTCAACCGCACCACCAGGCTGTCGGCGGACACCGGGATCGGGCTGCTGTTCGTGGCCATGCTCGCCGTCGGGGTGATCATCATCAGCAAGGAGGCGACGTACGCCGGTGATCTCACGGGGTTCCTCTTCGGCGACGTGCTCGGGGTCAGCGCCGGCGACCTGCGCCTCGCCGGCGTGGTGCTGGCCGTCACGGTGGTGGCGATGGTCGTCGGTCACCGCTCGTTCCTCGCCCTCGCCGTCGACCCCGCCAAGGCGTTGACGCTCGGCCTGCGGCCGGGCCTCGCCAACGCCGTGCTGCTGGCGTTGCTCGCCTTCTCGGTCGTCGCCAGCTTCCGCGCCGTCGGGACGCTGCTCGTGTTCGGGCTGCTGGTCGCCCCGCCGGCGACGGCCGTCTTGATCGTTCGCCGTCTGCCGGCGGCGATGATCGTCGCCTTGCTGCTGGGCGCGCTGGCCGTCGTGCTCGGCTTGGCCATCAGCTACCACGCCGAGACGGCCGCGTCGGCGACGGTGGCCGGCGTCGCCGTCGCCCAGTTCTTCCTCGTCCTTGCCGGGACGGAGCTGCGCCAGCGCACCCGCCGGCCGGCCGGTGGCGCCTCGGGCGCACCACACTGATCACCCGATGGACGGTGGACACGCACACAACCACGAGCTTGCGCCGGCGGAGGAGTTCGCGGGTCGGGACACGGCGCGACTGCTGCGGCTGGTGACGATCGGCTGCGCCATCGTCGTCATCCTCAGCGCAGCACTGCTGTGGCCGTCGGGCCGGCGAACCACGGATCCGCTCGGCCTCCAGGCCGACCCGATCGCCGCCCATGTGACCGCGGTGGAGGAGTTGCCGTGCGCATTCAACGCGCAAGAGCTGTGCGCGGTGGTGTCGATCGAGCTGACCGGCGGCGGACAGGCCGGCTCAACCGCCTCGTTCGAGCAGAGCCTCACCACGACGATCCGCGCTGGCGACGACATCACCGTCACCGCGGCCGAGCTCGGCGATGACGACGGCACTGCATACTCGTTCTTCGACTTCGAGCGTTCGACGCCGCTGATCGTGCTCATGCTGCTGTTCGTCGGTGCCGTCGTCGCACTCGGCCGCTGGCGCGGCGTTGGCGCGCTCGCAGGGCTGGCGGTCAGCCTGATCGTGATCATCTGGTTTGCCCTCCCGTCGCTCGCCGACGGCAACAACGCCGTCGCCGTGGCGTTGGTGACCGCGAGCGCGGTGGCGATGGTGGCCCTCTACCTGGCTCATGGCGTCGGCTCCGCCACGGATGTCGCTCTGTTGTCGACGTTGGCCAGCCTCGCCCTGACGGGGATCCTGGCGTGGGCGTTCGTCGGGCTGGCCAACTTCACCGGGCTCAACGACGACGCCGCCTTCGTTCTGCAGACGCTGGGCACCGGCATCGACCCGCGTGGGATCCTCCTCGCCGGCATCGTCATCGGGTCGCTGGGTGTGCTCGACGATGTCACCGTGACCCAGGTGTCGGCGGTGTCGGCACTGCACCACAACCGGCCTGACCTGTCCAAGCGTGAGCTGTTCACGAGCGCCTTGACAATCGGCCGGGACCACATCTCGTCCACCGTGAACACACTGTTCCTGGCCTACGTCGGCGCGGCCCTGCCGTTGCTGTTGCTCTTCAGCGGACTCGGTGAATCGGTCAGCGGCGTGGCGACGAGGGAGGTCGTGGCCACCGAGATCGTCCGTGCCCTGGTCGGCTCGATCGGTCTGGTGGCATCGGTCCCGATCAGCACCGCTCTGGCCGTGCGGGTCGTCGGCAGCGCTCCGGGCCGAGGTCGATCCGAACACCCGAACCGATCACGAACCCCACGGCACTGAACGCGGCACGATCAGCAGCCGGCTCCGCGCACGTACGGGTAGGGGTTGACGGCCGCGCCGCCGTCGGGGTGGACCTCGAAGTGCAGGTGAGGGACGCCGGCGTTGCCGGTCGAGCCGACGTACCCGATGAGCTCGCCGCGCCTGACGCTGCGACTGGAGCCCTCGTAACGGCTGAGGTGGGCGTAGTAGTAGTCGTGGCCGTCCGAGCCGGTCAGCCAGATGGCGTTGCCGCCGAGACTGTTCTGGGTGAAGCGCACACTGCCCGAGACGACGGCGACGATCCGCGTCCCGGTGTCGGAGATGAGGTCGACGCCCTGATGCGTGCGTCCGCCGGAGCGCGGGGCGCCGTACGTGTCCGTGTAGCGCATCGGGCCCTGCACCGGACAGAGGATGCCGGTGCCGTCGTCCTCCGTCGGGGGCGGCGGCGGCGGGCCCGGAGCGGGATCACAGGCGGGGACCAGCAACGCGCCGGCGGCCCCGAACGCCCCGACGGCGGCGACCATTCGGCGGACTGCTCGCTGCCGCCACGGCGATCGTGTCGGCAGCTCGAACGGCAGTGCGGTGTGGCGTAGTGGCATCGGACCAGCCCTCGTCGTGTGGAGCGGTTGTTGGACGCTCGCGCGGTGTCGCTGCTCCTCGTTGAGCGAGCGTCACCATATTGCAACATTCGTGTCGTGGACCATTCGAGCGCCGGGACCGCCCTGGCTCGGCGCCAGCCGAACGGCCTGCGGGCGGCGTCAGAGACCGAGCTCGGCCTCGAGATGCTTCGTCATGGGCCAGGCCCCGTTGGAGGTGTTGGACAGCACGGTGCAGGTGAGCCCGTCGTGCGGCCGATGCAGCGAGCGGAACGACGCGCCGGCGTCGTACCCCTCCAGCTGGACGACGCCGCCATCGGCCCTGAGCCAGAAGCCGAGCCCGTACTGGTCGCTCGCCGCCGGATCGAGGTGGTGGTCGCGTGTCATCTCGTCGACCCACGGTCGGGACACGATCCGGCTGGCGTCGAGAGCGACCCACAGCGCGTGGACGTCGGCGGCGATGGTGAAGATGCCACCGTCGCCGTTGCCGCGCACAGGGAGGTGCAGGACGTTGGTCCGTAGGCCGTCGACGTCGAGGTAGCCGTTCGCGGCCGAACCCGGCAGCTCGTCGGAACGTAGGTAGGCGGTGGCGCCCAGACCGGCCCGGTCGATCACGTGCTCGCCGACTAGGTCGTGGAACGGACGGCCGGTGGCCCGCGCGGCCAGCAGCGCCAGCACCATGAACCCACCGTTGCAGTAGGCGAACCGCTCGCCGGGGGTGAACGACATCGGGTGGCCGTCCAGCATCGGCAGGAAGCCCTCGGTCGTCGCCAGCTCGTGGGGCGGTCGGGTGAGCACGTGGTCGTTGATGTCTCCGAGCTCGTCCTCGTCGAGGTAGTCGCCGATGCCG
>JBPCJL010000030.1:0-9461 GCA_051005355.1 Ilumatobacteraceae bacterium
GGCCCGGCGCCTGGAAACCTCGTACGTCGCCAAGGCCGCCGCGGCCGCGACGTTGAGCGAGGCGATCCGGCCGCGCATCGGGACGGCGACCACGACGTCGCAGCGCTCCCGCACCAGTCGCGACAGGCCGGCGCCCTCGGCGCCGAGAACGAGGCAGATGCCGTCGGTGGCGAGGTCGCCGAGCTCGAAGAGCGAGCGGTCGGCGGCATCGTCGAGCCCGACGATCCAGATGCCGGCGTCCTTCAATCGCGACAGCGTGGCCGGCAGGCCGGGCACCAATGCGATGGGCACGTGCTCCACCGCCCCGGCCGACGCTTTGGCCACCACGGGCGTGACGTGGACGGCCCGGTGGCGCGGCACCAGCACGCCGTCGACGCCGGCGCCGTCGCAGCTGCGGATGATCGCCCCGAGGTTGCCGGGGTCGGTCACGCCGTCGACGGCAACGAGGAAGGGCGCCCGGCCCGCCGCCTCGAGCAGCTCGTCCAGGTCGGCTTCGGGCAACTCGGCGGCGAAGGCGATGACGCCCTGCGGGGCCTCGCTGCGAGCCCGGGCGTCGAGCTTGCCACGGGCGACGTGCGCCACCGGGACACGGTTGGCCGCCGCCAACGCCACGAGGTCGGCGACGGCATCGTCGGGCGATCCGTCCGGGCCGAGCAGCTCCGTCGACAGCCACAGCTCCTTGACCCGCCGCCGGCCGGCGATCAACAGTTCGCGCACCGCCTGGCGACCCTCGATCTGCGTGCCCCCGAGGCCCTTGTCGCGCCGGGCTGGATGGGTGTCGCCGTCACCCCGTCGTGGCGGCCCGGTCCGGCCGGCGCCGCGACCGCGCGGCGCCGCCGCCGAAGACCGAGACACCGATGCCGCCCGGCGCGGCGCGTTGCGCCGAGGCCGGCCACCGCCACCTTCGCCGCCCGGCCGACGCCGCTGGCTCATGTAAGCACCCCCCAGTGAGAGATGACGCCGAGCAGGAGCGAAGCAGCTGCTCGGCCATGAGCCAAAAGACCGTGTCGATGATTCGCTCGGTCGAACACTCCCTCGCTCATGTAGGCACCCCCCTGGTCACGACGGCGACGGCGAAGCAGGCGATCCCTTCGCCACGACCGAGCGCGCCGAGCTGCTCGGGGCGGCGGCCCTTGACCGTCACCGGCGCACCGGCCGCGGCCGACAACCGGGATTGCATCTCCTCGCGCATCGGCGCCAGTCTCGGCCGCTCGCAGACGACCGAGCAATCGACGTTGCCGACCGTCCAGCCGGCGGCGCGCACGGCCGTGGCGACGTCGCGCAGCAGATCGAGCGAGTCCATGCCCGCCAGCGCCGGGTCGGTGTCAGGAAAGCGCTGGCCGATGTCGCCCAGCCCGGCGGCGCCGAGCAGCGCCTCGGCGACGGCGTGGGCGACGGCGTCGCCGTCGCTGTGACCTTCGAGGCTCAGCGGTCCAGCGAACTGGCATCCGCCGAGGATCAGCGGCCGCTCCGGGTCCTCGACCAACCGGTGGACGTCGAAGCCTTGGCCGACCCGGACCTCGAACGGCGCGTTCATGGAAGCACGCTCACACTGAGACAACGACGGGCCCACTCGAGATCCTCGGGCGTCGTGATCTTGCGGTTCAGCGCCTCACCGGCGACGGTGGCCACCACCCCGCCGGCGCGCTCGACGAGGGCGGCGTCGTCGGTGCCCTCCTCCTCTGTCTCGTGGGCACGGCGCAGCACGGCAGCGCGGAACGCCTGCGGGGTCTGCGCGGCCACCAGGCGGCTCCGGTCCGGCGTGTCGACCACGAAGCCGTCCTCGTCGACGACCTTGATGGTGTCGGTGACCGGGACCGCCGGCACGGCGGCGTCGGCGCCGCTGCGCACGGCGCCGACCACCGTCTCGTACAACTGCGGCGAGGCCAGCGGCCGGGCCGCATCGTGCACGCACACGATGTCGACGTCGACCGGCACCCGGGCCAGTCCGGCACGCACCGACGCGCTGCGCGTCGGGCCTCCGGCGACACCTCCCTCGCGTACCGCATCCGGCGGCGGCACCACGACGACCACCCCTGTGCTGACCTGCCGAGCGACACGTACGGCACGGTCCAGCACCCGTTCGTCACCGAGGGTTTCGTACTGCTTCGCCGCCCCGAACCGGCTGCCGCCGCCCGCGGCGACGACGATCGTCCACACCATGGGCGAGTCGTCGGACCGGCCGGCGTCGGCCATGTCCGTCACGCGGGCAGGGTAGTACCCTCCGCCGCGATGGCGCATGACGAGGCGGCGATCCGGGAGGTCCTCGCCGGAACCGACTTCTTCGCCGACGCCGACACGGCGACGCTCGATGCCCTTGCGGCGACCGGCTTCGAGCGCCAACTGGTGCGCGGCGACACGCTGTTCGACGAGGGCGACCCGCCCGACGCCCTGTACGTCGTGACTCGGGGGCGCATCGCCATCGCCATCGCCAACCCGATCGACCGGCGCGAGAGTGTCGTCGCCTTGATGGAGCCTGGCGACCTGTTCGGCGAGCTGGGGATGCTCGACGACCGGCCCCGTTCGGCGATGGCCAGGGCCCTCGAGCCGTCAGGCGTGCTGGCGGTGCCGTACGGGCCCGTGCTGGCGATGTTCGACGCGTACCCGCAGCTGCTGTGGAACGTGACGCGCATGCTGGCGCAACGACTGCGGGCGATGGACGAGGCGCTGGCCGACTCCGTCTTCCTCGACGTGACCGGCCGGACGGCGAAGCGGCTGCTCGAGTTGGCCGACGGGAGCGACCAGTTCACGCTTCCTGTCACGCAGGAGGAGCTGGCCGGGATGGTCGGCGCGTCACGTGAGCGGGTCAACAAGGCCATCGCCAGCTTCATCCGCCTCGGCTGGCTCGACCAACGCGATCGCCAGTACACGATCGTGCACCGCGAGCGCCTGGAGCTGCGCGCCCGCTGAGCATTTCGCCTCGAAACCCGCAGAGTGCGGCTCAGGTGCAGGAAAACTGCAACCTCAGCCGCACTCTGCGGATTTCATGCGGTCCTCAGTCGATGGGGTTGGGATCCGGGACCGGGCTCGGGACGACCGGCTCGGGCATCGTCGGCTGGGGCACGTCCGGGTTGGGCACGATCGGAGTGGGCGAGTCGGGGTCGGGCACGATCGGTGGCGGCATGGTGGGGTCGGTCATCGTGTGGGCCTACCCCCTCGACGGACGGCCGACCCGTCCAACGAGGTCAGCTCCGCAGCCACTCCCTCGCCCGGGTGAAGGCGTCGTCGGCGTCGGCGGCGCGATGGGCCGGACGGTCGGCGTCGTGGGCGAAGCCGTGCTCGGCCTCCGGGTACCGCACGACCGTGACACCGGCGGCCTCCAGCTCCTCGACGTCGGCCGGTGGCGTGTACGTGTCCTGCTCGCCGATGATCGCCAGCACCCGCTCGGGATGGCCGGCGGCGAGGTGGGCGAGCGGCTCCCCCTGGCCCGGCGCCCGCGAGTCCTCCGGCACCTTGATCATCCCGTAGAACGCCACCAGGCGGGCGAACCGGTCCGCCCGGGCGGCCTTCAACGTGTACATGCCGCCCATGCAGAAGCCGATCAACCCGACGCGATCCTGCCCAGTCGCCTCGGCGCCCTCGAGGAGGTCGCGCAGGTGGGCGTCGTCGTCGAGACGACCGACAGCGGCCATGCGCGGCGGGATCTCCCGGGGCAGATCCTGGCCGGGGAACGGCTCGACGGCGCAGACGGCCATGGACCAATCGTCGGCCAGGCGGTCGACGAGGTCCTGGAACAGCGGGCGCAGGCCGCCGATGTCGGGAGCGATGACCAGCCCCATCGAGACGTCGCCGTCAGGGAGGTTGACGATCGCCGGCGTGCCGCTCGGCAGCGTGATCTCCATGGACGGCAGTGTTACGCGTCGCGGCGCTTGGCGCGGTAGAGGCCGAAGGCGAGGATCGCCAGCACCCAGGCGAAGAAGTACAGGCCGCCGCCGACGCGCCCCAGCGACTCCGTGTCGTCGAGGTCCACGACCACCATCGAGAAGCCCGCCGAGTACGGGAGGAACTTCGTGGCGCCCTCGGCGCCGATACCGGACAGGAGGGCGGCGATGATCCCCTCGGCGATCAGCGGCCACAGCAGTAGCACGCAGATCGTCGCCGCGGAGTTGCGGATCAGCAGGCCGAGCCCGTACCCGAGCAGCGTGAGCCCGATCGAGAGGAACACGACGCCGACGAGCGCCGGGCCCGTGCCGTCAAGCTCCTCGGAGCTGGAGTCGCCGGCCAGCAGGCGGCCGCCGAACCAACCGAACACGACGATCGCGACGGTGAGGGCGGCGGCCAGTGCGACGTCGACGACCGGCTTGGCCAGCAGTGGTCGCCAGCGGTCCGGCATGGCGGCGAACGTCGGCCGGATGGTCTGCGTGGCGTACTCGCCGGTGATCCCGATCGCCGCCACGACGCCGAACAACAGCCCGGACACGACCGTCGTCCCTGCCACGACACCAGCCACGGTCTCCCCGGTCGGGCGGTCGGCGACCGCAGCAGTGAGCAACGAGACGACGAGCGGGAACGCCACGGCGACGATCGCCAGCACCCACGTCACGGTGATCGTCGACAGCTTGATCCACTCGCTGCGGATGGCGGCGATCAACGTGGGCCTCCCGGCGCCGGCACGGCCCGGTACTCCTGCTCGGCCGCCGTCGCCCGCAGGAAGGCATCCTCCAACGACTCGGTCTGCGGCGACAGCTCGTGGAGGACCGCGCCGACCTGCGCCGCCAGCGCCCCGATGCGTTCGATGGCGAGGCCGTGGACGTCCATGCCGTCGGGCGCGATCGGCCGCAGCTGTCCGCCGGCTCGGGTGACGTGCTCGGCGAACGCCGCCGGCCGCGGCGTGCGCACGCGCACCCAGCGCGTCGAGTAGCGGTCGATGAAGCCGCTGACCGGGCCCTGCTCGATCAGCCGACCGCGGCCGACGACGACGAGGTCGTCGGCGATCAGCGCGATCTCCGACAGCAGGTGGCTGCTGACGAGGACGGTCCGGCCGCCGCGAGCGAGGTGCACGAGGACGTCGCGGATCCAGCGGATGCCCTCCGGGTCGAGCCCGTTGGCCGGCTCGTCGAGGATGACGGTGTGCGGGTCGCCGAGCAGCACACCGGCCAGCCCGAGGCGCTGGCGCATGCCCAGCGAGTAGCCCTTGACCTTCCGACCGGCGACGTCGGTGAGGCCGACCAGACCGAGCACCTCGTCGATGCGCGTGGCCGGCATGCCGTGCGTCGCCGCCAGCCAGCGCAGGTGGTTGCGGGCGGAGCGTGCGGGGTGGACATAGCCGGCGTCGAACAGCGCGCCGATCTCGAAGAGGGGCTGGCGGATCGACTCGTACGCCTTGCCGTCGAAGCGGGTGGTGCCCCGCTCGGGCAGGTCGAGACCGACCATGCAGCGCATCGTGGTGCTCTTGCCCGAGCCGTTGGGGCCGAGGAAGCCGGTGACGCGGCCGGGATGGACGTCGAAGCTCAGGCCGTCGACGGCGACGATCCGCCCGAACCGCTTGGTCAGCTCCCGGATCTCGATCATGGGACTCTGGCGAACGTGTCGAGCATCAGCTCGACGTCGGGTCCCAGCGGGTACAGGATCGGGCACGTGCAGCCGTTGGCGACGTATTCGGCGACCTTGGCCACCACCTCGTCGGGCGTGCCGGAGGCGGTGCAGCGCTGCACGACGTCGTCGGGAACCAGGCGACTGGCCGCCTCGACCTGGTCGTGCGTCGCCGGCCACGTCAGCACGTGGCCGATCTCGTCGAGCAGCTCCTGGGGCACGCCCGACGCCTTCATGATGTGGGGCTGCTGGCCGAGGTATTGGGTGACCATCAGGCGGGCGCCGTCGAGGGCGGCGGAGCGGTCGCGGTCGATGCTGCACACGACCAGCTGCGGACGGTCGATGTCGTCGACCGTCCGGCCGGCGCGAGCCGCACCTCGCTCCAGCGCCTCCATCGCCTCGGCGTTGTAGGCCGGGTCGACGAGGTAGTTGAGCACGACGCCGTCGGCGATCTCGCCGGCCAGCTCCATCATCTGCATGCCGGTGGCGCCGATGTAGATCGGCACGTCTTTGGCGCGCCGCTCCTGGTACACGTAGTCGAGCTCAACGCCGTCGAGGTGGACGTGGTAGCCGTCGAGCGTCACCGTCTGATTGGCCAGCAGGCCGCGCACGGCGTCGACCACCTCGCGCATGACACGCAGCGGCCGGGCGCGGTCGACGCCGACCTTGGCCGCCAACGGGTCCCACCAGGCGCCGAGACCGCACAGGATGCGGCCGGGGGCGAGGTCGTCGAGGGTGGAGAACGTGCTGGCGAGGCGGGCCGCGTTGCGGGTCCAGATGTCGACCACGCCGGAGCCCACTTTGATCCGGTCGGTCGCTGCGGCGAAGGCTGCCATCGGCACGACGGCGTCGCGCACCAGTCGGCTGTCGGCCTGCCAGACGGCGTCGAAGCCGAGCGCTTCGGCCCGCTGCACGAGGTCGATGCCCTGGCGCAGGTCGTGGGCGTCCTGCAGATAGAGGGCGACCGGATGCTCGCGCCCGGTCACCGCCGCATCCTGCCAGATCGGTTTGCTGCGGGCTCGGAGGGGTAGCGCCTACGCCTATGCGCCGCCGCACCGTGACCGTCACCATGCTCGCCGTCGCCTCGCTGGGGATGGCGGCGTGCTCCGACGACGCCCGAGAGAGCATCGACGAGGCCGCCGACGAGGTCGGCCAGGTCGCCGACTCCGTGGTCTCCGCCGTACAGGAGGAGGCCGGCAACGTGGTCGACGCGGCCGCCGAGACGGCGGCGCGCAACCTGGCCACGGATGCCGGCGAGGCGGCGTTCGAGGACGCCGGCTACCCGTTGGAGGGCGACCTGACGTGCGAGGCTGCGGCGGCCAGCGATGCGTCGCAACTCGACGTGTCCTGCACCGGCACGACGGCCGAAGGCGGAGCCGCGGCGCTATCGGGGCGTACGACCGAGCTGCCGGGTGCGTCGTTCGACGAGCTGGTCGGATCGTTCACCGGGACCGTCGACGGCGCCGAGGTGTTCGCCGTCGACCGCCTCGGCGCCTGATCCTCCAGGCGCACCTCGGCGAATCGCGCCGCAGCCGCAGACTGCTGCTCAGGTTGCACGAAACTGCAACGCCAGGCCAGCCCGGGCATGCCCCACCGCTTCGTCGAGGAACGCCCGTCGGCCGAGGACCGGGCCACGGCGCAAGGTCAGGCTCAGAACGGCCCGCCGAGTCAGCGAACTGGCCGGGAGCCGCTGGCCGACCTCCAGTGGAACTTGGACATGATCGGTGCCCCCGAGGCGCATCGGCGAGCGACCGGACGCCGGGTGACCGTCGGGGTGATGGACACCGGTGTCGACGCGACCCACCCCGATCTGACCGAGAACTTCAGCCACGATCTGTCGCGCAACTTCACGATGGACATCCCCTCCGTGGACGGTCCCTGCGAGACGCCGACCTGCATCGATCCCGCCGACGTCGACGAGAACGGCCACGGCACGCACGTCGCCGGGATCATCGGCGCCGCCCGCAACCGGATCGGGATCAGCGGCGTCGCCCCGGACGCCACGCTCGTCAACATCCGCGCTGGTCAGGACTCGGGCTACTTCTTCGTCTACGAGACCGTCGCCGCCCTGACCTACGCCGGCGACATCGGGCTCGACGTCGTCAACATGAGCTTCTTCACTGACCCGTGGCTGTTCAACTGCGACTCACGCGACGACTACATCGAGGGCGACGTCACCGACGACGAGTTGGCCCAGCAAGCGTTCATCAAGGCGACGGTCCTGGCCGGGGTGGAGTACGCCTACCAGCGGGGTGTGACCCTGGTCGGCGCCGCCGGCAACAGCCACTTCAACCTCACCCTGCCGGAGCGCTTCGATGACATCAGCCCGGACTACCCGCCTGGCACCGAGCGCCCACGCGTCGTCACCAAGGACTGCCTCGATCTGCCCTCAGAGGCGCCTCAGGTGATCGGCGTCTCGGCGGTCGGACCTTCGACCACCAAGGCCGACTACTCCAACTATGGGCACACCGAGGTCGAGATCGCGGCACCCGGTGGTTGGTTCCGGGACTTCGTCGGCATGGATCGGTTCAGGACGCCGGAGAACATGATCCTGTCCAGCTACCCGCTGCAGCTGGCCATCGACGAAGGTCTCGTCGACGAGAACCTGCAGCCCACCGACGACTTCTCGCGCGTCAGCTGCGACCGGCGCGGCGAGAACTGCGGCGTCTACACCTACCTGCAGGGCACGTCGATGGCCTCGCCCCACGTCGCCGGCGTGGCCGCGCTGATCGTCGAGGAGCACGGCCGCCAACGTCGTGGGGCGGGCTACTCGCTCGACCCGGCCACGGTCCGCTCCATTCTCGAGGAGACGGCCACCGACCACGCCTGCCCACCCGGCGGTGTCGAGATCTACACGGACGAGGGTCGCCCTCCGGAGTTCAACGCCGTGTGCGAAGGCTCGCTCGACGACAACGGCCTCTACGGCGAAGGCATCGTCAACGCCGCCGCAGCGGTGGCTCGGAGGGTATGACCAGCGGATTCGTCACCGCACGACGACGGAGCCCCGCGGGCCGGCGGATCTCGCGAACCAGCGAGACGTGACGCGGTCGAGCCAGGCGATCAGATCAGCGGTGATCTGGTCCAGGTTGGTCTCGTTGAACACCTCGTGGCGGGCGCCGGCGTACCGGGCCACGGTCACATCCCGGACACCGGCCTGCTGGTATCGGTCGGCGACGAGATCGACCAGCGCGCCGCGCCCGGCCAGCGGGTCATCGTCGCCGGACACGACGTAGATCGGCAGACCCGGCTGGCCGCTCAGCCCCGCCCCGAGGTTGACTGCGTCGTAGGTGTCAGCGCGCAGGGCGCTTCGTAGGACTTCGTCGCCATCGCCGTCGTCAGTCACGGTGATGACTGTGGCGCGCAAACCGGCCCGGCGCAGTGCGTTTTGCGCCGCATCGCCTATGGCCGCGTCCACCCCGACCCCAAGAACACGCCTGCCGCTGGCCGGCAGGTCTACCGGTGTGGCCATGACTGAGGCCTATTCCGTGTCGTCGCCCGACAGCTCGAGCGGCAGAGGCGCGAGAGCCATGGCGGGTAGGCCGAGAACGGGAGCGAGCTTGTTCTGAAACGCGACAAGGGCGGGAAGCGGCCGGATGTAAGCCGTGAACAAGTCGATCTTTCCCTGCCCCGTCGACGTGCAGGTACTCCATGCCCTCGAGTTCCTCGTCGCCAACCGTCCCCGTGAACGGAGTGGCAAACACGTCGGGGCCCGTGAGGACGTCACCGAAACGGAACTCGTCGACGAAGCCGAACGCGAAGCCGAGTACGGGCGCGACCTGATCACGGCCAGCTATCGGCTCGGAAACCAGCGGACCGTGCATGACGATGTCGTTGGCCAGGGTGGCCGACAACTTCGCGGGGTCGCCCTCCCGCACGGCATCGAGGTACTGATCAAGGGAGGCAACGCTCATGGGGATCTCCTAACAATG
>JBPCJL010000031.1:0-17695 GCA_051005355.1 Ilumatobacteraceae bacterium
CGGGCAGGACGGCCTCGAACTCGGCCATCGCCCCCTCGAGGTCGTCGGGAGGTTGCGGGCCGCCCGGCTCCCGGTTGTGCGGGGGCACCGCGAAGATCCCGAACCGGAACCCACCCACGGACGGGAAGTACTGACCCTGCGCCGGCTCGGCACCGTGGTCGGGGAACGACGAGGGCTCGTCACCGCCCCACAGGCGGTGGAACTCCGAACCCGGCGTCAGCGCCGGGCGCAGCCCGTCGACCTCGACGTCGCTGGCGACGATGGCCTTGCCGTCGGCGTCATGTCCCGTGACCACTCGTCGCACTTGCATCGGGCGACGGTACGCCGCCGACGATCGTGGCGACGACGCGCAGGTCGTCGTCGAGCACCGTCACGTCGCCACGGTGACCCGGCAGCAGCCGCCCGCGATCGGCCAGCCCGAGGAGATCGGCCGGCGTCGACGTCACGGTGGCTACGGCCTCATCCACCGGGCACGCGGTGTAGGCGACGAGGTTGCGCAACGCCCGGTCGAGCGACAGGTCACTGCCCGCCAGCACGCCGGCGGCGGTGCGGATGCCGGTCGGCCCGGCCACGACATCGACCGAGCCGATCGCCGTTGCTCGGACAGTGGTCCCGAGGGCGGCGACGGCGTCGGTGATCAGGTTCATGCGCTGCGGCCCGAGCGCCCGCCAGGCCATGCGCACGGCGACGGGATCGACGTGGATGCCATCGCAGATCAAGCCGGCCACCACACCGTGGTCGGCGAGCGCGGCACCGACCGGGCCGGGATCGCGGTGGCCGAACGGCCGCATCCCGTTGAAGAGGTGGGTCACGTACCGAGCACCGGCGGCCAGCCCGGCGTCGAACTGCCCCGCGGACGCGTCAGTGTGGCCGAGCGATACCACGACACCCCGCCCGATCAACGCAGCGATCACGTCGAGCGCGCCGGGCAGCTCGGGTGCGAGGGTGACCAGCGCGACGCCGGCCTCACGGCTCCAACCCTCGATGAGCTCCAGCGACGGCGCCACCAGCAGCTGCTCGGGGTGGGCGCCACGGCGGATCGGGTTGAGCATCGGTCCCTCGACGTGCAGCCCGAGCGCGACGGCGGTGCCGGCCGTAGCGCCGTGTCGATCGCGCCACGCCTCCAGTGCACTGGCCCGGGTGGCCGGCGCGCAGGTGATGATCGTGGGCAGGAACGCAGTGACGCCGTACTGCGGGAGGAGCGTGGTCAGTTCGTCGATCCGCTGCGGCTCGTTGGTCAGGTCGATGCCGTGGCCGCCGTTGATCTGCACGTCGATGAAGCCGGGGGCGATCCAGCCACCGCCGGCGTCGACCGTCGTGTCGATGTCGACTGGCGAGGCGCCGGTCCCGACGGACGTGATCGTCTCACCGTCGATCACCACGTGCCCGCCCGGCAGGACACCGCCGGGCGTGATCACCCGTCCGTTGGTCACGGCCAGCACCATGTCTCCTAGCCTGGCCGACGTGACGACGACGGCGCCGACGTATACGCGGATCCCCGATGTCGACCTGGCCCGCTGGTCGGGTTCGAGCGCCGACCGCACCGCGCTGGCTGCCGAGGTGCGCGAGATCTGCCATGAGCTCGGCTTCTTCCACGTCGTCGGCCATGGCGTCCCGGACCGGTTCCGGCAGGATTGGGACGAGGCGCTGCGGGGGTTCTTCGCCCTTCCGGAAGACGTCAAGGCGCACATCGACAAGGCCCAGTCGCCGTACTTCCGCGGTTGGGAGCGCGTCGGCGCCGAGCTCACCGATCACCGCACGGACTTCCGTGAGCAGCTCGACCTGGGGACGGAGCACGCGCCGTACCCACCCGACGTCGAGCCGGCGTTCCTCCGCCTCGACGGACCTAGCCAGTGGCTGCCCGAGGCGGTGCTGCCCGGGTTCCACGCCATCGTCGACGAGTTCCTGACCCGGATGGGCGCCGTGGCCGACCGCCTCGGCGAGGTGCTGTGCGTCGGCCTCGGGTTGGCGCCGCGCCACCTGCACGACATGTTCGGGGATCGCCTGCACGCCAAGGCCAAGCTGATCCGCTACCCGCCGTCACCGCCCGGGGAGGCCGGTGTGAACGCCCACCACGACACCGGCTTCCTCACCGTGCTCGGCCAGCACGGTGTCGGCGGGTTGCAGGCGCTCGGCCCCGACGCCAGCTGGATCGACGTCGAGCCGCGCGACGACGCCTACGTCGTCAACCTCGGCGAGATCCTGCAGGCAATGACCGGCAACTACCTCGTCGCCACGACCCATCGCGTGATCGCCACTGAGGCGCGGTTCTCGTCGGCGTACTTCCATGGGCCAGACCTGCGGACCCGGCTCGACCCCCTGCCGCTCGGCCCGGAATTCGCCGCCGCCGTGGCCGCCAGCCCGCGGCACTCGAGTGCCGGGTTCATGGCCAGCCGGGACGAGCTGGTCGCCGGCCGCCGGGGCACGTCCGGTCGCACCGCCGAGGTCTACGGCCAGCAGCTCTGGAAGCACTACCAGCGCAGCTACCCGGACAACCTCGCCCGCCACTACCCCGACCTCGCTCCCTGACCCCACCCGGCCAACGCATCGATAGTGCCGTGACCGGCAGCGATTGCCTCGTCGACGCCGAGTCAGAGGCGTCGCTCGCGAGGCGCGAGGACGACGGAATAGCCGTGCGCTCTTTTGAGGACGAGCAACGACGCGAGCGGCGTCTCTGGCCGGCGGAACGGGCAAGCGTTGCCGGTTGCGGTACTAGTCAGCCGTCGGCAGCGCCGCGCTCGCTGACGAGGCCCCAGGTCAGCCGGGCCGCCACCAGGACGAGCAATACGGCGAAGAGGACGTTCGACACGTCGTCATCCATGCGGTCCGCCAGCACGGCGCCGAGCGCGGCGGTCACGACCCCAGCGATCCCCACGATCAGCGCCACCCGCAGGTCGGCGTTGTGCGACCGGCGGTTGCGCCAGGTGCCCATGATCGCCGTGGGGATGATCATCGCCGCCGACGTGCCCTTGGCGATCGTCGGGTCGATGCCGACCAGCAGGATCATCGCCGGCACCACGATGATCCCGCCGCCGACGCCCAGCAGCCCGGCCAGGATCCCCGCCGCCAGACCCACGGCGACGAAGGTGAGCGCCGTCCCGACGTTCAGCTCCGAACGCCCGGTGGCATCGACGTCGATGAACAGCCGGATCGCCGAGGCGACGGTCAGGACGATGAAGGCGATGGTGATGGTGCGCAGCGGCAGCACGACGAGCAGCCGAGTGCCGATGACCGCCCCGACGACGGCGCCGATGGACAGCCACAGGGCCACCGGCCAGTCGACGTTGTCGTGGGCAACGTAGGTGATCAGCGAAGCCACCGAGATCGGCAACACGGCGGCCAGCGACGTGCCGTGGGCCAGCCGCTGCGACATGGCGGCGGTCAGCACCAGCCCGGGGACGATGAGGATGCCGCCGCCGACGCCGAACAGGCCGGCCAGGAAACCGGCGAGCACACCGACGACGATGATGGGGACGAGTGACGCGCGGCTGGTCCCCGCCGTGGCGGTCAGCGCGGTCGCCGGGACGTCGCTCATCGCCCGTCATCATGGTGCTCTGGCCGCACGTCGCTCATCGCGCGCGTTCAACTCGTGGCGAATCGCCACGCCATGGCCTCGGCCATCGGCACCCCGCAGGCGCAGCAGTAGGTGCCACTGTCACCATCATGGGCGCAGGCGTCGCGGAGTACGGCCTCACGCACGCAGCCGACGGCGATGCGCAACGCGGCCACATCTGAGAACCGGCCGTCGGCGTCGACGAGCTCGCCCTCGTCACCGGCAGCGACGTCGATCGTCAGGCGGTCGGGCGTCGACCCCCAAGGATCGACAGCTGGTTCGTCCTCGCCGGCGATGGTCACCCGCCACTCCCCGTGTCGCTCGCGCAGGTAGAAGCCGCGGCCGTCGCAGTTCCCGACGATGACGAACGGACACATCGACAGCTCCACGTGCGCGGTGACGTCCAGCTCAGCCGCCGCCTCGGCGAACGCCGCCTCGGCGACGGCGCGTTCACGCAACTCCTCGTCGGTGGGCTTTGGCCATGACCCCATCACGGTGTCCCATTGGGCTCGCCGCTCCTGTGGTGTCAGCTGGCAGCCGCAGGTCGATCCACCGTCGTGCAGGTCGAGGTCGGCGGGGTGTGGATGGCACGCGCAGTGGCAGTCGACCGCCGCCGCAATGTCGCGGAGCGCCGGTCCTGTCGCGATCGCGGCGCGTCGCGCCGGTGCCGCCGCAAGTCGGGCATCTGCCCGCACACGACGCGCTCGATCTGCCTCGGCGCGCGCCGCCGCCACCTCCTCGGCGTCGGCCACGTAGGGCCGGCGCATGATCGGTGGGTGGGACGGCACCTCCTCATCGTGGCGACCACTGCCCCGCACCGCCGAGGAGATTTCCGCTCGGCGAGCTGGACGGCGCCGCAGGGAAGCTCCCGGTTAGCGTCGGCGTCATGACTGGGATCGCTCGATTCAGCCTCGTCGCCCTCGATTGCCCCCAGCCGCTGGAGCTGGCGCGGTTCTACGCCGCCATCACTGGGTGGGAGGTGCGGGGCGATCCGGACGAGTCCGAGGACTGGGTCCAGCTGGTCAGCCCGCAGGGCGCCACGATCGCCTTCCAGCAGGCACCCGGCCACCAGCCGCCGCAGTGGCCGAGCGACGACCGGCCGCAGCAGCTGCACATCGACTTCGATGTCGACGACCTCGACGCCGGCGAGGAGGCCATCCTGGCCATCGGCGCCCGCAAGGCCGAGGAGCAGCCCGGCGGCGACGACTTCCGCGTCTACCTCGACCCGGCCGGCCACCCGTTCTGTCTCGTGCGGGCGGACTAGTGCCGTGACCGGCGACGTGGGCCCCGTCGACGCCGAGAAGACCTGAGGCGCCGCCGGCCGATCAGCTCGGCGGAGGGTCCGGTCCGTCGAGATCGCCGTCGGGAATGAGGATGCGCAGGGCCTCCGACGCATCGTGCGCCCTCACCTGCACCCGGACACCGGGCTCGCCGTCCACCACGACGGTGCCACCCTCGATCTGATCGTCGAGGAACGCCTCGATGCCGAACGCCCGCAGCTTGGCCTGGGCCACCTCAGCCTCGCCCTCGGTCGCGTACGACCCCACCGCGACCGGTTCCGGGTGACCCGATTCGGGGTTGCTCATCGGAGAAGTGTACGGATCCGGCCGCAGCCGCCGCCAGCTCGGCTCGCACGGCGGCGACGAACCTCCGGGCTTCGTCGTCGGGCGGTCGATCAGCGGCGCGGCCGGTCTGCACGGCGACCGCCCGCTCGACGAGTTGCGGCGGTGCGCCGGCCGCGAGTGCGGCGCGCGCACCGGCGAGCTTGGAAACGACACTCCGTCGCGGGCGTAGCGCACGGCACGGCCGGCGTTCAGCACGGCGTAGGTCTCGCCGGCGTGGCGAAGCCCCCAGTCGAGCTCGTCACGTAGGTACCGCAGCACCGATCGTCGGTCCACGTCGCCGATCAGGTCGGCTGGCGGTGGTCCGCGCCCGACCTGCCCTGCCGCCCTCGCAAAGACATAGTGCATGAGCAGGTCGTGGTCCCCGGCCCGCCGGCGACCGTCGATCACCTTGCGATCATCCGGCGCAGTCGTGACGTGCAGCAGGAAGGGCCACGGCGCCGCCGGCTTAGCGACGGCGCCGAGCTCGACGTCGCTGAGCTCGACGCCACGTGCCGCCGCACCCGTCACCGGCACCCGCTTGGCCAGTTCGTGCCACTCGGCGGCACCGGTGCGCGGCGAGTCACGCACGATGACGAGGACGTCGATGTCGCTGCGCGTCGGCTCGAAGCCGCCGAGGGCCAGCGAGCCGTGGACGTACGTGGCGACCAACCGGCCGCCGAGCACGTCGGCGAGCGACGAGTCGAGCCCATCAAGGACCGTGTTCACGCCACGTGGCCACGTCGGCTCACCCACCGAGCGCCCGATCTAGCAGATCGCCGAGAGTGGTGAGCGCAGCGGGCGGAGATCCGCATGCCTGGCTCACACTTGCCCTCCCGCCGCGGCGGGCGGGCGGCGGGTGGGTCACGCCGGGTAGGCGGTGACCTCACTGGCCTTGACCGACGCCCAGACCTCATCGCCGGGGCGCAGGGCGAGGGCGTCGAGCGCGGCCGGGGTGATCTCGGCCACCAGCGGCAGCTCGCCGTCCAGACGGACGCGCACGCGGTCGGGCTGGCGGTCGACGTCCGCCACGGTGGCGCACCACACGTTGCGCGGGCTGCCCTCCGGCGCCATGCGGTACAGGGCAACGGCGTGGGGCGCGATGGCGGCGAACGCCGGGCCGTCGACGACACCGGGGGCGATCACCGTGCCGCCGGTCGCCGTGGTGACGGAGCCGTCGCGACCCTGCCCCGTCAGCAGGTTGACACCCACCAGATCGGCCACGTAGCGCGAACGTGGCCGGGCGCTGATGTCGGCCAGCGTGCCGGACTGGACCATGCGGCCACCCTCCAGCACCACCACCCGATCAGCCATCGCATAGGCATCGACCGGGTCGTGGGTCACGAGCAGCCGGACGCCCTCGAACGTGGCGAGATGGCGGCGCAGGTCGCGCCGCACCGAGCCGCGTGCGCCGGCGTCCAACGCCGCCAGCGGTTCGTCCAGGAGCAGCAGGCGCGGCTGGGTGGCCAAGGCCCTCGCCAGCGCGACTCGCTGAGCCTGCCCCCCCGACAGCGCCCGCGGGCGGTGACCGGCGTGGTCCGCCAGCCCGACCCGCTCGAGCCAGGCCGACGCCTGGGTCCGGGCGGTCGCCTTGTTGACGCCGCGGGCGCGCAGCCCAAAGGCGACGTTCTCGAGAGCCGACAGGTTCGGGAACAGCAGGTAGTCCTGGAACACGACGGCGACGGGCCGCCGCTCGGGCTCGACGAACAGATCGGTCGCCGAGTCGTCGAGCGTCTGCCCGTCAAGGTCGATCCGGCCCTCGTCGAGCGGCAGCAGCCCGGCGAGGCAGCGGAACAGCGTCGTCTTGCCAGCACCGTTCGGGCCGAGGATGGCAACCGTCTCAGCGCTGCCGGCGACCAGCTCGACGTCGAGGCGCAGCGTCCCGAGCGTTCGGACGACGTGCGCCCGCAGCGTCATGGACGCAACGCTGCAGGGGCGGTGGCGCCGCCACCGCCGAGGTACCGCTCGCGCAGGGCGACCAGCACGGCGAACGAAACGGCGATCAGCACCAGGCTGAGCATGATCGCCTGTCGGGGATCGATCTCGTTCGTGAGGTAGATGGCCAATGGCATGGTCTGCGTGCGGCCGGGAAAGTTGCCGGCGAACGTGATCGTGGCACCGAACCCACCGAGGGCGCGAGCCCAGGCGAGCACCGCGCCGGCCACGAGGCCGGGGCGGACGGCCGGCAACGTCACACGGCGGAACACGTACCACCGGGACGCGCCGAGCGTGCGGGCGGCGTCCTCGAAACGGGTGTCCTGCTGACGGAACGCCGCCTCCACCGTGATCACCAGGAACGGCATGGCCACGAAGGCCTGGGCGACGATGGCGCCGGTGGTCGTGAACGGCAGCGTGAACCCGAACCACTGGTCCAGGTACTGGCCGACCAGGCCACGCCGCCCGAGTGAATAGAACAGCGCCACGCCGCCGACGACGGGAGGCAGGACCATCGACAGCGTGCACAGCGCCCGTACCGCGCCACGGCCCGGGAACGACACGCGCGCCAGCAGCCAGGCCAGCGGTACGCCGAACACCACCGCTGCCAGCGTCGCCCAGAGCGAGCACCACAGCGAGAGGCGCAGCGCGGTGAGTGCGCTGTCGGAGGTGAGGATCGACCAGCCGTCGCTCCACGGCGCCCGCCACAGCAGACCGAGGAACGGGATGGCGAAGAACGCCGCCGCCGCCGCCGCCAGCACGAGGGCCGGCCACGGGAGCCGGTCGCGACCGACCGATCGACGCCGGGAGGCGACCGGTCGATCGGCCGGGACCGTCGAGGTCACGGCGCGCCGAAGCCGTACTCTTCGAGGATTGCCTGCGCCTCCTCGCCGTTGACGAACTCGATGAAGGCGTCGGCGACCTCGACGTTCTGCGACTCGGCGACGGAGGCGATCGGGTACTCGGCCAAGACGTTGATGTCCTCGGGGATCTCGACGCCCGACGCTTCGTCGCCGGCGGCCAGGACGTCGGTCTCGTAGACGATGCCGGCATCGGCTTCGCCGGCCGTCACCTTGGTCACGACGCCGCGCACGTTCTGCTCCAGGCTGACGGGCGTCACGGTGATGCCGGCGTTGATGAAGATCTCGTTGGCGTAGCGGCCACATGGCACCTCGGCGGCGCAGATCGCCGTCAGGATGTCGGAGTTCGCGAGGTCCTCGACGCCAGCGATCCCGAGCGGGTTGTCTGGGGCGACGATGATCGTCGGGAGGTTGGTGGCGAAGATCTCCGGCTCGTCGCCGTTGAGGCCGGCCTCGACGAGCTTGTCCATGTTCGCCGTGTCGGCCGAGGCGAACACGTCCGCCGGGGCGCCCTCGGTGATCTGGGTCACCAGCGCCGACGACGCGTCGAAGCTGAACGTGGCGGTGGCGTCGGGGTTGGCCTCGCTGAAGGCGGTCCCGATCTCCGTGAAGGCCTCGGTCAGCGAGGCGGCGGCGAACACGGTGATCTCGCCCTCGACGGCCTCGCCTCCTTCGGGCGTGTCGGCGCCTTCGGTCGTCTCGGCTTCCTCGGTGGTCTCGGCCGCTTCGGTGGTCTCAGCCGTCGCGGACGTCGTGGCGGCGGCGGCGGACGTGGTCGCCGCGGCCGACGTCGGGTCGGCCGCCACCGTGGTCACCGCGGTGTCGCCGTCGTCGGCGCTCCCGCAAGCAGCGCCGACCAGCGCCAGCACGACGACGGGGGTGAGCAGGACGAGCTGCGGCTTGGTCATAATTCGCAGACGCAGAGTAGTCAGTTCTTCAATTCTCAACCACAAGTTCTGACTACTCTGTGCGGCGTGGGCGCCGTCGCAACCGTTCGCCGACGCCCCCCGCCAGCGGGGACGAGTACGGACAGGCCCATCACGCTTCCCCTCGCCGAGGCCGTGTGCCTCACGCTGATCACTCAGGGTCTGTCGCACGGATGGGCAGTCGGCACCGCGCTTGCGCCGGACGGCGAGGTCGGGAGGATCTGGACGCTGAGTCGGCCGCTGACGTACCGCGCCATCGAAGGCCTCGTCGACAAGGGGCTCATCACCCGTCGAGGTCACGCCGCCGGGCGCGGTCGTGACCGGACGGTGCTGGCGGCGACGCCGGCGGGACGCCGGCGGGCGAAGCGCTGGCTCGGCACACCCGTCGAGCACCTGCGCGACGTGCGCACCCAGCTGCTCGTCAAGTTGTTCCTGCGCGCTCGGGTCGGCCTCGACAACGAGGGCCTGCTCGAGGCCCAGCAGCGGGTCTTCGATCCCACCATCGACGCGCTGACGTCGGCTGGCTCGGCCGATGACCTCGTCGACGTCTGGCGCGGCGAAAGCGCGACCGCCGTTCGCCGGTTCCTCGAACGGGCGACGAACCCGGTCGTCCGCAACGCGCCGATCCAGACCACGAACGGAGACCACGTGCAACTCAGCGCCCGCAACCAGCTCAAGGCGACGGTCGAGACCGTCAACCACGGCGAAGTGATGTCGACCGTTCGGTGCCTGCTCCCCGACGGTCAGCGGGTCACCGCCGCCATCACCAAGGACGCCGCCGAGGACCTCGGCTTCGACCCCGGCGACGAGGTCATCGTGATCATCAAGTCCACCGAGGTCATGCTGGCCAAGGAGTGACCAATCAGCTTCTGACGAAGATCCGGTGTCGTTTTCGATACCGATCGCGCCATGGAACAGGTCACGCAGAGTGGGAGGCTGGCCCGGGCCGGATCAGTCGCCGGCGGCGCGCTCGACGGTCAGCTCGTAGCCGCCGACGACCCCGTCGTACGTGCTGACGAGCACGCGGTGCGTTCCGGACTTCTCGACCGTGAACGTCTCACGGGGATCGAGGTCGTAGAGGCCACCGGCCCCGTCGTCCCCCGACGGCATGGCGAACGGGTCCCGCTCCTCGTCCGGTCCGAGGAACGTGAAGAACGCGTCGCTGGTGCCCGCCCGCACGGTGATCTCGACCTCGTCGCCCTCGACTAGCTCGATGGTGTGCTCCGCCTCGAACGAGAAGCCGTCCAGCACGCCGCGTGCTGGCGCACCGACGGTCACCTCTCCGGCCTCGAGCGTGGCGTCAAGGACGGCGAACGGCACGTCCACATCGACCGTGGCCGCAACGCCGACGTCGGCCTTGCCGAGCGTCGCCACCACGCTCTCACCCATCGGCACCTCGAACGCGTAGGTGCCGGGGTCCGTCTCGTCCAGTTCCGGGATCGGCGGCAGGCCCGGATCCATGCCGCCGAACTCGTCGGCGAAGGCATCGACGAGCTCGAGGGCCACGTCGTTGAAACCGAGCGGTTCTCCGATGCCGGTGAACGCCTCGACGGCCACCGGCCCGTCGGAGTCGACGGTGAGCAGCACCTCACGGCGCTCGTCGGTGGCCGGGATGAGCACGAGCCGGGCCGGCCGGGCGTCGGTGAGCTCGACGTCGACCGCCTCGGTCCCGGCTTCCGCCTGGCCCGGGAAGACGCGCCGTTCGTCACCTTCGCCGCGCCGAATCCGTTCCACCGCCGCGGCGACGTCGTCGGAGGAGAGGGCGAGCGCGAACTCCTCGGCGAAGCCGAGGCCGGAGATGCCGAGGACACGGCCGTCCGCGTCGACCAGGGCACCGCCCGACTGCCCGCCCGAGATCGCCGCGTCGGTCTGCAGGTAGGTGTAGCCCAAGCCCGCGTCCTCCCGCATCCGGGACAGCAGCCCTCCGGACAGGGTGATGTTCGGATCGTCGTCCTCGATGCCGCCCGGGTAGCCGACCAGGAACACCTCTGGCTCGGCGGACACGTCGAAGTCCGGCACCGGCTCGAGGCGCAGCCCCTTCCGGTCCGTGGTGATCGGGCCGAGCACAGCGACGTCGGCGAAGGCATCCACCCCGATCACTGGTACGTCCTCGAACGACTCACCACCGTCGAACGTGACCTCGACGACGGCGAAGGGGTCGATCACTGGGTGTTCGTCACCAGATACCCGTCGCCGAGCAGCACCGCGCTGCCCGTGGCGATCGGCGTCGAGACGAAGGCCAACGAATCGGCCAGGCAGTCGCGCAGCTCTCGCGAACGACCGGCGGCACCGGGACACGGCGGTCCGGTCTCGGGTTGGGCATCGCGCCGGAGGACGATCGCCAGAACGAGGCCCACGACGGCGGCCGCGCCGATGACGGCGGCGAACACCATCGACCGATCCCTCCGCCGCCGCATGGCGGCGCAACGTAGTGCGTCGCCAACCAGTGCTGGGCGCGCCGACGGCGGCGCCGTCCCGCTCACGCTACGGTTGCGGCGGGCGGTGGAACGACGGAGGTGGACAACGATGCGGCGTGCTCGGTGGTTCGTCCTGCTCGTGCTGGCGCTGGTCGGTGTCACGGTGCCCGGCGCGGCCATCGGTGCCCGCCCGGGTGACCAGTACGTGGCGCTCGGCGACTCCTTCACGGCCGGTCCGCTGATCCCGGCCCAGGTCGCGCCGCTCGGCTGCCTCAAGTCGAACCGCAACTACCCCAACGTGGTCAACCCGACGCTCGCCGGTGCGTCGTTCCGTGACGTCAGCTGCAGCGGGGCGGCGACGAAGGACATGTTCGCTCCCCAACCCGTCACGGGCGGCTCGAACGCGGCCCAGCTGTCGGCCCTGTCGGCCTCGACGACGGTCGTCACCATCGGCATCGGCGGCAACGACATCGGCTTCACCGAGATCATCCAGAACTGCGCCACGCTGAACCCGTTCTCCACGCCCTGCCGGGATCGCTACACCGCCGGCGGGGTCGACGAGATCAGCCGGCGCATCAACGAGACGGCGCCGAAGGTCGCCGCCGTGCTGACCGACATCGAGGTGCGGGCGCCGGGCGCCCGGGTCTTCGTCGTCGGCTACCCACAGGTCCTCCCCGACCGCGGCCTCGGGTGCTGGCCGACCCTGCCGCTCGCCTATGGCGACGTCCCCTACCTGCGGGCCAAGGCCAAGGAGCTGAACTCGATGCTGCAGACGCAGGCCGCCACCGCCGGCGTCGGCTACGTCGACACGTACACGCCCAGCAACGGTCGCAGCGCCTGCGCCTCGGCGACGACGAGGTGGGTCGAGCCGCTCGTGCCGGCGACCCTCGCCGCCCCGGTCCACCCGAACGAGCGAGGGATGACCGGCATCGGCAACGTCGTCGCCGGCGCCGTGCAGTGAGCGAGCGTCCCGACCGGAGGACCGAGATGACGGTGAAGGCAAGCGAGCGAACGATCGTCTGAGGTAACCGCCACGCTCCTAAGCTCCGGCCGTGGGGGGCGCCATCTCGGTCCGGGGCTTGTGGAAGGTCTTCGGCCCGCGGCCCGACCGGATCGTCGGCTCACCGATGGCCGATCTCCCTCGCCGCGAGCTCGAAGCGCGCACCGGGAACGTGGCCGCGGTGCGCGACATCGACCTCGACGTCGAGCCCGGCGAGACGTTCGTCGTGATGGGCCTGTCCGGCAGCGGCAAGTCGACGCTCGTGCGCTGCCTGACGCGCTTGATCGAACCGACCGCCGGCACGGTGCGCATCGGCGAGCTCGACGTGACCGCGGCCGATGAAGCCCGGTTGCTCGACCTGCGCCGGCACCGCGTCAGCATGGTGTTCCAGCACTTCGGCTTGCTCCCCCACCGTGACCTGGCCGACAACGTGGCCTTCGGGCTGGAGGTGCAAGGCCTTGACAGGGCGGCGCGGCGCTCCACTGCGGAGCAGTTCCTCGAGCTCGTCGGGCTCTCCGGACTCGGCACGGCCAAGCCGGACCAGTTGTCGGGAGGGATGCAGCAGCGCGTCGGCCTGGCCCGGGCGCTGGCCACCGGCCCGGAGGTGCTCCTGTTCGACGAGCCGTTCTCGGCCCTCGATCCCGTGATCCGCCGGGACATGCAGGACGAGGTCGTCCGCCTGCGGGGCGAGACGGCGACGACCATCGTCTTCATCCCCCCCGACCTCGTCGCGGCGCTACGCCTCGGCGACCGCATCGCCATCATGCGCGATGGGCGCTTCGTCCAGGTCGGCACGCCGGCCGAGGTCGTGGGCGCGCCGGCCGACGACGACGTGGCCCTGTTCGTCCGCGACGTCTCGCGCGCCAACGTGCTGCCCGTCGAAGCCGTGATGGCGCCACTCGACGGCACAGCCGACGACAACGACGACGCCTTCGTCGCCGTCGTCGCGCTCGGCACCACCGTGCGCGACGTGCTCGGCGCACTGGCGCGCAGCGACCGACCCGTCGGCGTGGCCGATGGCGAGGGACGGGTCGTCGGCGTCGTCGACCGGGCCACGGCCCTGCGCGTCGTGGCGGGCGCCGACGACGTGCGGTCCGGCGCCAAGCCCGTCGACCCGGTCGACCCGGTCGAGCGAGCGGCCGCCCGCTGATGGCGCTGGCCGCCCTCACCGTCACGACCGCGCCGCCACCGGCGACCGCCGGCGCTCACCTGCGCCGGCTCGCCGTCCCCGGCACGGTGCTCGTGGCGCTGGCCGTCGTCGGCGCGCTGACCGGAACGACGGTCCCGTCGTGGCTCGATGCGCACGTCGTCGATGCGGTCGACTCGGTCTACGACTGGACGGTCCGCAACAACAGCGACCACTGGCTGTTCACCTGGATCTTCCAGCCCATCTCGGAGGGCGTCGACCGGGCGACGGAAGCCGTGCTCTGGGTCCTGCGCCAGCTGCGCTGGCCGGGCGTGCTGGCGGTGGTCGGCGTGGTCGGGTGGCGCACCGGCGGCACCCGGGCCACGGTGACCGGCGTCCTCGCCCTCGCCGGCTGCGGCGTCCTCGGCTTCTGGGATGACACCCTCGTCACGCTGGCGCTGATGCTCGTCGCGGTCGCCGTCGCGCTCGTGATCGGCGTGCCGCTCGGCATCTGGGCCGGGCGCAACGACCGCGCCGAGCGCGGCCTGCGCGGCGTGCTCGACACCGCCCAGGTGATGCCGGCCTACGTCTACCTGCTGCCGGCGGTGGTCGTGTTCGGGATCGGCACGCCGGCAGCGATCGTCGCCACCGTCGTGTTCGCCGTCGCACCGGCGGTGCGGCTGACGAGCCACGGGCTGCGGAGCGTGCCGGTCGTGGCGACGGAGGTCGGCACGTCGTTCGGCTGCACCAGCCGACAGCTGCTGGCCAAGGTGCAGCTGCCGATGGCCCGGCGGGCCATGCTGCTCGGCCTCAACCAGGTGATCATGATGGCCTTCGCCATCGTCGTGATCGCCGCCCTCGTCGGCACGGGCGGCCTCGGCCAGCGCGTCGTCGACGGCCTCGAGCGCGTCGACGTCGGCCTGGCGTTCGCGCCGGGGCTGGCCATCGTGTTCGCCGCCATCGCCCTCGATCGCATCACGACGGGGGAACGCGTGCGCCGGCCGCGAACGGCGGAGCGATCGCGTGTCGGTCCGCCGTGGGCAGCCACCCTCGGCATCGGTGCCGCCGTCGTGCTGGCCACCGTCGCCGCCGGCCGGCTGTTCGGTGCCGCCGACTTCCCGGACGGCTGGCGGTTCGACGTCGCGGAACCGGTGAACGATGCCGTCGGCTGGGTCAACGACCACCTGCGGACCGGCGTCCCCGTGATCGGTGGCACCGGCTCGATCAGCGACTTCCTCGTGATCAACGTGCTCAACCCGGTGCGCGACGTCCTCGTCGACTCACCGTGGTGGTTGATCGTCGTCGCCGTCGTGGCGATCGGCTGGGCCAGCAGTGGATGGCGGTTGGGCGCGCTCGGCGGCGCCTGCTTCGTCGGTGTGGCGGCGATGCGCAACTGGGAACTGGCCATGGACACGCTGAGCCAGGTCCTCGTCGTCGTGGTGATCAGCGTCGCTCTCGCCGTCCCGATCGGCATCTGGGCCGGGCGGTCCGACCGGGTCCAGCGCGTGCTGCGCCCGGTGCTGGACGCCGCCCAGGTGATGCCGGCGTTCGTCTACCTCGTGCCGGTCATCTTCCTGTTCCGCGTCGGTCGGGTGCCCGGCGTCGTGGCGGCGGTGGTCTACGCGCTGCCGCCGTGCATCCGCATCGTCTCGCTCGGCCTGCGCCAGGTGCCGCACCAGCCACGCGAGGCGGCCATCTCGTTCGGCGCTACGCCCGGCCAGGAGCTGCGCAAGGTGCAGCTGCCGATGGCCACGCCGGCCATCCTGCTGGGCGTCAACCAGACGGTGCTGCTGGTCCTGTCGATGGTCGTCATCGCCGGTCTGACCGGGTCTGGCGGCCTTGGGTTGGAGACGGTCTACGGCTTGACGAAGGGCGAGGTGGGACGGGGCGTCGCCGGCGGCGTGAGTATCGTCCTGCTGGCGATCACACTGGATCGGATCACACAGGCCTGGGGCGCCCGCTCCGGCCAACACCGACACCAAGGGGCGAGATGATGCGGACGTGGCAACGGGTTGGTGCGTTGGCGGCGGTACTGGCGCTGGTCGGGGCGTCGTGCGGCAGCGACGACACCGGCGACGACGGTGGCGCCAGCGCGACCACCGCCGCGGCGGGGGCGTCCGCGACGACGACGGCGAGCGGCTCCACCAGCGGCGGGGCAGCACCGGCGTCCGGCGAGGGCATCTCCATCGCCGTCAACCCGTGGACCGGATCGGCCGCCAACGCCAACGTGGCCAAGCTCGTGCTCGAGTCCGAGCTCGGCACGCCAGTCGAGCTGGTCGACATCGACGAGAACGCCACCTGGCCCGGCCTCGACGCCGGCGACCTCGACGCTGTCCTCGAGGTGTGGCCGTCCGGCCACGCCGAGGACTACGCCACCTACATCGAGGACAAGGGCAGCGTCGTCGACCTTGGCCCGCTCGGCCCGACGGCCAAGATCGGCTGGTACGTGCCGACGTTCGTCGTCGAGGAGAACCCGGAGCTGGCCACGTGGGAGGGCTTCAAAGATCCCGAGCTGGCTGGCCTGTTCGCCACCGCCGAGACCGGCGACCTCGGTCAGTTCACGATGGGCGACCCGAGCTACGTCAGCTTCGACGAGCAGATCATCGAGAACCTCGAGCTGCCGTTGCAGTTCGTCGTCGCCGGATCCGAGGCCGCGCTGATCACGTCCATCCGCCAAGCCGTCGAGGACGAGCAGCCGGTGCTGCTCAACTTCTGGCAGCCGCACTGGCTGCAGAACCAGGTCGACCTGACCGAGGTGGAGCTGCCCGAGGTGACCGACGAGTGCCTGGCCTCAGCCGAGGCTGGCGACGGTGCCTACGAGTGCGATTACCCCGTCGACGAGATCTACAAGGCGGCAGCGGTGGGGCTGGAGGAGAAAAACCCGGCCGCCTTCGCCTTCATCGAGAAGTTCGAGCTGACGACGGAGCAGCAGAACGAGATCGCCGGGATGATCGACAACGACGGAATGGAACCGGCCGCCGCCGCTGCAGCCTGGGTCGAGGCCAACCCCGACATCGTGGAGGGCTGGCTCGGCTGATCAACCGCTTCTGTCCTCCGCAACCGACTCACGATGGCTGGTCGCGGAGGACAGGACGTGGTCATGAGCGTCGAGGATGCGGGGACGATCGAGGAGACCTGCCCGAAGCACATGGTGTACGGGCCGTGCGGCGGGGTGCGCGTCGACGAGCGGTGCGAGGTGGACGATCGGCGATGCCCGTTCGTCGATCGACCGGTGGTCCCGTGGTCCGGTCCCGCACCGGCGCCGGCCTCGACGCCGTTCGCCGCCGCCGTCGGGCGCACCGATGGAAGCCCGATCATCGTCACCGACCTGCGCGTGCGCCCGTTCGACCCGTCTTCCGTCGCCATGGTCGCCGCCCGACTGGCCCGCCACGCCGACGCCGTCCTCGTCGGCGAGCACCACGTCCGGCCGGACTTCCCGCCGACGATGATGGCCGAACTGTTCGCCGAGGCCGGCGCTCGAGCGTGGGTCACCCTGACCTGCCGTGACCGCAACCGGGTGGTGCTCGAGGGCGAGCTCGCCGGCCTCGCCAACCTCGGCGTGACCGGCGTGCACTGCGTGACCGGCGACAGCCGGGCCAGGTCGGTGCGGGTCGACGCGACCCAGGTCTTCGACCTGGACGGGACGCGCCTCGCCGGCCTGGCACGACAGGTCGGGCTGTGCGCGTCGGTCTCGGCGACGCCGGTGGCGCCGCCGACGCATCTGCGCGCCGCCCGGCTCTTGGAGAAGGAGCGGGCCGGTGGGCAGGTGTGCTTCGTCAACCACGCCGGCGGCAGTGCCGGCGTGGCGACGTTCGTCGGTGCGGCGCGTCAGCTCGGTGTGACCATGCCGTTCGTGCCGTGCGTCGCCGTCATCACTGATGTCGAGTCACTCGTCGTCCTGGAGCGCTTCCCCGGCCTGGTCGTCGACCCGGACCTGCGCCGTCGCGTGCTGGAGGCCGCCGACGGGCGAGCCGCCGGTGTCGCCGCCGCCGTCGACGAGGCCGAGCGGATGCTGGCCATCGACGGCGTCGCGGGGGTGAACCTGTCCGGTTCGGCCACCTCCGGCCCCGAGGAGGAGAGCGCGGCGATCATGGACGAGGTCGCCGAGACGCTGCGCGAGCGTGTCGTCGCTCAGCCGTCCTGAGCGGTGGCGACCAGCGTGCCGAGCTCCAGCGCGCCGTTCGAGATCAGGTCGCCCAACCGGTCGCGGTCGGCCCGCCAAGCACGAAACCCTTCCGAGCCTCCGTGGCGTCGCTCGATCTCTTCGTCCGTTTGAT
>JBPCJL010000032.1:0-9126 GCA_051005355.1 Ilumatobacteraceae bacterium
CCCTGGACTGCAGAGCCGCTTCGCCCGCACGATCCACTTCCCGGACTACACGACCGAGGAGCTGATCGCCATCTTCGAGGGGATGAGCGACGCCAACCGCTACCACCTCGATGAAGCCGGCGCGTTGCGGCTGGCCGAGGTCATCGAGGCCGAGCCGCGCGACAGGGGGTTCGGCAACGCCCGGTTCGTGCGCAACGTGTTCGAGGCGTCGATCGGCCGCCAGGCCGACCGGCTGGCCGCTATCGCCGACCCGACCGACGAGCAACTGACGACGCTCACCGCGTCCGACATCGTCGCGCCAGACACCGGGTCGTGATCGACGCGGGGCCGGTCACACCCGACGACATCGACCGGGCGTGGACCGTGATCGGCGACCACGTGCGCGTGACCCCGGTCATCGAGGTCGCCGCAGGGGAGCTGGGTGCGCCCGCGGCGACGGTGCCCAAGTTGGAGCTGCTGCAGCACACCGGGTCGTTCAAGCCGCGCGGCGCCTTCCACACCGTCCTCACCGCCAACGTCCCGGCGGCCGGGCTCGTCGCCGCGTCGGGCGGGAACCACGGCGCCGCCGTGGCCCACGTCGCCCGCCGGCTCGGCCTCGCCGCCGAGGTGTTCGTGCCGTCGACGAGCCCGGCGCTGAAGCGGGAGCGGATCGCCGCCCTCGGTGCGACCGTCCACGTCATCGACGGCTACTACGACCAGGCCCAGCGGATGGCCGACGAACGAGCCCTCGAGACTGGGGCGCTGAAGGTCCACCCCTACGACTCACGGGTCGTCGTGGCCGGCCAAGGGACGATGGCCCGGGAGCTGGAGCGGCAGATCGGCGCCGTCGACACGCTGCTCGTCGCCACCGGGGGCGGTGGGTTCGTCGCCGGCCAGGCGGCGTGGTTCGCCGGGCGCACGAAGGTGATCAGCGTGGAACCAGCGACGAGCCAGTGCCTGCGGGCGGCGCTGGCCGCCGGTGCTCCCGTCGACGTCGAGGTGGCCGGCATCGCCGCCGACTCCCTCGGCACGGCGCGCATCGGCGCCGTCCCCTGGGAGGTCGTGCGCCGGCACGTCCACGACGCGGTGGTCGTCGATGACGACGAGATCCGGGCCGCCCAACGGGCGATCTACGACGGGTTGCGGTTGATCGCCGAGCCCGGCGGCGCGGCGGCTCTCGCCGCGCTGCGTAGCGGCGCCTACGTCCCCGCCGCCGGTGAACGCGTCGCCGTCGCCGTCTGCGGCGCCAACTGCGACCCCTCTTCAGTTCTGTCCTCCCCAACCGGCTGATCCCGGCGTGTTGCGGAGGACAGTTGGGCAGAGAACGCCGCACCCGACCGCGTGCTGATCAACTGTCCTCCGCAGAGCGCCGGGTTCGGCCGGTCGGGGAGGACAGAACGCTCTTACACCCCCCGTTACCCTCCGACCGATGGCGTGGCGAGATCGGTTCTTCACGCCGACCACGGCGCGGACGATCTGGTCCTGGCGATTGCTGCTCGGTGCCGCCGCCGGGGTCGGGCTGGCGCTGCTCGGCCTTCCGATCCCGGCTGCGATCGCACTCGGGGTGGTCGTCTACGCCGGATCGGTGGCCCTCGCCGTGCCGCTGGCGCCGAAGGTGGCGGCCATCGATCCGTTCGCCGTCGGCGAACCCTGGCGCCATTTCGTCAGGGACGCGCAACGGGCCCGGCAGCAGCTCCAGGCGACGGTCCTTGACACGCCGGCCGGGCCGCTGCACGACCGGTTGGCGAGCATCGCCGAGCGGCTGGACGCCGGGCTGCAGCAGAGCTGGCAGATCGCCCGGCGAGGTCACGAGATCGATGCCGCCGTCCGCCGGCTCGACCCGACCCGCCTGCGGTCGAGGCGGTCAACGCTGGCGGCCCAACCCGACCGGTCCCCGGAAGTGGACGGCGCCCTGGCTTCCGTCGACGGTCAGTTGGCCACCGCCGACCGGCTGAAGCAACTGTCGGCCTCGACGGCGGACCGGTTGCGATTGAGCCAGGCTCGGCTCGACGAGCTGGTCGCCAAGGCGGCCGAGGTGAGCATCGGCTCGACGAGCACCGACGACTACGCCGGTCAGGTCGACGAGCTGGTCCTCGAGCTCGAGAGCCTGCGTCAAGCGGTCCAAGAGCTGCAGTGACCCGGCCTCAGTGACTGCGACCGCCGAACCGGGACCGGCCGCGGCTGAACCGACGTCGGTCGAGCTGGCTCGCTCCGACGGCGACGGCGGCGGTGGGTTGCTGCGCAACAACCTCGTCGTGGCGGCGGGCACCGCGCTCTCCCGCGTCACCGGCCTCGCCCGCGTCGCCGCCTTCGGGTACGTCATCGGGCAGACCGCACTGGCCGACGCCTACCGCATCGGCAACGAGACCCCGAACATCGTCTACGAGGTCCTGCTCGGCGGTGTCGTGTCGGCCACCTTCGTCCCGCTGTTCACCGGGTTCAAGGAACGCGACGACGAGGAGTCCACCGACGTCGTGGTGACGCTGGCGATGGTCGGGCTGTTCGTCATCACCCTGGTCGCCGTGCTCGTGGCGCCGCTCATCTTCCGGCTGTACACGCTCGACCCGGCCGACGGCGTCGACGTCGAGCAGTTCCGCGCCGTCGGCACGACGCTGACGCGCATCTTCTTGGTCCAGATCTTCTTCTACGGAGCGACGGGCATCGCCAACGCGCTGCTGCAGTCGCGCAAGCACTTCTTCGCCGCCGCGTGGAGCCCGATCGTGTCCAACCTCGTGATCATCGCCACCCTGCTGTCGATCCCCCGGGCCGGCGAGCAGGACTTCACGCTGGAAGATGTGCTCGCCGACGACCGGCTGCGCCTGACGCTCGGGCTGGGCGCCACACTCGGCATCGTCGCCATGGCGCTCGTCCTCGTGCCGGCGATCAAGCGGGCCGGCATCCGCCTGCGGCCGCGATTGGCGCTGCGCCACCCCGTCGTGCGCCAGGTCCTCGTGCTGTCCGGCTGGACCGTCGGCTACGTCGCCGCCAACCAGGTGTCGGTGATCATCGTGCGCAACCTCGCCGACCCGGGCTCGGGCGACGCCGCCGCCTACGCCGACGCCTTCACATTCTTCATCTTCCCGTACGGCCTGCTTGGCGTCTCGATCGCCACCACGTTCGTGCCCGACCTGGCCCGCGCCGTGGTGCGCCGGGACCGGCCGGCGTTCCTCGCCCAGTCGTCGCTCGGGCTGCGCATGACGGCCGTGTTGACGCTGCCCGCCGGCGTGCTGATCTTCGCGCTGCGACGACCGATCATCGGCGCCTTCCTCCAGCACGGCCAGTACGAGCCGGCCGACGCCGCCAACACGTCGAACGCCCTGGCCGGGTTCGCCCTCGGGCTGGTCGGGTTGTCGATCTACGTCTTCGCCCTACGCGGGTTCTACGCCCACCAGGACACCCGCACGCCGTTCGTCATCAACGTCGTCGAGAACATCATCAACATCGTGCTGGCGCTCGTGCTGGTCGGTCGGTTCGGCGTGCTCGGCCTCGCCCTTGCGTTCGCCCTGGCCTACCTGATCACGTCCGTGTGGGCCATCCAGGTGCTTTCGTACAAGGTGCCCGGCTATCCCGTGGGCGAGGTGTTCTCCAGCTTCCTGCGCATGGTCGTCGCCGGGGTCCTGGCCGGCGAGCTGGCCTACCTCGTCGCCGACGTGATGGCGTCCGGGCCCGACAGCGACGTCGGGCTGGTGGCGTTCTGGCGCGTCGTCGTCGCCTCCGCTGTCGGCATCGCCGTCTACGCCGGCGTCCTCATCCTCCTCAAGGCCCCCGAGCTCGACGTCGTCCGCTCCAGGCTCACAAGACGGAATCGCGTTCTGACGAAAGATTGACATGTGAGCGAGCGTCCCGGGTGAAGGCCCGTGCCAGCGGTCGAGCCAAGCGAGCGATCGTTTGTTACGGGAATCGACACCGATTGCGTCACGGAACCGTTCGAACCGGCCGTCACTAGGCTTTCCGGCATGTTCAAGGTCTTGCAGAAGTGGTGGAAGTACCTGACCGCCAGGACGTCGTCGTCCTTCGAGGAGCGGGCGGATCCGAAGATCCAGCTCGAGCAGGCGATCGGCGAGGCGCAGAACCAGCACCGGCGGCTGAAGGAGCAGGCGGCGAACGTCATCGCCAACCAGAAGCAGAGCGAGCTCCGCCTGAACCAGAAGCTGACCGAGCTGGAGAAGCTCAACGCCAACGCCCGCCAGGCGTTGATCATGGCCAGCGACGCCCAGAAGTCCGGCGACACGGTCAAGTCGACGCAGTACACGACGGCCGCCGAGACCATCGCCAACCAGCTGATCCAGGTCGAGCGCGATGTCGAGGGTCTGAAGACGATGGTCATCGAGTCGACCCAGGCATCGGACCAGGCCAAGGCGGCCGTCCAGCAGAACAGCCGCCTGCTGCAGCAGAAGCTCTCCGAGAAGTCCAAGCTGCTGTCCCAGCTCGACCAGGCCAAGATGCAGGAGGAGATGAACTCGGCCATGGCCCAGCTCAACGAGAGCGTGGGGGCCGATGTGCCGAGCCTGGCCGAGGTGCAGGACAAGATCCAGGCCCGCTACGCCAAGGCCAAGGCGTCGGCCGAGCTGGCCGAGACGTCCGTCGAGTCCCGCGTGCTCGAGGTCGAAACGGCCACGGCCAACGTCGAGGCGCAGAGTCGGCTCAGCCAGCTGCGCGCCGAGCTCGGCCTCGATGCCGGGGCCACGCAGGCCGTCGGCGCCGGTGCGCCGCAGGACGCCCCGCAGGACGCCCCGGTCGAGGCCCAGGCCCCCCGCCCGCCGGCCTGACGCCGAAACACGTTGCCGGCCGGACCCGTCGGTCCGCCAACATCGGGCTCCGTGCCCTCGCGGATCCGTCACATCACGATCGACTCCGGCGACCCGTTCGCCTTGGCCCAGTTTTGGAAGCCGGTGCTCGGCTTCATCGACGAGCCCGGTGAACCGAATGAACCCGACGACGACGAAGCCCTGATCATCGATCCGCAGGCTCGCCATCCCGGCCTGCTGTTCGTCCGCGTGCCCGAACGCAAGACGATCAAGAACCGGGTCCACCTGGACCTCGTCCCGGACGTCGCCCGGGACGCAGCCGTGGACGAGATCGTCGCCGCCGGGGCCACCGTCGTGGCCGATCATCGTCGCCCCGACCGGACGGGGTGGGTGGTCGTTGCCGACCCCGAGGGCAACGAGCTGTGCATCGAACGCTCGGCGGCCGAGCGCGACGAGCCGTCACCGGCGGCCGTCGACGACGTCGACTACCCGGAGGGAACCCGAACGGCCGACGAGGCCGAGATGCTGGCCGACGTGCTCGACTGGTACCGGGCCGCGGTGCTGCGCAAGGTGGCCGGGATCGACCAGCAGCTCGCCGTCACGTCGCCCGTGCGCTCGGGTACCACGATCGCCGGGCTGGTCAAGCACCTGGCCCTCGTCGAGGACAGCTGGTTCACCGAGCGGTTCGCCGGCCGTCCCGAGCCGGAGCCGTGGGCGTCGGTTCCGTGGGACGACGACCGCGACTGGGAGTTCCACACTGCGCTCGACGAACCGATCATCGACGTCGTGGCCCTCTACGTCGCCGCCTGCGATCGGTCACGGGCCGCCGGCGCGGGCCGCGCCCTCGACGAGCTGGCCGCCCGATCGTTGCGACCGTTCACGCTGCGCTTCGCCATGATCCACCTGATCGAAGAGACCGCCCGCCACCTCGGCCACATCGACATCCTCCGCGAGTACCTGGACGGCACGATCGGCGAATAACCGGCAGGCCGAGGCCGACATCTGTGAGCGCTCCGTGCGGTCCTCCGCACGCTGAGCTCACGGATCTCCGTTCGTCGCCCCGGTTGTCGTGCGCTCACGCCGGCAGGAGGACGAGGTCGTCGCGGTGGATGACCTCGTGGGCCATGCCGACGGGCAGATCGCGAGTGTGGCGGCCGAGGACGCGTCGGAGGTCGGCGGCCTCGATGAAGACCATGCCGCGGGCGAACGGGGCGCCGTCCGTCCCGACGACGTCGACGGTGTCGCCCTCGCCGAACCGTCCGGCGACGCCGACCACGCCGGCGGGCAGCAGGCTGGTCTGGCGCTCGACCAGCGCCCGGCGGGCCCCGTCGTCGACCGTCACCGTCCCGGCCACATGACTGGCGAAGGCGATCCACAACTTGCGCGCCGCCAGCTTGCGCCGGTGCGCCTCGAACGTGGTGCCGACCGGCTCGTCGTCGACTGCGCCCGCCAGCACACCGGGGCGGGCGGCGTCGGCGATGACGGTGCGCACACCCGACCACGAGGCGATGCGCGCCGCTGCGAGCTTGCTGGCCATGCCGCCGCTGCCCCGGCCGGTGCCGGCGCGCCCGGCGCGGATCGACAGCAGGGGGTCGTCAGCCTGGACCCGCCCGATCAACGTGGCGTCCTCGGCGAGGCGCGGGTCGGCCGTGTACAGCCCGCCGAGGTCGGTGAGCAGGACCAGCACGGCGGCGCCGAGATTGTGGGCCACCAGCGCGGCAATGCGGTCGTTGTCGCCGTAGCGGGCCTCGTCGCTGGCGATGGCGTCGTTCTCGTTGATGATCGGCACCGTCCCCAGCTCGAGCAGCCGGGTCAGCGTGCGGCGGGCGTGGAGGTACTGGCGGCGGTCGATGAAGTCGTGCGGCACCAGCAGGGCCTGCGCCGGCACGAGCCCGTGCGCGGCGAGGGCGGCGTCCCAGCTGCGCATCAGGCGAGGCTGGCCGGCTGCGGCAAGAGCCTGCAGCGTGCGCACGTCGGTCGGGCGGCTCGACAGGCCGAGCGCGGCGACGCCGGCAGCGACGGCGCCGGACGACACCACGACGGTCTCGTGGCCGGCGACGCGCAGGTCGGCGATCTCGGCGCTCAGCTTGAAGATGGCGGCGTCGTCGACGGCGCCGAGCTCGTTCGTCACCGAGGAAGTCCCGATCTTCACGATGACGATCACGCGCCCGCCTCGCGGTCGTCCACGTACTCGAACGAGAAGTCACCGATCCACACCACGTCGCCAGCTGCGACGCCGGCGCGGGCGAGCAGCTTGCGGACGCCGAGGCGCTCGAGACGGCGATCGATGTAGTTGGCGGCGTCGTCGCCGGTGACGTCGCTCAGGGCGACGGTGCGCTCGACGTCGCGGCCCGTCACCCGGAACTCGTGGTCGCCGACACGCTCGACGGCCGCGCCGGCCGGCACCGGGCGCAGCAGAACGACGCCATCGGCGCGCGGTTCGCTGGCGCGCGCCTCGCTGACGAGGCGGGCCATGGCGCCGACGGCGGTCCGCACGCCATCCCCGGTGACGGCCGAGATCACGAAGCGAGTGTCGGAATCGGGTGTGAAACCCAGCGCCGCAGAGTCCCCGTCAGTGGTAGCGGTGATGTCGGCCTTGGTGGCGATGACGAGCCGCGGGCGGTCGAGCAGTTCAGGCCGGTAGCGGCGCAACTCGTCGAGCAGGATCCGCTCCTGGTCGGCCGGGCTGGTGCCGTCCAACGCAGCGAGGTCGACGAGGATGCACAGGACCCGGGCTCGCTCCACGTGGCGCAGGAAGCGGTGGCCGAGACCTCGGCCGTCGCTGGCGCCCTCGATCAGACCCGGAATGTCCGCCACGACGAAGTCGGTGCTGTCGTCGATGCGCACCACGCCGAGGTTCGGCTCGAGCGTCGTGAACGGGTAGTCGGCGATCTTCGGGCGGGCGGCGGAGATGACGCTGATCAACGTGCTCTTGCCGACGTTCGGGAAGCCGACGAGGGCGACGTCGGCGATGAGCTGCAGCTCGAGCTTCAGCCAACGCTCCTCGCCGTGCTCGCCCTGCTCGGCGAAGCCGGGTGCGCGGCGCCGGTTGGTCAGGAAGCGGGCGTTCCCCCGACCACCCCGGCCGCCGGCGGCGGCCAGCCAGCGGTCGCCCTGGTGGAGCAGCTCGGCCAGCACCTCGCCGGTGTACATGTCCTTCACCACCGTGCCCTCGGGGACGGTCACGTCGAGGTCGGCGCCCCGCCGGCCGTGGAGGTCCTTGCCCTTGCCGTGGACGCCGTCACCGGCGCGGCGGTGCGGGTGGTCGCGATAGGCCAGCAGCGACGCCACGTTGTGATCGGCGACCAGCCAGACATCGCCACCGCGGCCACCGTCGCCGCCGTTCGGCCCGCCCATCGCCTCGGGGCCCTCGCGCCGAAAGGCCACACATCCGGCTCCGCCGTCACCGCCACGGACATTGAGCTGGCACTCGTCGACAAACCCGGCCATCGACCGAACGCTACGGGAAGGGGTTCCGGACGGTTCGCAACGCAGCGATCGAGGCCATCAAGCAGAGTTTCCGAGTGTTCGGGGCGCAGTGAGCGCGCAACCACAGGCCGGCCTTGCCCAGCACGGCGGCGGAGCCGCCCATCAGCACCGTGACACCCCTTCCCTAGGGTGGTCGACGTGAGCGACGAGTCGACGCAGGGGCGGGCCGCGCGGTGGGCGGCGACGATGGACGGAGTCACCGATGCCGGTGTCCGGGTTGCTCACGTCGACTCCAGGTCGAGGCTGCAGCAGCAGGCGATCGACCGTCGGGCACGCCAGGAGCACGAGTCGCTGACGCTGGCCGAGTCGGCGACCAGGGCCGTCGGTGCCGGTGATCGGGCTCGTCCCGAGGAGCCGGACGAGTGGCGCACGTGCTTCGAGCGCGACCGCGATCGCATCCTCCATGCGCCCGCCTTCCGTCGCTTGGCCGGCAAGACCCAGGTGTTCGTGTTTCCCGACGACCATCAGCGGACCCGACTGACCCACGCACTGGAGGTGGCGCAGGTCGCCACGTCGGTGGCGCGGGCGCTCGGGCTCAACGTGGCGCTGACGGAGGCGATCGCGCTTGGCCACGACTGCGGCCACGGTCCCGGCGGCCACGCCAGCGAGGATGCACTGTCGCCGTACGTCGACGGCGGCTACGACCACGCGCTGTGGGGTGCGGACGTGACGCTGGCCCCGCTGAACCTGTGCTCCGAGACGCTCGACGGTGTGCGCAACCACTCGTGGAGCCGCCCGGCCCCGGCCACGCCGGAGGGTGAGGTGGTCTCGTGGGCGGACCGGATCGCCTACGTGTGCCACGACTTCGAGGACGCCGTCGACGCCGGGATCGTCTCCTCCACCGAACTGCCGGAGGCGGTGGGCCAGGTGGTGGGCACCACCCGCTCCCGCCAGCTCGGGGCCTTCATCG
>JBPCJL010000033.1:0-13327 GCA_051005355.1 Ilumatobacteraceae bacterium
CGTGTCGCACGTCAGCAGGTAGTACTTCGCCTTGGCCATGCCGCACAGCAACGGCCAGCAGATGGCCGCGTGGTCGCCCGCGGCCACGCCGAGGCGCGTGTGACCGTCGATGATGCGTGCCGTCCGGCCGACGATCGAGACGTCCGCCAGCAGACCGGCCACCAGCCCGGCGCCGACGGCTGGGCCGTGCATCGCCGACACGATCGGCGTCCCGCAGTCGATGAGGTTGAACACCAGCTCGCGCGCCTCGCGGGCGACCTCGACCCGGCGGTCGTGATCGACCGTGAGCTCGTCGATCAGGTCGAAGCTCCCGCCGGCCGAGAACGCCTCCCCGGCACCCTGCAGCACGACGGCGCGGGCCTGCGGATCTCGGTCGACGACGCGCCAGATCTCGGCCAGCTCGCGGTGCGCCACCGGCCCGACCGCGTTGAGTCCCGGGCCGTCGAGCGTGATCCGCACGACACCGTCGGCCGGGCGGTCGACGACGAGTTCCGTGATGTCGTCGTAGTTCACCGAAGGTCGCCGCGCGTCACAGCACCGTGCTAGTGGTTCGCTCGCTCGAAGACTCGCTCGCTCACGCGACGTCAGGCGTCCGGTGGCGGGGGCGTGGTGACCTCGCGCCGGATGACGCCGGCCCGCTGGCGGCGCACCACGTACGACACCGCCACCACCACGACGACCGCGACGGCGATGAGGACGATGACCAGCAGCAGGTTGTTGCCTCCCTCGTCAGCTTCGGCCGTGGCCAGCCCAGAGCGCAGCGATCGGATCACGGCGCTCACTGTAGAACGGGGGTGTGACGGCCTCGATCCTCGTGCTCTGCACGGGCAACGCGACCCGCTCCGTCACTACTGGCGCGGTGCTGCGCGCCCACCTGCCAGACGTCGACGTGGTCACGGCGGGCACCATGTCCATCGACGGCCTGCCGATGAGCTGGCGAACTCGGGCAGGGTTCGAGGCCATCGGCGTGCCGACGCCGAGCCACCGCAGCCGCCAGGTGACACGGGCTGACCTCGACCGGGCCACCCTCGTCATCGCATTGGCACCGGAGCACGTGCAGTGGGTGCGGCGCGAGCACCCGGACGCCGCCCGCAAGACGGTCACGCTGCGCCGAGCCGTGCACGAGCTGCCCACCGACGACAGGTCGCTGGCCGCCCGCATCGCCACCATGCGCCTGGGCGCCATCGAGCTGGCGCCGTGGGAGGAGGTCGTCGACCCCGGCGGCGGCGAGGTCGAGGCGTTCACCGCCTGCGCTCGCGAGGTCGTGGAGCTGGTCGACCAGCTGGCGGCGCGACTGGCCGATCACTCACCCGGACCCACCGGCTCGCAATGACGGCTCCCGGCCCGCCGGCGCTCGGACGCGGCGTCGTGATCAGCGACGGGCCACCACCGCCGGGGTGGCACGACGCACCCGTCGTCGTCGTCGACGACGCCGCCGTGTCCGCGCCGGCCGACGTCGTGGCCCGTCTCCACGCCGCGTGGGTCGATCGCCAGCCGGTCGTCGTCGAGCTGCGCGTCGATCCGGCCCGCTTTCGCGACCCGCCTTCGATCGCCGTCGATCCGTGGCGACTGACGGCGCAGTCCGAACCGTTGCGCTACCGCCGCCACTTCCTCCTGTGGGCCAACCACTACGACGCGCGGCGGGGCGATCCAGTGTGGTGGTGGGCGGTGAAGGCGGCCCGCCTCGACGGCGGCGCGGCGGTCGGCGGGCCGGCGGACATCACGCTGCCCGATGGTCGGGCGGCGTGGGTCGACGACGGGCCGCGGCGCCCATGGGACGCGTTCGACGGCGCAGCCGTGATCCACGCCGAGACCGTCGAGCTCGGCGCGCTGGACGAGATCCCGGCGCCGACCACGTCGACGGCCACCCTCGCCCCGGACCAGCTGGCCGCCGTCGGTCACCTCCAGGGTCCGGCACGCATCATCCCCCCGGCCGGCTCGGGCAAGACCCGCGTCCTCACGGAGCGGCTCCGCCACCTCCACCGCCAGCGCGGCTACGAGCCGGGAACCGTCCTCGCCGTGGCGTACAACAAGCAGGCCCAGCTCGAGATGGAAGCTCGCACGACCGACTTTCGGCCCCGCGTCCGAACCCTCAACTCGCTCGGGCTGTGGGTGCTGGCGGAGCACCGCGGCCGTGCGCCGGGCCTCGTCGAGGAGCGCGAGGTCCGCCGCATCGTGGAATCGCTGGTCCCCGGACGCCGGCCACGGCGCGCCAACACCGACCCGATCGGGCCCTACGTCGAGGGACTCTCGACGATCCGCCTTGGCCTGCGCGATCCCGACGAGGTCGAGGAGTCGCGTGACGACGTGCCGGGATTGGCCGCCCTGTTCCCCGCCTTCCGGGAGATCCTCCAGCGGCGCGGCGCGGTGGACTTCGACGACCAGGTCTACGCCGCCCTCGAGGCCCTGCTCGCCGACGGTCCCTTCCGGCGGTCGATGCAGCGCTCGTGCCGGCACCTTCTCGTCGACGAGTTCCAAGACCTCACCCCGGCCCACGTGTTGCTGCTGCGTCTGCTGGCCCTGCCGGCGCTCGACGTGTTCGGCGTCGGTGACGACGACCAGTGCATCTACGGCCACGCCGGCGCCGACCCCGGTTTCCTCATCGACTACGGGCAGCTGTTCCCCGGCGCGGCGGAGCACGCCCTGACCGTCAACTACCGGTGTCCGGTCGAGGTGATCAACGGCGCACGGACCCTGCTCGGGTACAACGACCGTCGCGTCCCGAAGCGCATCGACGCCGGCCCGGCCAACGACATCACCACCGGTTCCCTGCGGGTCGTCCGCCACGACACCGACGCCGCCGCCACGACGCTCGTGGATGAGGTCCGGTCGTGGCTCGACGAGCCCGGTGTCGCGCCGACTTCGATCGCCGTGTTGGCGCGGGTCAACTCGCTGCTGCTGGCGCCTCATGTCGCGCTGCACGAAGCGGGCATCGCGCTGTCGTCCGTCCTGCGGCCCGAGGTGCTGGAACGGACCGGTCTGCGCGCCGCCTTGGCCTACCTGCGCATCGCCACCGCCGGCGGTCGACCGGCCGCCCGCGACCTGATCGAGATCCTCCGCCGCCCGACCCGCGGCCTGCCGCAGTGGTTTCCCGACCGCCTCGACCGGCGGGCCACCTGGACGCTCGAGCAGGTGACGCGAATCGCCGACCAGGTCCCGCCGAAGGAGGTCGGCAAGGTCCTCCGCTTCGTCGACGACGTCGGGATCGTGATCGACGTCGGTCGCAACGGCACGACGCGCGACGTGCTCGAGGCCGTGCGCGACGACGTCGGCCTCGGTGCGGCGATGAACCTGCTCGACCGCACGGGCGGGGGCCAGGGTTCGAGCCACCTCGACGATGTCGAGGGCCTGCTCGGCGTGGCTGACCTGCACCCCGATCCGGGCACCTTCGAGTCGTGGCTGCGGGGGGCGTTCCAACGCGAGGGCGCCGACGACGGCGTGACGCTGTCGACCATCCACCGCGTGAAGGGTCGGGAGTGGGACCGGGTCGTCGTGTTCGGCGTCACGGCCGGGATCGTGCCGCACCGGTTGGCCGAGGACGTCGAGGAGGAGCGGCGAGTGCTCCACGTCGGCATCACCCGCGGCCGGCACCGCGTGGCCGTCCTGGCCGACCGCATCCGGCCATCGTCGTTCCTCGACGAGTTGGCCGGGACGGCTCCCCACCTCGAGCGTCGGGCGCGTCGGCGCGACGAGCCCACCGCCGCCGTCACCTCCCGGTCGAGCTCGCCCCAGGTGGCCGACGGGGTCGAGGCCACGCTCGATCTGGTGGTCACGGCGGCTGGCGGCATCGAAGGGCGCGTCGAGGCGGTCGACGGTCTTGGCGCGCTGATCCGCACGGCTGGTGGCGGAACGCTGCGCGTTCGCTTCGGTGAGCGGGTGAGCCACGCCGGTCGACGGGTGCCGATGGTGCCGCCGAGCGTGCTGTGGGGACCGGCGGCCGAGGCCGAGGCGGCGCTGCGGGAGTGGCGGTCGAAGCGATCCCGAGCCGATGGCGTGCCGGCATACATCGTCGTCAACGACCGCCACCTCCGCTCGATCGCCCTGGCTCGTCCCCGCACCCCCACCGACCTGATCGCCTGCGACGGCATCGGCCCCGCCAAGCTCGACAAGTACGGCGACGACATCCTGGAAGCGTTGGAGGCGGTCACCGAAACGGACCTTGACGAGCGCTGAGTGAGACGCTGACCGTCTGCGTCGACAGCTCCTTAGCGTCGTTCAGCGACAAAAAGGCGGTCCCGGTACGATCGCCGAGGTGAGCGACGACGGGATCGAGTTGCAGGCGGCGGCGGATCAGCTCGGTGTGCACTACCAGACCGCCTACAAGTGGGTGCGTTCTGGGCAACTGCCGGCCGCCCTCGTGCAGGGTCGATACCTCATCTCGCCGACTGCGGTGGCTGCGTTCGCCGAACGGCGCGTTCGCCCGAGACGTCCGGCGCCTCGACGGCCGAGGACGGGGTTCGCAGCGCTCTCGAACCGAACGTTCGACCAACTCGTCGCCGGCGACGAACGGCAGCTGCGCAAGACCGTCGCCTCGCTGGTCGACGACGGCGTCCCGTTCACGACGGTGATGCAGGAGCTGCTGGTCCCGGCGCTGCGGCGGATCGGCGAAGAGTGGCAAGCGGGGAGGATGCCGATCGCCGTCGAGCACCAGGTGGCGGCGATCGTCGAGCGGGTCATCGGTGGTCATCACCCGACACCGCGCGGCCGGCGTCGGGGGACTGCCGTCGTCGCCGCGTTGTCCAACGATCGCCACGCCCTTCCGACGTCGATGGCGGCGGCCGCCCTGCGTGAGGACAACTGGCACGTCCACCACCTCGGCGCTGACCTTCCGGGCGACGAGCTCGTGCGCTACTGCGACGAGACCGCGGTCGATCTCGTGGTGCTCACCGTCACGGCGACCGAGGTCAACGCGTACGCCGAGCGAATCGCACAACGCCTCGCGACAGGGGGGGTGCGGACGCTGGTCGGACATCCCGGCGGCACGCTCGCGGAGCTGCAACGGCGTGCTCGCGACCGTCGATCTGATGCCGCACGAACGCGATCGCGATGACCCCGCTGGCGCAGATCGAGATCCACCCGGGGCGATCGTCCATCCCCTCATGGTGCAACGGTGGACGGACGTCGTGTTCCTCCACTGGGCGTATAGCCCCCAGGTCGTCCAGCGGCTGCTGCCCGCCGGGGTCGCCGTTGACACCATCGAAGGCAGCGCCTGGGTCGGCCTGGTCTCGTTCCGCATGGACGGACTCGGGTTCCCTGGCCTGGCGCCGCTACCGCTGGTGGGATCGTTCCCCGAGGTGAACGTGCGGACGTACGTGCGCGCCAGCGGGCGCCACGGCGTGTGGTTCTTCTCGCTCGACATCGATCGGCTGCTCCCCGTACTCGTCGCCCGGTGCGCCTACCACCTGAACTACTGCGCGGGAGGTGTCACCCACGAGCGCAGCGGCGACATCGTGACGAGCCGAGTTCGTCGACGCTGGCCCCGTCCAGACGGACGAGCGACCACCAGCGTCGCTGTTGAACGCAGTCCTCTGGTCGTACCCGGCGAGCCGCTGGTGGAGTTCTTGACCTCCCGTTGGGGTCTCGTCTCGGCCACTCGACGTGGCGGCTTGCGTCATGCCGCCGTCGAACACCCGCCGTGGGCGCTCCACCACGCGGAGGTGCTCCATCTCGACGATCACCTCATTGCCGCAAGCGGCCTGCCGGCGCCGACCAGCCCGCCTCACGTGCTGTGGTCGCCGGGCGTCGACGTCCGCATCGGCCGTCCTCATTGTCTTCCCACGCTCCCGCAGCGACATCGCTGAGCGCCCCCGAACGACCGAGTGACCGCGGCGCGCTATTTCACAATAAACGCGGCTAAGATCGTCCTCCCACGTCTGAGAGGTCCCCCATGTTCCCTGTCCCGATCCGGTCCAAGCTGCCTTTCCTGATCGCAGGCTTCATCTCGTTCCTGCTCTCAGTGTTCTTGTACTTCGTCGTCGACGATCCGACTGCGGGGATCTTCGTCGGCCTGTGGGTCCCATCCATCTACTCCCTGGGCGCACTGCTCCACGCCCCGATGCTGGCCGCAGCGAGCCTCGAGCCGGCACGAGTACGACGGTGAGCTCCACCGTCCTCCTCTTCGCCGGTGCGATCGTGTTCTTCATCACCGTGTACGGCGTGGTCATGGCCGGCGGGATCCTGATGAGTCGCCAGCAGAACCGAGACGACGAGCTGCCCGAGGCGGTGACCGCTCCTGAGGTTGGACGCAGTGCCGAAACGCCCAGTGCGGTCGGCCCGATCCTGCCGGTGCCTGCTCCGACCGTCTAACGCATTCGGCTACGACCGGCGCTCGAATCGAGCCCGACGAGAATCGCACCACCGCCCGATCTCGTGGCGTCGTCGGCGCCTCGCTGCGGGTTGAGCGGCCGGCACGTCACACGGCGCGCGGCCTCATCGGATCACCCGAACGCCGTCGATGGCACGTCGGGCTCGTTGTCCTCGATGGCGGTGACGATCCGTGCGCCGACGACTGCTGGCGACAGCCCGACGGGCATGCGTGGCGCCGTGCCCGCCACCGGCCTCGTCGCCAGGCCGTCTCGGTGTGCGGGGGGCGAACGTCGATCACTGCGACGCCAACGCGGCGGAGCTCACGACGCAGCGCGACGGCCGCCGCCGCTAACGCCGCCTTCGATGCGGCGTACGTCGCCATGCCGGCCAGGGGCGCCTCGGCGACAACCCCCGAGATGTTCACGAGGAATCCGCCCGAGTCAGCAAGTGCCGGCGTCACCCGCTTCGCCAACCACAGCGGACCGAGCACGTTCGTGAGGAAGAGCTCCTCGATCACCACGTCGTCGGTGTCTGCGAGGTTGCCGAACGCGACGATCCCTGCGGCGTTCACGACTCCGTCGAGGCGACCATGGCGCTCGAGCGCGGCGGCGACCAACAGGTCCCCTGAAGTGGGGTCGCGCAGATCGATGGCGACGTCGGGCGACGTTCTGCTGGCACCGATGACCTGGGCGCCACGTGACCCAAGCGCCGCGGCGATCGCTGAACCGAGCCCGCCGTTGGCACCGACGACCGCGACGACTGCCCCGTCGAGGACACGAGCCGTCATGCCTCGACCGGTCCGAGCCGTCGACGTGCGCGGCGCGGTCCAGAAGCGGCGTGCGCCCGTTCAGTCGGCAAACACCTCTCGGCTGTGCTGGAGGAAGAACGTGTGGTCATGGCCCTTGTTCGGATCCTCGGCGTTGTACTTGGCACCGCGCGGCGATCCGTCGGGGAGGTGCTCCTCGGAGTAGATCGCGCCGACGGGGCACACGTCGGGTTGGTAGCACGCCGTGCACGACGTGCACTCGTCGAGGTTGACGTAGAGCACGCTGTCGCCGAAGATGGCGATGGCATCGGGGTTCGCTGCGTGGACCGTCTCTCGGACGCCGCTCCCCGCTTCGACTTCCGAGAACAGCACGTTCTGCTCGGGATCGAACTCGTAGATGCACTGCACCGGACACACATCGACGCATGCCCTGTCCTTTACCTCGATGCAGGCTTCGGTGATGATCGCCAGACCAGCCATGCTCAGGCCCTCCTCACGTCGCCGGCACGGGGACGACCGAGGCGGAGCTGAAGCTGGCAACTTCGCGGCTCATGGTGTCGGTCACTCCTGCTCCTTGGTTCGCTTCCGAATGGATTCAGGTCACCACGGTCTGGAGCAACACCGTGTGGATGTCGGTCCCCCTCGGGCTGATCCCACGGGGTCCGAACCTACCGCCGCAGCCGGGCAACGCTTCGCCGGACGGGGTGGACCGTCGACGACGTCGAGTGCTCTGGCTTCGCCGCGCCTCCGGCCAGGTATGGGCGCACCGTCGCGGCTCCGGACCTCGGTGGCGCATCCGATCGCCGATCAGTTCAGGACCAACCGTGGTCCTCCTCTCCGAGCCGCCGCCGGTCTCCGGCGCACGCACGCCGATGCTGCCGCCGGTTGCGCGCCCACCGCTCGGCTCGGAGCCCGGCGTGTGGGACGCGCTCAGCAAGGGCGATGTCGCTGCTGCGGCGCAGGTGTTCGACGGCCACGGGGAGGTTGCGTACGCCGTGGCACACGCGATCACACGCGACGCCGTGCGAGCCGAGCAAGCGGTCGTCGACGCCTTCGGGCCCATGTCGCCTGACGTGCGCGACGTGCTGGCACTGTCCATCGCCGGCCGCTGCGCTTGCACCGAGATCGCCGCGATCATGGGCGTCGACCGCGCCATCGTTCGCCGCGACCTGGTCGCCGGGCTCCGCCATGCCGCCGGCGCGCGCGGGCCCTTCGCGCGGGTCGCTAGCACGGTCGCCGACGAGGCGTAGCCGAGTCGGCGGACACATCGGGGCGCGATTCGGCTCATCGACGAGACGCAATCCTCCCGTCGCCCGTTAGCGCCCCGCTAGCGCCCCTTGGCGACGCTCACGGCATGACCACGGCTGAGCGACCGATCGATGCCGGCGAGACGACGACGACGACGAGGATGCGGCCAGGTGGCCACGCCTACGCGCCCGACGGCGAAGGAGCATCTCCTCCGGGCGCGTCACCTGAGATCAGGTTGACCCCGATGTGGTGGTCGCTCAATCTCCGGTGGACCATCTCGGTCGCCAACATCATCGCCGCCGCCCTGTTCGTCGGTGGCTGCGTCGGGTTCTTCTGGCCCGGTCTGTACGTCGCGTCCGTCACCCTGTTCCTGATTGGGAGCCTGCTCTTCCTGTTCAGCGCCCTCGGCTCGGCGTTCCTTCAGCACGGAAGCACCGACGAGGCGTAGCCGAGTCGGCGGACACGTCTGGGCGCGAATCGTGCCAGTCGTGGCACGGAGGGCGCCCCGATCCCCGATGCGGAGAACTCCCGTCCACGGTGCATGATCTGGGCGCTCTCCGTGTCATTTGGTGGCACGATTCGCGCCCAGATGACACCGGGGCTTCGCTGGCGCTCGCCCCGAACCGCGCGCGTAAGTTGCTCACGTGGATGTTGGGCCGACGACCGAGTTGTTGCAGGAGTTGATCCGGAACGCTTGTGTCAACGACGGGACGCCGGACTCGGGTGAGGAGGTGCGCAACGCCGACCTCTTGCAGGGCTACCTCGAAGGCGCCGGGCTTGACGTCAAGCGCTTCGACAGCCGGCCGGGCCGCACGTCGATCGTGGCCCGCATCGAGGGGTCCGATCCCACCGCACCAACCCTGTGCTTGATGGGCCACACCGACGTCGTACCCGTCAACCCTGACGGCTGGTCGAACGACCCCTTCGGCGGCGAGCTCATCGACGGCGAGGTGTGGGGCCGCGGCGCCATCGACATGCTCAACATCACCTCGTCGATGGCCGTCGCCTTCCGCCAGCTGGCGACCGAGGGCTTCCGACCGAAGGGCACCTTGATCTACTTCGGCGTCGCCGACGAGGAGGCGGGCGGTCACTGGGGCGCCGAATACATGGTCGACGAGCACTGGGACGCCGTCGGTGCCGACTACGTCCTGACCGAGAGTGGTGGGTGGTCCAACGTCGGCCACGACGGGACCCGGCGGGTCACGTTCAACATCGCCGAGAAGGGAATCGCCTGGCGCCGGCTGCGCGTCGCCGGCACGCCCGGCCACGGGTCGATGCCCTACGGCGCCGACAACGCACTCATCACGGCGGCCGAGATCGTCCGGCGGCTGGTCGACTACCGCCCGACGCCCAACCTCGACGACCTCTGGCACGCCCGGCTCGACGCGCTCGACCTGCCCACCGACCAGCGCGCTGCGCTGTCGGACCCCGGCACCATCTACGACGCCATCGCCGCCCTCCATCCGGCCCACGCCCGCGTCGCCCACGCCTGCTCGCACACCACCATCTCCCCCAACGTCATCCACGGCGGGCAGAAGACGAACACCATCCCCGATGTCATCGACATCGACGTCGACATCCGCACCGTGCCCGGCGACACCGGCGAGGTCGTCGACCGGTACCTGGCCGAAGCGCTCGGCGACCTGGCCGGTCGGGTCGAGGTGTCCTCGCTGCAGGCCCACGAGCCGACCCGCTCCCCCATCGACAACCCGTTGTGGGAGGCCCTGCGCACGCGCACCCAGGTCGCCTACCCGGGGGCCGAGCTGGTGCCCGGCATCATCACGGGCGGCACCGACTCCCGGTTCTACCGGGAGAAGGGTTCGGTGGCTTACGGCGCCGGGTTGTTCTCGCCGAGCGTGACGCTGGAGCAGTTCGGCAGTCGGTTCCACGGCAACGACGAGCGCATCGACGTCGAGTCCCTCGGCCTGTCGACGGACTTCTGGTACCACGTGGCCAAGCACGTCGTGGGCTGAGCCGGCCTCATCTGCCTGCGGCGAGCTCCTCACCGAGGCGAGCCGTCGAGCCAGGGACGAGCTCGGTGATCTGCACGCGGTCGATGCCCACGTCGGTCAGCCCGCGCAGGTTGTCGAGAACCTGCGTCGGCTCGCCGACGAACGACCCGTACAGGTTGTCGCCGAGTCCATCGGCCAGCGGGCCGACTGCCGCCCGGTCCCCCGCACCGATCATGGTGAACAGCCCGATGCGGATGTCGGGCCGCACCTCGCGCACGACGTCGACCATCGACGCCAGCTCGCCGCGCGTGACGCTGGCCAACGCGGCGAGGTCGAGCGCGCCGTCGCGCGTCGTGCGGCCGAACTTCAGCTCGACCCGATCGACGAGCGGCGTGACGTTGCGCATCGTCCACGGGCTGCCCACCGAGGCGACGAGGGGCGGCGGATCATCGAGCACCTCGAAGCGCGCCGGCACGGCCATCGAGTAGTGCTCGCCCTCGAAGATGCAGCCGCCGGTGCGCAGCAGTTCACGGACGACGATCAACGCCTCGCGGTACCGGCGCGCCCTCGTGCGGCCGTCGGGGTACTCCTGCCCGGTGGCGATCAGCTCGTCCTGCGTCCAGCCCGCACCGAGCCCGGCCTCGTAGCGCCCGCCGGAGACGTGATGCATCGAGAGGCTGGCCTGTGCAAACTCGACCGGTGAACGGAACAGGTTGTTGGCGAACGACGGTGCCACGACCATGCGGGAGGTCGCGGTCGCCATGGCCGCCAGGCTGACCCAGAGGTGCGGGAACCCGCTGCGCAGCCAGAAGTGATCCGAACAGGTCACGCCGTCGAACCCGGCCGCCTCTGCTGACCGGGCGAACTCGACCGGGTCGGTCGACGCCGACGTCAGGTTGGCGAACAGCTCCATGTCCCCACTCTCGCCGCGGCCCGACGCCGAGGCCACACCTGAGGTTCGTGTCCCACCTGGCCGGGTCGGTCCAGGGGAGGAACGGGACGCCGCACCCTGCAGGCCGGGTCGTCGGGACTGTCGATGATCGACCGATGCGGGTGACGTCGACGGTGCCGGACCGACAGGAGCGCAGTCGCGCCGAGCGCTTCTACCTGCGCCACGAGTACGCCGTGATCTACGCCGTCGCGGGCGTCAGCTACACGGTCGTCGGGATGCACGCCAAGATGATCCTGAACTGGATCGTCGGCCCGCTGTGGCCGATCGTCTGCATGTGGTGGGGGCCGCTCCTCGTGCGGCGTCTCACGGGCTGGAAGGCGCCGCTGCCGTGACCGAGCGAGGTCACCAATGAGTTGGGCGGCGCACCAGTTCGAGTACTACGCCCTGCAGGGCCACCTGCCGCGCCGGTGGCTGGGCAAGGTCAGCTTCCTCGGCGTCGTGGTCGGTGACCAGTCGTGCGACTTGATCGGCAAGCTCTGGAGCTACGGCATCGACATCGGCGGCGCGCACTACGGCCCTGATCAGCCGTCGCAGTGGCATCGCGGGTGGATCGGCCTGGGGCCGACGCACTCGGTGCTGTGGGCGTTCATCGCCGCCGGCGCCGTGTACCTGATCTCGAAGAACCGGTCGTGGACGCTCGGCGTGGGAATCGGTGCGGCGATCCACGCCATGACCGACATCGGCGACACCGTCGGCACGATGCTGGCCTTCCCGTTCAGCACCCAGACCTATTCGATCGGGGCGTGGGCCTACGCCGCCACGGCCGAGGGCGGCAAGTACCTCGACGCCGCGGCGTACTACAGCAGCTGGGGGTTCGTGATGGACGCTCTCTGGTTCGTCGTCGCGCTCAGCGGGGCGCGCTGCCTGACGCTGCGCTACTGGCGGGCCAACGTCGTGACGGCCGACCCCAGGGCGTGGGGCTGGCTCGGCCGCCGACTCCCCGAACGGGTGCTGGTCACGTTGTATCGGGCCTGGTTCTTCTACGCCATCTGCCGGCTCATCGCCTGGACGGCGTGGGCCCACGTGATCGAAGACTTCGAGTGGGACCTCTCGTGGGGTGGTCCGGGTTGGATCCCCAAGGCCGTGCTCTCGCATCCCGAGCCGCTGGCGGCGATCACTGCCGTGTTGGTCAGCGCCGTGGTCGTCTGCGTGGCCGTCGGCACGCTCGTACGGCTGCCGGACCGCGTGTTGGACGACCGTCGCGTGCAGGGGCGGCACCGAATCAGGTCTGGTCGCCGAGCTCCCGCCGAGCCTCCTGCACCCAGTCGGTGACGATGCCGTCGAGGCCGAGGTGGATCTTGTCGTGCTGGGTAGCTCGGTCCTGGAACCACGAGTACATGCGCAGGCCGCGCTGGTGCGCCCGATCAACAAGTTCGTCCGACAGTGCGTCCTGGTGCACGGACACGGCGGCGGCGCCCCAGTCGACGGCGTTTCGGAGAAGCCGTGCGGTGGCGCGATCCGTCTTGGTGTCGCGCAGCAGCGCCACCTCGACGCCGGGTATGTCCTGGACGAGGTACCGCACGGCCCGTCCGTGCTGGGCCCACAGCAGGACTCGATCGCCGGCGCCGGCGCGGTGCCGTTGGCCAGGAGTCGCACCGACCGCAGCAGTGCGGAGGACGTCGCCCGAACCGGCCACCGCCGACCCGTCGTACGCCACAGCAGGGGATCGTGCATGAGGACAGGGATCCCGTCTGCGGTGCGGCGGACGTCGATCTCGACGTAGTCCGCACCGTGGGCGGCGGCGACGCAGATCCCTTCGAGGCTGTTCTCCGGCGCGTCGAGCGGGCAGGTCCGGTGGGCGATGACCAGTGCCCGGCCACCGCTCATTCCTCGTAGCTACCCGCGTCGCGCCGACTCGTCTGGGCGCGCCGCCGCTTCGCCGAGTCGAGCCAGCTCATCGTCGCTGAGGGCCAAGGGCGGCGTCGCCAGCTGACCCGCCTCCTGCGGACTGCGGGCTCCGACGATGGGCTGCACCGCATCGTGCCGGCGCAGCCAGCTCAGCGCGACGTGGGTCATCGTCGAACTGCGTTCGGCGGCGATCTCTCTCAGTGCGGCGCGCGCGTTGGCCGTCACCGCCGCGTCCCGTCCGGCCCAGCGCAGACC
>JBPCJL010000034.1:0-7193 GCA_051005355.1 Ilumatobacteraceae bacterium
CCACCGAGATGGGCCTGTTGACCGAGCTGTACTGGGGTCTGCCGCTGCGCTCCTACAGCCGCACCAGAGCGTGGAGCGACGAGGACTTCGACGCAGCCACGGAACGCCTGACGGCACGGGGGCTGATCGCCGACGGTGCCTTCACCGAGCCCGGACGGGTCCTGCGCGAGGCCATCGAGGCGCACACCGACGCCCAGCAGCGGCCGCTCCTCGACGTGCTCGGCGACGATTTCGACGAGCTCTGCGGCTGGCTGGAGCGGTGGGGTGCGATGATCCGGGACGCCAAGGGCTACCCGGCGTCCGGTCCGCACGACCTGGCCGAACTGACGACCCGCCGATCCGCAACCGAGGAGCGCACCACATGATCATCGAGGACATCGATCGCGTCGATGCCGCCGCCTTCGCCGCCGCCACCGGCTGGGACCCGAAACCGGAGGGCCTCTGTCGCGGCGAGGTGTGCGTACCGGCGTCCGGACTGCGCCGGGACGACGGCACCGTCGACGTCCGCGCCGCCGCCGGCGTGCTCGGCATGCCGGTGGTCGAGGACGCCGAGCACGGCGTCGTCGCCCTCGGGCCCGGCTCGTCGACGGGCCGCACCCTCAGCTCGGCGGCGGCGCCCGATCCGGAACTCATCGATCGGTCCGGCGCGCCGTTCCACCTCTCGTCGCTGCACGGGCGCAAGGTCATCCTCCACGCCTGGGCCAGCTATTGAGGCTGCCGCAACGGCCTGCCCGGGTGGCAGGCACTGCACGCCGAGTTGGAGTCGCAGGGGCTGACCGTGGTCACGGTGGCCCTCGACGTCGAGCCCGAACACGCCCATCCCTGGATCGACGCCGCTGCGCCGACCCACCCCAGCCTGATCGACACCAAGCACGTGACGGGTGAGCTGTTCGGGTTCATCAACATCCCGATGGCGGTGTGGATCGACGAGGACGGCACGATCGTGCGCAACGCCGAGTCGGCGTCGATCGAGCGCAGCCCGCTGCGCGACATGGACATCCCCGATGGGCTGCCCGAGCGGATGAATCAGATGCTCACGGAGGTCAAGCAGATCCCCGACGACTCGGAGGCCTACCGGGCCGCCATCGTCGACTGGGTGGCCAACGGGTCGGCGTCACCCTTCGCGCTGTCGCCCGAAGATGTGGTCGAGCGCTCCCGGCCTCGTGGCGCGAGCGAGGCCGAGGCGGCGGCGTGCTTCGAGCTCGGTCAGCACCTGCGAGAGACGGTCGGTCCCGATGCGGCGGTCCCGTGGTGGCGCCGGGCCCACGAGCTGGACCCTGACAACTGGACCTACAAGCGTCAGGCGTGGACCCTCGTCACCACGGCCCCCGACGCCACCGAGAACGACCTGATCCAGGGCCCCAACGACACCTACGCCGGCAACTGGCTCGACGATGTCGTGGCCGGCGGCGGCGGCGCCAACTACACCGTCCGCCCGCAGTTGTAGGTCGCTCCCCGAACTGTGAGCTGAACGTGCGGAAGTGAGTCAGTGCGGAAGTGAGTCTGCTCGGCTCACAGATCGGCCTGGCGAGGGGCGCCGCGAGCCCTCGGTAGCCTCGAAGCTCGATGGAGCACGTGCGCTGGCTGGCCGAGCCGACCCTGCGCACGCCGACCGTGATCTACGCCTTCACGGGGTGGAACGACGCCGGCGATGCGGCCTCGTCGGCGTTGCGCACGATGGTCGAGCGCTGGGGCGCCCAGGCCGTGGCCGAGATCGACCCCGAGCCGTTCACGGACTTCGCCACCGTGCGACCACACGTCCGGATCAACGACGGCCAGCGCTCGATCGTGTGGCCGACCGTCGGCATCTGGTCGGCGTCGCTGCCGGGTGGTGACGTCCTGCTCGTGCTGGGTCCCGAGCCGGCGCTGCGCTGGCGACTGTTCTGCGACCAGCTGGTCGGCGTCGCCGAGCGGTACGGCTCGGCGATGACGATCAGCCTCGGCGCCCTCCTGGCCGACGGGCCGCACACCCGGCCCGTCCAGATCATCGGCACGGCCAGCGAACCCGAGCTGATCGAGCGGTTCCAGCTCCAGCGCTCCCGCTACGAGGGCCCGACCGGCATCGTCGGCGTACTCCACGACGAGTTGGCCCGCTCCGGCGTGGCCACGGCGTCGCTGTGGGCGGCCGTGCCGGGTTATGCCGCCCAGGTCCCGTCGGCCAAGGCGGCGCTGGCGCTGATCGAGCGGGCCTGCGCCCTGCTCGGCACGCCGGCGCCGAGCGAGGCGCTGTCGATGGCGGCCGGCGAGTACGACGTGCGCATCGCCGCCCTGATCGCCGACGACCAAGAGCTCGTCGACTACGTGGCCCGCCTCGAGTCGATGGTCGACGACGACGAGTCACCGTTCTTCGTCGCCGGCGGCGACGACGACGACACGGCGACTGCCACCGCCGACGACGATGCCCCGCCGCTCGACGCCGGCGGCGCCGACGAGCTCGTCGCCGAGGTCGAGCGCTTCCTGCGCGACCGCGACGGCTGACCCGCCGGCTCGGGGCGCCGACTCCACCCGTCCGCTCCGTCGAACCTTCGTCACCGAATCCGCAGAGTGCTGCTCAGGTGTCAGTTTCCTGCAACGTCAGCCGCAGTCTGCGGCTGCGGCGCGGACCATCGTCACCGAATCCGCAGACTGCTGCCTGGATGTCGGTTCGCGCTCCCGCCGGGCACGTCGAGGGAAGCGAGGCTCAGGCCCGCCACACGGGGGAGCGGACGGGGTCGAAGTGGGTTGGCATCTCGTCGCCACGGATGGCCGAGAAGGCCATCGGGGCCCACCACTGCGCCCCGGCCGTTGCCGCCGGCAGGTCGTCGGGTCCGAACCAGCCCACGTCGGCGCACTCGAGCGGGTGGTGCATCAGCTCGCCACCCACCGCCCGGCAGTGGAACAGCAGCATGTACATCCCGAAGCGGGAGAAGCCCATCCGCTGGCCGTCGATCACGGCCAACACGCGCTCCGGCACGCACTCGACGCCGGTCTCCTCGGCCACCTCCTTCACCGCCACCTCGGCCGGGGAGTAGCCCACGTCGGCCCAGCCCGTCGGGTACAGCCAGATGCCCGAATCGGCCCGCTGCACGAGCAGCAGCTCGCCGTCGTCGTTGCCGACCACGGCTCCGATCGCCACCTTGGGCGTGACATAGCCGGGCACACCGACGCCGACGGACTCCAGCCACTCCTGCACGAAGTGGTCCTGCTCACGGGCCACTTCGGCCGCCTCCGCGGCGTCGGTGGCGTCGACGCTCTGGCCGAGGGCGAGGTTGGCGGCGGCCTTGATGTCGGCGGCCACGTTCAGCACCTCCTCGAAGCGCTCCCGCTCGTACAGGTTGTCGCTGAACCCCAGGCCGGTGCGGGCGATGGCAGCCAACGCCTCGCTCCATCGAGCGAGGTCACGCGGTGAGCCGGGACGACCCGTCGCCGCGTCTTCTTCCACCCCGAGCAACCTACTGGCGGGCCTCGGCGGCTCGGATCAGCTGACGGCGTGGAGGACGGCGCGGCGGATCTCGCTGCGGTGCGCATCGTCGGTGATCAACCGGCCGTTGGCGCCCTGCACGTAGAACGTGTCGACGACGTCCTCGCCGACGGACTGCACCGTGGCGTGGCGGATGTCGAGGCCCAGCTCGGCCAGTGAACGGGCGATGCGGTGCAGGACTCCGATGCGATTCGGAGCCCGCACCTCGATGACCGTGGAGGACGTGGAGGCGTCGTCGTGGAACGTCACCGACGGTGTGCTGGCCGGCGCCGCCTGCGCCGCCCGCCGCCGGCGGTAGGTCTGCGCCCGCTCGGCGAGGCGGGCCTCGATCGCCAGCTCACCGACCAGCGCCCGCCGCAGGTCATCGGCCACCGCCTCCCACGGCGCACCGCCCGGCCCGGCCGCCACCCGGAACTGCGACGCCGCCATGGCCGGCCCACCCAGCTCGGCCGAGTAGGCCCACGCCGTCAACACGTCGAGCCCGCGGAGCGACAGCACTCCTGCCACCCTGGCGAACGTCCCGGGCAGGTCGTCGCACACGACGGTGATGCGATGGGTGACCGACGTTGCAGCACCATCGGCCCGGGTGGCCCCGCCGGTGGCGCTCGGCTGGCCGGCGCCGAGGTCGACGTCGGCCGTTTCGATGTCGTCGCGGTCGACGCGCACGTCGAGCCGCCCGAGCGCCATGGCGCCGATCGTGGCGGCGTCGGGGAATGGCGGTGCTTCGGCGATCTCGTCGCCCTCGAGAGCTGAGCGCGTGCGGGCCACGAGGTCGGTGACGAGCTGCGCCTTCCACCGCCCCCACGCCGACGGTCCGGTGGCCAGGGAGTCCGCTTCGGTCAGCGCATGCAGGAGTTGCAGCGTCGTGACGTCACTGACGGCGTCGGCCACGCGCCGGATGGTGGCCGGGTCCGTCAGGTCCCGGCGCACTGCGGTCTCGGCGAGCAGCAAGTGGTGGCGGATCACTCGGTTCACCGTCGCCACATCGTCGCCCGTCAGTCCGACGCGCGGCCCGATCACCTCCATCAGCGCCACGCCGGCGTCCGAGTGGTCGCCGGGGTAGGCCTTGCCGAGGTCGTGGAACAGCGCCGCCAGAACCAGCAGGTCCGGACGATCGACGCGGTCGGCGAGGTCGGCGGCGTTGGCGGCGGTCTCCCAGAGGTGGCGATCGACCGTGAAACGGTGATAGGCGTTGCGCTGCGGACGGCTGCGCGCCGGTTCCCACTCGGGAAGCAATCGCACGAGCAGCCCGTGCTGGTCGAGCGCCTCGAACACGTCGATGGCGCGATGGCCCTGCAGGAGGAGCTGGACCAGCTCGTCGAGCGCACCTGGCGGCCACGTCGGCGTCCACGCCGCCCCGTCCAGCTCCGTCGTCAGCCGATCGAGGGCGGATCGGGCCACGCGCGCGCCACGCTCGGCGGCGACGCGGGCCACCCGCAGCGCCAGCGCCGGATCGGACCGGACGTCGGCTCGTGCCGTGAGCACGACCTCGCCGTCGAGCACGACCACGCCGTCGGCGGCGGCCTCCTCGTGACCGACCTGGTGCCGGCCGACGTGCCGCCACGCCTCGTTGCCGATCCAGGCGATGGTCCGGGCGGCGGCGGCGACCTCGGCCATCAGCACATCGGCCGACGCCCGGTCGAGACGGCGGGCCACGGCGTCCTGGTCCTCCAGCTGGAGCGTGTCGCCCGGTCGACCGGTCTCCCGGTGCAGGGCCACGCGCACGTCGACCAAGGTGCTGTAGCAGTGCTCGAGGGTGGCGTGGTCCTCGGCCGGGACGACGAGCTCGGCCGCGCCCGCCCACCACAGCGTGTGGACGTCGCGCAGACCACCGTGGGCGTCCTTCAGGTCCGGCTCGAGCAGGTAGGCCACGTCACCGGCGCGGGCCCGGCGCTCGAGGACGCCCGCGCGCAGGAGGTCGAGCCAGCGACGACCATGGCGACGCCACGACGCCAGCGTGTCAATGGCCAGGCGGCCGGCCAGCTCCTCGTCCCCGGCCAGCCATCGCGCCGACAGCAGCGCGGTCGCCGTGTCGAGGTCCTCGGCCGCCAGGTCGAGCTGGTCGTCGACGGAGCGCACGGCGTGACCGAGCGCCAGCCCGCCGTCCCACAGCGGGTACCACAGCGCACCCGCCAGCTCCTCGACGCCTCGGGCGCGCCGATCGTGGACGAGCACCACGTCGACGTCGCTGTACGGCGCCAGCTCGCGCCGCCCGTACCCGCCCACGGCGATCAGCGCAGCCGAACCCTTGCGGACGCGCGCCTGACCGCCGGCCTCGGCCCACAGCCGCGCCAGCAGCTCGTCGGTGACATCGGAGAGCCGGCGGCAGAGGGCCCGCCCACCGACGCCGACGTCGGCGATCGCCGCCGCTCGATCCGAGACAGCGGTCGAGGCCATCGGCGCAAGTTACGGGATCGGCGCCGCGGCCGCCCGGCCGCCGCGACTGGGCGAATGTCCCCCGCATCTACAGTGCGTCGGTGCTCCGGGGCGTTGGCCAGCGTCGACGCGTCCTGATCGCCGCCCTCCCGCTGATCGTCGCCGGTGCGTGCACGGGAGATGACGAGACCGGTGGCACCACGCCGTCGCCTCCCGTGGTCACCGCCGGGACCGACGCGCCGCGCGTGGACGACGGCGTGCTGCGCGTCGGTGTCATGGCGCCGATGACCGGTGACGGCGCGGCGATCGGCCAGTCCGTGTTCGCCGCCACGGACGCCGCCGTGGCGCAGATCAACGCCGCCGGCGGGGTCGGCGGCACGGATGTCGAACTGGTGCCGCAGGACGAAGGCACGACGCTCGCCGCCGCCGGCGACGCTGTCGAGGCGCTGCTCGGTACCGACGTCGACGCCGTCATCGGTCCGACGTCGTCGGTCGTCGCGCTCGGTGCGCTCGGTGACCTCTTGGCCGGGGGCGTGATGGCCTGTTCGCCGACAGCGACGGCACAGGCCCTCGACGAGTACCCGGGTTCCGATCGGTTCTTCCGGACGGTGCCGAGCGACACGCTGCAGGCGGCGGCCATCGCCGAGCTGGCCGAGCAGACGGGGGCGCCCACCGTCGCCGTCGCCTTCCTGGACGACACGTACGGGCGGCCGCTGGCCCGCTCCACGATCGCCGCGCTGCAGGGGCGCCAGCTCGCCGTCGAGGTCATCGTGCCGTTCTCCAGCGGCGACGAGGACCTGGCCGCCCAGGCCACTGAGCTGGCCGAGTCCGGCGTGGGTGTGGTCGTCATCATCGGCGACGCCGACGAGGGGACCCGGATGCTGTCGGCGCTCGGCGAGATCGCCGGACGGTTCGAGGACGGCGCCCTGCCCGACGTGGTCGTCAACGGCGCCATGCGCACGCCGGCCTCACCGGCACTGCTGGAGTCGTTGCGCCCGCAGCTGCGCGAGCAGGTGCGCGGCGTGGCGCCCCTGGCCCGACCGCTGAGTGCGGAGGAGGCGCCGGGCTTGTTCGGCACGAACGCCGTCGATTGCCTCAACCTCATCGCCCTCGCCGCCGAGCAGGCCGGTTCCGACGACCCGGTGGTGATGGCCGAGCGGATCACGGAGGTCAGCTCGACCGGTGTCGCCTGCGCCGACTTCGCCGAGTGCGTCGAGCTGCTCGGCGACGACCGCAACATCGACTACGAGGGCCGGCGCGGCGGCCTGGACCTCGGGGCCGACGGCGACCCGGCACGGGCCGTGTTCGAAGTGTTCAGCTTCGACGAGAACGGCATCGATCAGCCGCTGCGCACCTT
>JBPCJL010000035.1:0-3755 GCA_051005355.1 Ilumatobacteraceae bacterium
CTCCTCGCTTTCCTGTTGTTGGTGGCACTGCTCGTCGTGATGCCCTCCGTTCTATTTGTGGGCGAGCAGGGTGGTGACGACTGCGAGCGAGAGTACGAGGAGCGCTTCAAGACCCTCCCTTCAGATCTCAGCGGCGCCACTGTAGAGGGTGGTCCTGGCGGCCCTACGGTGTCCGCTGCACGATCCGTCGCGATGACGGAACCACCGTGCAGATGGTCGCTCATCCGTACTGGTAGCGCCCGGTCGGCGCCTTGATAGCGCTGGCGCTAGAACGCTGGACTACTTGCCGGCCCGTCGTTGCCAGCGGGTGGCCTTCAGCATCTTCTTGTGCTTCTTCTTGCGCATCCGCTTGCGACGCTTCTTGATCAGCGATCCCATAGACCTGAGCAAGCTATCGGCCCGACCCGCCGCTCCCGCCCGCCGCCCTCTTCGTCTGTGTCCCGACAGGTCGCGTTCGGGCGGACTTGTCGTGACACAGACGGGTCAGGCTGCGCAGGCGAGCGCAGTGCGCAGCTGGGCGATGACCCAGTCGGGCTCTGCGGTGATGTGGTCGTAGGTGAAGTGGATCGGTCGCAGGCCGTCCATCACGAGGGCGTTGAGGCGTTCGGCGTCGCGCGTGAGCTGGTCCTTGGTGCGGTGCCATCGGTAGCCCAGCACCTCGACGACGACCGGCGTGCTGGCGAACCGGCAGTCGACCCGCACGAGCCGGTCACGGGCGCGGCTGCTCACCACCTGGGTCTGCGGCTGCGGAAGACCGGCTCGGTGGCAGAGCTCGAGGAAGCGTCGTTCCAGCCAGCTGTGCCCGCCCCGACTTGCCGCGCACCCGTCGATCACCGCGATGAGCTTCGGGATGCCGTATCGACCGCGCGAGCGGAGGTCCACGATGCGGGCATGGAGGTGCTCCTCGGTCGTGAGGCCGTCGCGCAGCGCCGAATCGAGCGCGGCCGTCAGCGCCTTCGGCCCCACGAAACGAGAAAGGTCGATCAGTGCCCGGCTCGGCGCCAGCACGGGCAGACCGTGCGCCGTCCCCCGGTCGACCGCCGGCAGCTCCGTCGTGGTGTGGATGCAATGGCCGACGCGTGCCACGTTGCGTCCGCGGACGATCGTGACGTGGAACGGCGGCCGGAGCCGGAACCCGTCGAACCCGAGCAGCGCGGCGGCGGTCGGGCCCGACACGAACGTGTCGCCCCCGCAGTCGAGGACGAGTGCCCAGAGGTCAGAGACCTCCGACGGTGGCACGAAGGGACTCCGGTAGGTGCGCACGCCAACCTTGTCCATCCCGCCGCTCTGCACCCGACGCCATCGTCGCCCGGCATCGACGCCCGCCGCGCTCAGCTGGGCGGCTGTCACCGCCCCGAGTTGTTCGTTGGAGACATCGGTCAGCCGGGTCAGGTCATCGCGCATGCCGGCAGTTGAAGCACAGGGGTGTCATGGCGACCCTCGGTCCGTGTCTCTGTCACGAGAATTCGCGTTCTGGCGAACTTGTTGTGACACAGAGCTGGGAACCATGCCGAACGGGCGGGCGGCGGGCGCGATACCTTGCGTTCATCGGCGCGACAGTCCGGGGTCGTTCAATCGGTAGGACGCCTGGTTTTGGTCCAGTGAATAGGGGTTCGATTCCTCTCCCCGGAGCCATGACCCTCCTGACACCCAGTTCGACGCCCCCCACCCGGAGCACAACATGAGCGAGCGAGTCTTCGAGCAAGTGAATCCTCGACGCGGTGCTTCTTCGTCGCCGGCTCTGCGGCGACATGCTCATTGGTGCCCGGTTGACGGCGAAGCCTCGAACCCGTCGCATTCGTCGATGGTGCACCAATGAGCGTCTCGGCGATCGTCCTGGCGGCCGGGGAGGGAACGCGCATGCGCTCCGCCCGGCCCAAACCACTGCACATGATCTGCGGGCGGGCGATGGTGCTGCACGTCATCCACGCCCTCGAGCACCTCCGTCCCCACCGCACCGCCCTCGTCGTCGGCCACGGGGCCGAGCAGGTCACCAAGAAGGTGCAGGACCAGGCCCCCCACTGGGCCAACGTGGTCTTCGTCGAGCAGGCTGACCAGCGCGGCACCGGTGACGCCGCCGCCATCGGCATCACAGCGTTCCCCGGCGACGACCTCGACGACGAGTCCACCGTCGTCGTGCTGCCCGGTGACACCCCGCTGCTGCGGCCCGACACCCTCGACGAGCTGGTCGCCGTCCACGTCGCCAACGGCAGCGCGGCGACCGTGCTGTCGAGCGTCGTGGCCGACCCGACCGGCTACGGCCGCGTGATCCGGGCCCCGGACGGTCGGGTGCTGCGCATCGTCGAGCAGCGCGACGCCAGCCACGAGGAGGCGGCTGTCCAGGAGATCGCCACCAGCATCTACGCGTTCCGCCGCGAGGTCCTCGGGCCGGCGCTGCGCCACCTCTCGCCGGACAACGCGCAGGGCGAGTTCTACCTCACCGACGTGATCGCCGTGCTGAGCGGAATGGGTCACCGCATCGGGTGCGTGCAGGCCCCGGCCGAGGAGACCCAGGGTGTCAACGACCGCTGGCAGCTGGCCCTCGCGGAGCGCGAGCTGCGGGCTCGCACGAACCGGCAGTGGCTGCTCAACGGCGTCACGATGCTCGACCCCCGCCAGACGTTCATCGACGTGACCGTCGGGCTCGGTCGCGACGTGACGCTCTATCCGGGGACGATCCTCGAAGGCTCGACCGTCGTCGGCGACGGCAGTGAGGTCGGCCCCGACACCCGCCTCGAGGACTGCGTCGTCGGCACCGACTGCCGGGTGCAGCACACCGTCGGCATCGACGCCGAGATCGGCGCCGGCGCCAGGGTCGGGCCGTACGCCCACCTGCCGGCCGGATCGTCGGTCGCCTCGGGCACCGTGACCGGCGCGTTCTACACTGCGGGCGCGGACTAGCGCGGGACACCGCGAAGGGGGAGACGCCACCTGTGGAGAAGGTGACCACCAAGAAGCTGGCGCTCTACTCCGGGCGGACGCACGAGGGGTTGGCCGCCGCCGTCGCCGGTCACCTCGGCCAGGAGCTCGGTCACCCCAACATCGTCGAGTTCGCCAATGGCGAGCTGCGTCCCCGCTTCGCCGAGAGCGTGCGCGGCAACGACGTCTTCATCATGCAGAGCCACTACGGCGTCGACGGTCGCTCGATCAACGACTCGATCATGGAGCAGCTGATCATGATCGACGCCGCCTACCGGGCGTCGGCCAAGCGGATCACCGCCGTCTGCCCGTTCTACGGCTACGCCCGCCAGGACCGCAAGGCAGAGGGCCGTGAGCCGATCACGGCCCGCCTCGTGGCGGACATGTTCAAGGCGGCGGGCGCCAAGCGGATGATCTCGATCGACCTCCACGCCGGCCAGATCCAGGGTTTCTTCGACGGCCCGGTCGACCACCTCACCGCCATGCCGGTGCTCGAGGGCTACCTGCGCGAGCACGCCGACGAGCCGGTGATCGTCTCGCCCGATGCCGGGCGGATCAAGGTCGCCGAGCGGATGGCCCAGCACCTCTCGGCCTTGGGCGCCGACCTGGCGTTCTGCTACAAGCGCCGGCCCAAGGGCACGCCGAACGTGGCCAAGGCGACGGAGGTGATCGGCGACGTGCGCGACCGGCTGTGCGTCCTCACCGACGACATGATCGACACCGCGGGCACCATCACGTCCGCCGCTGACCTGCTGATGGCCCGCGGCGCCACCGAGGTGTGGGCGATGGCCACCCACGGCGTGCTGTCGGGGCCGGCCGTCGACCGGCTGAAGAAC
>JBPCJL010000036.1:0-3154 GCA_051005355.1 Ilumatobacteraceae bacterium
CGACTCCAAGGACGCCGCGCTGCAGCCGCGCCTGTGGAACAGCGACTGGGACGCCGCCCCGCTGATCGTCGGCGACTACCTGGTGACCGGCGGCGAGAACAGCCGGTTCCACGTCGTGCGGCTGAACCGCACCTACGGGCCCGACGGCCTGGTCCAGGTCGCGCCGGAGCTGATCTTCACCGCGCCGGCGTGGGACGACGAGCTGCTGGCCAACCTCCCCGACGACCGCGTCTCGGTCGAGAACGCCGTCACGCTGGTCGGCGACACCGCCTACTTCACCTCGTCCGGCGGGCTGGTGCAGGGGTGGGACCTGAGCAGCCTGCGCACCGGGCAGGGTGAGATCACCCGCACGTTCCGCTTCTGGAGCGGCGACGACACCGACGCCACCATCGTCGCCGACGCCGATGGCTTCCTCTACGTCGGTCAGGAGTGGGACCGGCGCAACGAACGGGGCCGCGAGATCGGCCAGCTGCTGAAGGTCGACCCGCGCCGGCCGGACAATCCTGTCGTGTGGTCCATCCCGGACCAGATCGGCGACAAGAGCGGCACTTGGTCGACGCCGGCCCTGTGGGGCGACCTGCTGATCTGGCCCACCTACACCGGCCCGATGCTTGGCATCGACCGGGCGACGGGTGCGATCCGCTGGACGATTGACCTTCCGCCGTCGGTGATGAGCTCGCCGGTCGTCGTCGACGACGTCCTCGTGCAGGCCGACGCCACCGGCGTCGTGCACGCCTGGGACCTCTCGACCAGCGGTCCGCCGGCGCCGAAGTGGACGGTGCAGCTCCCGGCCAACGTCGAGTCGACGCCGGCGCTCTGGAACGGCCGGATCTTCGTCGGCACCCGCGACGGCTACTTCTACGCCCTCTCGGACCCCTGAGCCTGACGCAGCCGACGAACCCATCGGAGTGTTTGGTGGGGGGAGGCCCCGCAGCAAACACTCCGATGCACGCAAACACTCGGATGGTCCGCGGTCGGCTGCGCACCTGGTGAGTACCATCCCGGCCGGTGACGGCGGGCGTGCGACGGCTGGTGCTGCTCGGCGCGGTGTGCGTCATCGCCGTCGTCGTAGCCGCCCTCGGCTGGCTGTCGCCCGAACGTGACGAGGCCATCGGCTCGGCGCCGAATGCTCGGCCCGCGCCGACCGGATCGGCCGTCGCCACGCCCGAGGCGTTCGACCCGTCGACGGCGTCAAGCGCCCCGCTCGACGACGCCACGACCGCCGAGAACACGTCCGGCGCCCCCACCTCCGCCGCACCAACGACCTCCACGCTGCCACCGACCACGACGCAGCCGGCGACGACGGTGGCGCCGGTCGGGCAGCGGTCCTTGAGCGTGGTGCTGACCGGGGACATCCTGACCGAGAACCCCGTCATCACCGCCGGCGAGGCTGGGGCTGCCGGGACCGGCGCCCGCTTCGACTTCACCCCGGTCTTCGCCCCCATCACGCCGTTCGTGCAGTCATTCGACCTGGCCATCTGCCAGATGGAGATCCCCATCGGCCGGCCCGGCGAGAGCTTCGGCGGCATCGGCCGCTCGCCGTACGGCGGCAACCTGATCGTCGCCCCGTACGAGATGGGCCCGGCGATCAAGGCCACCGGCTTCGACCGTTGCACCACCGCCTCCAACCACAGCTACGACGTCGGCGACGCCGGCATCGACTCGACGATCGACGCCCTGGAGCAGCTCGGCATCTCCTGGTCCGGCACGGCACGGCGGCCCGAGGAGGCGGTGCCGACGACGTTCGAGGCCCGCGGCATCCGCCTCGCCCACCTCCACTCAAAAAAGCGTTCCAACACCGACCTGCACGCCGACGAGTGGCGGATGAACCACACCACCGACCCGGATCGCGTCGCCGCCGACGTCGTCGCCGTGCGCCAGGCCGGCGCCGAGCTGGTGATCGTCAGCATCCACCTGTTCAAGGAGATGACCGAGCAGCCGATCGCCGAGAACCGCGACTTCGCCGCCGCCGTCACCGCGTCGGCAGACATCGACGCGCTGGTCCACCACGGCCCCCACGTCGTGCAGGGCTTCGAGGTGCTCAACGACACGCCGGTGTGGTGGAGCATCGGCAACCTGCTGTCCGGCATGGCGCGTCCGGGGCAGACCGGCCGATACTCCGACCCGCGCTCACGCGACGGCCTCGCCGCCGTGCTGCGCTTCCAGGAGGACGGCCCCGGCAACTGGCAGCTCGCCACGTCGTCGGTCATCCTCTGCAACGAGGAGTCGAGCCGCATCGTCTACCCGGGCGTCGCCGCCGCGCAGGACCCGGCCCTCGACCCCGCGCTGCGCGAGCAGCTGCAGGGCTGCGTCGACCGCACCCGCGACGCCATCCCCGACGCCCAGTGACAAAGAGCCCAGATTTCAGCTGAGGAGTTGGTCGACGGGGGCGTAGTCGTCGGTGAGCACGGGGCTGTCACCGACCAGGTCGTCGAGCTCGGCGGGTTCACTGATCACCACGTCGTCGTCATCCCGCGCCGCGATCTCGGCCCGCAGCGCGTCGACCGGGACGAGCTCGTCGCTGGCCACGACGATCGTGTTGCCGAGCGCGGTGCCGTCGAACCGGCCGGGCGGGGCGATGACGGCGACGTGGGCGAACACCTCGCGCAGCGTGGCGATCTCGGCGCGCAGGAAGCGCAGCGGCGGTTGGTCGATGATGTTCTGTGCCAGCACGCCGCCGGGCCGCAGCACGCGAGCGATCTCGGCGGTGAACTCCCGCGTCGTCAGGTGGTACGGCACCGCACGCCCACCGAACGCGTCGCCGATCACGACGTCGACCGAATCGGTGGAGACGTTGCCGACGTGGTTGCGGGCGTCGCCGGTGACGACGCGCAGCTCGGGGCCGGCCCGGAACCCCAGCTCGTCCTCGGCGACCGCCACGACCCCAGGGTCGAGCTCGAGCACCAGGCTGTCCGAGCCGGGCCGAGTCGCCTCCAGGTACCGCGGCATCGTGAACCCGCCTCCACCGAGGTGCAGTGCGTCGAGCGGACGGCCTGAAGGAGCGATGCTGTCGAGAACGTCACCGAACAGCTGCGTGTACTGGAACTCCAGGTGCGTCGGGTCGGCGAGGTCGACGTAAGCGTGGCGCAGGTCGTCCAGGAGCAGCACCCGGCCCGAGGGACGGTCGGGGTCGGCGCGGACGCTGGCGCAGAAG
>JBPCJL010000037.1:0-18673 GCA_051005355.1 Ilumatobacteraceae bacterium
CGTTTTCGCAGGTTTCGGCTGGGTTTCTCCTTGCTTCGGAGTTGCGCTCGACCCTCCCCCTTTTCGGGCCCTCCACCCAGCTCCCTGACCAGGAGGCCTCGCGAGCCCGGTCACCACTCGGCCATGGCCGCGCTCACGAGGGCGTGGCGGCGGCCGGCGGCCACGAAAGCGTCGACGAATGCCTCCTCGGCGACTGATGCGGTGTAGGTGGTCCGGTCCAGCGTTGCCATGACCGTTCCGGTCTGCGAGGTCATCGCAGCGAGGGCGGCGAGTTTGCGATCCACCTCTACGCCGTCGAGCTCGAGGTGCACTGCGAGCTCGTCGCAACGGGCGCCGGTCGGGCGCTCGTCGGTCATGTAGACGCCCCACTCGTCGTAGAGCTGACCGAAGCGGGCGAGGTGCTGGGCCGTCGACGTTGCGTACAGCAGGCGGGCGAGCCGGCCGCGCCGTGCCCACTCCGCTGTCACCCAGCGGTGCACGGCCATGTGGTCCGGGTGGAACGTGATCCCGTCGGGTCCGAACGTGAGGATCGTGTCCGGCCGCACCTCGTCGAGCAGCCGGCCGACCATCGCCCGGCCGTGCCCCTCGTGACGGTCGAGGGCGCCGTCGGGCAGTCCGAGGACGCGATGGTCGCCCACGCCGAGCACGGCCATCGCCGCCGCCGCCTCCCAGCGGCGCAGCCGGCCCAACCGGTCGGGAGGCCAGGCCCCCGGGTCCGGGGTGCCGTGCTCGCCGAGCGTGGCGGTCACACAGACGACGCGTTGCCCGTTGTCGCGGGCCGCGGCCATCACCCCGCCGGCGAGGTACGTCTCGTCGTCGGGGTGAGCCCAGATGGACAGGATCGTGGCCAGCTCGGCGATGTCGGTGGTGGTGGCGGTGGTGGTGCCGTTCATCAGCACGCCACCCCGGTGCAGTCGCCAGCGAGGTTGCCGGTGGCCTGGTTGCCGCGGCCGTCGATCGTCCCGTCTGGCGCCGAGATGCCGAAGCCCTCGTTATCGAAGGTGCGGTTGCGGGAGACGACGTTGCCCGGCCGGTCAATGGAGATGCCGTGCTCGACGTTGCCGCCCGCCTCGTTGCGGTCGATGACTGCGTCCTCGGTGTTGACGACCTCGATGCCGTTGAAGCCGTTGGCGTGCGTGTGGTTGCGTTCCGCGCGAACACCGGTGGAACCGTCGACCGTCAGCCCGGAGCTGTCGTTGCCGGTCGCCGTGTTGCGCTCGAGGACGGTGCCGTCCGAGAACCGCACCACGACGCCAGCGAAACCGTTGCCGACAGCGCTGCTGCGACGCACGGCGACGCCGTCGCTGAACGTGATGTCGATCCCGCTCGACACGTTGGCGTCGACGGTCACCCGGTCGAGCTCGATGTCGGAGGAGCGGCCGGCGACGACACCGATCAGGTTGGACTCGACAATCAGTCGATCGAGTCGCGCCCCGCTGGTCTCGAACAGCTCGACGCCGAAGCGGAAGCCTCGGACGGTGCCGCCGGTGATGCGAAGGTCGTCGTGACCGCCTTCGTTGTCGATGCCAGTGGCCGATCCGGTGCCGTCGATGACGTGCCCGGCGAGGTCGATCGTCACGCCGGACGCCCCGACCACGAGGCCGGGACCGGCGCAGTCGAGCAGATCGGCACGCAGCCGGACGTCGCTGGTGACGACGCCGCAGGTGATCGGGGACGTGTCGGCGAACGAGATCGCGGGCGACGCCAGGACGCCGGCGGCCATGACGGCCGGCACGATGAGGTGACGAGCGGTGAGCTTGGTGCGGTGTTGCTTGGTCATGTGGACAGCGTCCACGCCACCGCTTTCACCCTGCTGCCACCCGCTGGCACCGCATGCCAGCGGGTGTGAGCGCCATGTCAGCGCCTCCGCTCATCGTCGCCGTCATGACCATCACCTTGAACGGCCCATCGCAGCTCACCGAGCTGCCGACTGACATGTTGGAGCGTTTCCGTGCCCGCGCCGGCGAGCTCGATCGCACCAACACCTACTTCCACGAGGATCTGGACGAGCTGCGCGCCGCGGGCTACCTGGCCGCCGCCGTGCCGTCGCACCTGGGCGGCTGGGGCTTCGACCTGGCCCAGATGGCCACCAGCCAGCGCCGCCTGGCTCGCTACTGCCGGCGACCGCGCTGGCCATGAGCATGCACTCCTACTGGGTGGGCATCGCCGCCGAGCTCGATCGGGCCGGCGACAGCTCGTTGCGCTGGATGCTCGATGCCGTCGTCGCCGGTGAGGTCTTCGCCGCCGGCCACGCCGAGACCGGCAACGACATCCCGGTCCTGCTGTCGACGTGCCGCGCCGAGCGGGTGGAGGGTGGCTACCGCCTGACCGGCCGCAAGCAGTTCGGGTCCAACGGCCCGGCCTGGACATGGCTCGGCGCTCACGCCATGGACGCCGACGCGCCCGGCGGCCCGCAGGTCGTGCACGCCTTCGTCGAGCGCACCAGCCCCGGCGTCACCGTCGTCGAGACCTGGGACACCCTCGGCATGCGCCCGACCTAGAGCCACGACACCATCCTCGACGGCGTCTTCGTGCCCGATGCCCTCATCGGGCGGGTCGTGCCCGCCGGCGATGGCCGCGCAGCGCGAGCTCGACGGCGGCGTCGCCGTCGAGCGCCGCGCCGGCGGTGAGCGCCGTGCCGTAGGCGTCGTCGCCCAAGCGGTCCCGCAGCCGCTGGCCGAGGTCGGCCAACGCGACCTCGTCCTCGCCGAAGATGCGATGGCCGGCCCGCGTCGCCAGCACCGAGCCGGTCAGCACGGCCGCGTCGTGGTCCAACCCGAGGCGCGCCAGCAGTCCGGCGATCGAGCGCAGCATCGTCCACTGCGTCGACCACATCCCGGCCCGGCGCCAGTGGTCGATCAGCCGTCGATAGTCGTCGGCGGCGACGATCGGGTCGCCGAGCCGGGACTCGATCGACGCCTTCGAGGTTCCGGCGGCGCCCGTGACGAACGATGCTCCGGTCAGCTCGGCCAGCTCGATGGCCCGCGCGAGACGCGCCTGCGCCCGTTCCACATCGATGGTCAGGTCGGCCTCACCCGCGCAGTACCAGACGTAGGCGGCGCAGGGCGTGCATGCCTCACCGAGGTCGGCCAGCAACGCCGCCGCCCGTTCGGACACCTCGGGGTCAGCGGCGTAGGCCATGGCCAGTAGCTCGGTGGCGCGTGCGAACAGCAGTTCAACCGGCTCGTCCACCGCGGCGTCGGCGGCGCGCCGGTACCACGCGCCGGCATCAGCGAGCTGGCCCTCGAACAGGGCGTGGTTGCCCCGCACCAACGCCACCTCGGCCGGCACGTGACCGTCGTTGCGCTCGCCCAGGTCCACCGCGCGGATGCTGCGGGCTCCCGCCTCGCCCACGTCGCCGGCCATCCAAGCTGCATACGAGCCGGCGGCCCAGACGAGCGGCGCGACCGGGCTGCGATCGTCGGGGTCTGCGGCGACGACGCGCTCGGCCCAAGCCAGGACATCGGGGCGCAACCGGAAGAACCCGTAGTTCGTCAGGGCGCTGACCAAAGACCCGGCCAGCGCGACCTCGTCGTGGTCGAGCAGCCAATTGAGGGCTGCCCGCAGCTCGGGGAGTGCCGCGTCGATGTCGGCGATGGCGTGAGCAGACATCAGGAGTCGGCGGTCCGCGCCCTCGACCCACTCGACGTAGTGCCGTGCGTGACGCTCGCCGGCCTGCTCGAAGCGCCCGTCCGCGATGAGCTGCTCGCTGCCGAACGCCCGCAGCGTCTCCAGCAGGACGAACTGCCGGCTGGGCGCACGCGTGACGAGCGAACGCTCGGCGAGCTGATCGAGCACGGCGCCAGCACGTCCAACGTCGATGCCGCACACCGCCGCGGCGTCCTCAGCGATGAACGGACCGGTGAAGACGCACAGGTCGGTGAACGTCCGTCGTTGGTCCGGGTCGAGCAACTCGTAAGACCAGGCGACCGCCGCTTCCAGCGAACCGTGGCGCGTCGAGGTACGGGCGCCGGACGACAGGAGTTCGAAACGGCGGTCGAGGCCCGCCGCCACCTCGTCGACGTCCAGTGTGTGGAGGCGCGCGGCGGCCAGCTCGATCGCCAGCGGGAGGCCGTCGAGGCGGCGGACGATCTCGGCGATGCTGGCCCGCTCCGTCGGGCCAGGGTCGAACCCGGCGCTCACGGCGCGCGCCCGCTCGACGAACAGGTGGGCCGCCGGTCCGTCGTCACCGGCCGTCGGCAACAGCGGCACCGCGTAGAGCTGCTCGCCGGGCACGCGCAGACGCTCTCGGCTGGTCGCCACGATCGACACGTGCCCAGACGGTACGGCGTGCGACGTGGTCCGTCGGCGGGCGGTGAGGGGTGAGGGGCGTGAGGCCCCTCACCCCTCACCTCGTGAGGTCAGATGCCGACGATGCGGTCCGGTGGTGGGGCGACCGGGCGGTTGGCGCCGAGGTAGTCGGTGAAGGCGACGAGGTCCTCGCCGCCGCCGGCCCGGTTGGTGCCCTCCGTGAACACCGTGAAGCCGTCGCCGCCGTCGGCGAGGAAGCTGTTGGTGGTGACCCGGTAGGTCGCCGCCGGATCGATCGGCGCCCCGTCGAGCGTCACGTTGGAGACTCGGGAACCGAAGGGCGCGGCGCCGTCGTACGTGAACGAGAAGCCCGCCGACACACCGAAGATGAGCACGTTGCGCCCACCCGGCCGACCCTCGATCGCCTGCTGCTCGAGCAGTCGCTCCAGCTGCTCACCGGTGAGGTCCATGCTGATCAGCGTGTTGCCGAACGGCTGCACGGCGAAGGCCTCGCCGTAGGTCACCTCGCCCGGCTGCTCACCCCCGGAGATCTGGGCGAACGTCAGGTCGGCGCGCACCCCGCCCGGGTTCATCAAGGCGATCTGCGCCCCGCCGTTGACCGGCGCCGCCGTGGCGGCCAGTTGCGCATCGGCGATCAGGTTGGCCAGAGGACCTTCCGTATCCCGGTTCGGGGAGCGGGTGATGTTCGCCGTGATCGACCCGACGACCTCGTTGGCGATCGGCGCCGAGGCGGCGAGCCACCGACCGACGATCTCGGTCTGCACCGGATCGGCCGCCGTCCGCGCCACGAGGTGGTTGGTGGACGTCGTGCGCGTGCGATCGACCTGGCCGTTGCGGGTGTTGATGGTCAAGGTGGTCTCGGTGACCACCCGGCCGAACGACGACGCCGACGTGACCATGCGCGGCTTGCCGTTCGGATCGGGGATGTCGCAGACGTAGGGCTGGTGGGTGGGTCCGGTCACCACGAGGTCGATCTCGGAGTGCAGGTTCTCGGCGATCTCGACGATCGGTCCCGAGATGCCGACGCAGTCGTTGAACGTGCCGGACTGCAGCCCACCCTCGTGCAGCAGCACGATGATCGTCTTGACCCCCTGCGCCTTCAGCGCCCGTGCGGCCCGGTTGGCCGTCCTGACCTCGTCGAGGAAATCGATGCCCACGATCCCCGACTGGGCCACGAGCACCGGCGTGTCCTCGAGCGTCATGCCGATGTAGCCGACCTTGACGCCGCCGATCTCCTGCACGGTCGTCCCGGGCAGCACCGTGTCCCCGGCCTCCTCGTACACCACGTTGGCGGCCAGCCATTGGAAGTCGGCGCCCGGGTAGCCGCCCGGACCCCACGGCGCGTAGCAACCGTCCTCGGGGTGACAGCCGCCGTTCTGCATCCGCAACAGCTCGTCCACGCCCTCGTCGAACTCGTGGTTGCCGACGCCCGACACGTCGAGTCCCATCGCGTTGAGCGACTCGACCGCCGGCTCGTCGTGGAACAGCCCGGACAGGAAGGGCGTGCCGCCGATCAGGTCGCCGGCGGCCACCGTGACCGAGTTGGCGGCCTTGCCCCGCAGTGCGGTCAGCGTGGAAGCCAGGTACTCCGCGCCGCCGACGGGTGTCGCCGACGGGTCGAGCTGCGCGCCGAGGGTGGCGTCGGCGCCCTGCGGCGGCTGCAGGTGGCCGTGGAAGTCGTTGAACGACAGCACCTGCAGCTGGATCTCCTTGGGCGCCGGGCCTAGCGGGGGTGTGTGCAGCCACCAGGTGTGCACCGGCGATGGTGAGCACGGCCAGCGCGCCGGCACCGAACCTGACGACGGACCGCTTGGGCCCTCGACGAACACGTTGCATCGCTCCCTCCAGCTTGTCGACAGCAGCCCTCGGGCCGGACGTGAGATCGGTCGGCGGCCGGCCGCTCGCGCCGTCGCAGTCGTTCACCTGCCAGTCACCGACCGGCTGTAGTGGCAACATCGGCGACCTTGAACGAGTACCAGCAGCAGTTGTGCGACGAGAGCACGTGGGACTTCACGGACCTGCGCGCCATGTTCGTCAACGCCACCCTCAAGCGCTCCCCGGCCGTCTCCAACACCGAGGGTCTGGCGCGCATCTCCACCTCGATCATGGAGGCCAACGGCATCACGGTCGACCTGATCCGCGCCGTCGACCACGACATCGCCACGGGCGTCTACCCCGACATGACCGAGCACGGCGCGGACAGCGACGAGTGGCCGGCCCTCTTCGAGCGGGTCATGGCCGCCGACATCCTCGTGCTCACGACGCCCATCTGGCTGGGCCAGATCTCTTCGGTCTGCGCCCGCGTCATCGAGCGGTTGTACGGCAACTCCAGCGAGCTCAACACGGCCGGCCAGTACGCCTACTACGGCAAGGTTGCTGGCTGCCTCGTCACCGGCAACGAGGACGGCGTCAAGCACTGCTCGATGGCCGTGCTCTACTCGCTGCAGCACCTCGGCTACACGATCCCCCCGCAAGCCGATGCGGGCTGGATCGGCGAGGTCGGCCCCGGACCCTCCTACCTCGACGTCGGATCGGGTGGACCGGACAACGACTTCACCAACCGCAACACCACGTTCATGACCTGGAACCTGATGCACACGGCGCGCATGTTGAAGGACCGCGGTGGTGTGCCGGCGCACGGCAACCAGCGCTCGGCGTGGGATGCCGGCTGCCGGCCAGACTTCCCGAACCCGGACTACCGCTGATCGCGATCAGGCGGCGGCAACGGGTCGCTGCCCGGGCCGCGCACAATGCGACCGGCCAGGTCGCCGGTGGGGACGCTGCGGCGAAACGTTGCGATCGGTTGCAGCTCGTCCAACCTTTGACCGCTAGCGTTTGAATAGCAGCTTCTGGAGGCAACGATCCCATGCCGATCCAACGTCGACATCCGACAGGCGGACCCGATGGCGCCCAAGACCGGGCTCGCGACAAAGCCGGCCCCGAGATCGGCGAGCACAACCCCTGGACGATCGGCTGGGAGGAGCGCCCCTGGGACCCTGCTGACGGTCGCATGTCCGGCCGGTATCGCGCCGCGCTGGTGCCGGCCATCGCGGACCTCAAAGTGCGCGTCGACGACGACGCCACCGTCGCCGCCACCGGCGCCGTCGCCGAGATCGCCCGATTCGACACCGACATCGACGTTCGGTTCGCCCCCTTCGCGTCGTTGCTCCTGCGATCCGAGTCTGCGGCGTCATCGCAGATCGAACAGCTGACCGCTCGCGCCAAGGCGATCCTCATGGCCGAGGCGGGCGACACCTCTCGGCGCAACGCCACGATCATCGCCTCGAACACGGGCGCCATGAACGCCGCGCTCGCGCTCGCCGACAACCCGAGCACCGCGGCCATCATCGAGATGCACCGTGCGCTGCTCGAAGCGAGCAACCCTCGCATCGTCGGACAGTGGCGCGACGAGCAGGTGTGGATCGGCGGGCGCCGACCATCGCCCCACGACGCCGAGTTCGTGCCGCCGCACCACAGCAGGGTGCCTGAGGGCATGGAAGACCTCGTCGCCTTCATGCGCCGAAACGACCTTGATCCCTTCATCCAGGCGATGGTCGCCCATGCCCAATTCGAGACCATCCATCCGTTCCCCGACGGCAACGGCCGAACTGGCCGGGCGCTTATTCACGCCCACCTGCGCCAGACGGGCGTCACCCGCCACGTCATCGTGCCGATCTCCGCCGGCCTCCTGGCTGACACCCGGCACTACTTCGACGCGCTCGGCGCGTACCGCGACGGTGACGTCTCCCCGGTGGTTGCACTCGCGGCTGACGCAGCGCACCGCGCGATCGACAACGGTCGCCAGCTCGCGGCCGACGTCGACCACATCTCCGCTTCCTGGCGCGGGGCCACAGCCAAAGTCAGGTCGCACTCGGTGCTGCACCGAATCGTCGCCGAGCTGCCGAGCCACCCCGTCCTAGACATCGCCGGCGTCGAAGAACGATTCGGTGTCTCAAACCCGGCGGCGTCTCGAGCCGTCTGGCAGCTCGTCGAATTGGGCGTTCTCTCGCGCGCAAACGCCGGCTTGCGGTTCCGCAAGTTCATCGCCCACGACATCGCCGACGCGCTCGACCGCTTCGCCGACCGTGTCGGGCGACGCTCCACTCCGCGCTGATGCGACGCGTCAGCCAATCTGCAGACGAGGACTCGTCTGGCGCGGGACGCCAAGCAGCCGCGCGGTGGGCGATCGGTGAGCGGCTCGTGCGGAGATCCGCTCGGTCAACTCACAGTTCGCCGGGTCACGCGGCCGCCACCTGCGCGCCGCGAACGAGGCGACCGGGCAGGTCGCCCGTGGCGACGCCGTCACGGAACGTGACCACCCCGCGCTTGATCGTCTGCACGTAACCGCTGGCCGACTGCACGAGCCGCCGGCCACCCGCGGGCAGGTCGCGCACGATGTGCGGCCGGTGGGCGGCGAGCCGATCGAGGTCGATCAGGTTGACGTCACCGAGGTGCCCCGGTGCCAGCACCCCACGGTCCAACCAGCCGACCTGGCGAGCGGTGCGCTGCGTCACGTGGTTGACCATCAGCTCGACGGGCAGCGCCCCGGCCCCGCGCCTGCTCCACAGCGCGAGGGCCGTGGTCGGGAAGCTGCCGTCGCAGATCGCGCCGCAGTGGGCGCCGGCGTCGCTCAGCCCGATGACGGAGTTCGGAGACAGCAGCATCTCGCGTACATCGTCCAGGTTCCCATTGGCGTAGTTGAACAGCGTCATGTAGAGCAGCTGCCGGCCGTCATGCTCGACCATGAGATCGAGCACCAGCTCCACCGGGTCGAGGCGTCGAGCCGTGGCCAGCGCAGCGACGCTGTGGGCCGGGTCCGGCTCGTAGTCCACGGGGTCCGTCATCGGGAACAAGCGGTCGAAGCCGGTGAAGATCGACGACGCCAGCCCGTCGAAGCCGGCCACGACCCGCTGGTGCTCCTCGATGATCCGCCGGCGGCGGTCGGGGTCGGCCAGCGCACGGACCTGGTCGTCGAAGGAGTGACTGGCGACCTCACGGAACGACGGGCAGATCGCCACCGGGTTGACGGAAGCTTGCAGTCCTTGCAGCACGCCGATCGGGCGCGGCGCCACCTGCGTGCGCATCGGCAGGCCGTCGTCGACGGCGGCGGCGACCCAGGCCGCCATCTCCCGCCAGCGGTCGGGCACCTGCTCGGGCTGCTGCACCGTCATCGACAGTGGGCGCCCGGTCTGTTCGACCAGCGCCCGCATCAGCCGCATCTCCTCGTGGGCGAAGTCCTCGTCCTCGCTCAGGTAGGCATCGGAGATCAGCTGCACGACCCCTCGATCGCCCATCGCGCCCACCAGGGCCGTCAGCTCGTCCTCGCTGGAGTAGCGGGTCCCGAGCGGCGCGCCCTGGTTCGTGCGGTGGGCCATCGTGCGGCTCGTGGTGAAGCCGAGGGCGCCGGCGGCGACGCCGTCACGCACCATCGCCGCCATCGAGACCAGCTCGTCGGCGGTCGGCGCCTCCTGCGGGTCGGCGCCGCGCTCGCCCATCGCGTACGCGCGCAGGGGTGCATGTGGCACCTGGGTCCCGACGTCAAGGGCGAACGAGCGGCGGTCGAGGGCGTCGAGGTACTGCGGGAACGTCTCCCAGTCCCACGCCAGGCCCTCGGCGAGGGCCGTGCCGGGAATGTCCTCGACGCCTTCCAGCATCCCGATCAGCCAGTCGTGCTGGTCGGCGGTCGGTCGGGCCGGGGCGAAACCGACGCCGCAGTTGCCCATCACCAGGGAGGTGACGCCGTGCACGCTGGACGGCGCCAGCTCGGGGTCCCATGTGGCCTGGCCGTCGTAGTGGGTGTGGATGTCGACGAAGCCCGGCGTCACGAGGAGACCGGTGGCGTCGACCACCTCGGCCGCGGTGGCGTCCAGACCTTGGCCGACCTCGGCGATGAGGCCGTCGACGATGCGCACGTCGGCGACGACGGCCGGGCCCCCGGTGCCGTCGGCGACGAGACCGTTGCGGATGACGAGGGATGGCGCGGTCGGCATCGGCGCAGTCTCCCAGCTCAGCGCGGGCGATCAGGTGCCGAGAACCGTCCAGCCGAGCGACCGCGCCGCCTGTGCCTGGCGCAGATCGGCGGTGAGCAGCGTGATGCCGACCGGACCGGCGCGCTGGAGCGCAGCCAGATGGATCGCGTCGAGGCTCTTGCACCGGGTGACGTCGGCGAGGTGGCCGGCGCTCTCGGCCAGAGCGGCATCGACCTCGATCACGCCGACATGACGCCAGTCGATTCGAAAGACGTTGCGCTGCTCACGGGCGCCAGCGAGGTCGAGGCGTGTGCCGAGGTTGCGCCACACTTCGACCCACGTGATGCGCGACGTGACCCAACGGGTGTCGGCGTCGATGATGGCGTTGAACGTTGCGCTGTCCGGCTCGTCGAGGTAGCGCTTCAGCCACGCACTCGAGTCGAGGTAGAGCGTCACTCATCGCCTCGGTCTTCATCGATCATCTGCTGGATGGAGACGGACGCTTTCGCTCGAGGAGGCGGCGGCGGCATCGGTCCGTCGACCTCCGCTTCGGTGATCCAGCCCTCGGCAATCCCGCGCGCGATGTTGTCTCCGCCGGGCAGGGGACCGAGCACCGCCTTTGGTACTCCGTGGTCGGTCACCGTGATCCGCTCCCCCGCCGCCGCCCGCTCGAGGTACGACGAGAGTCGTTGCTTCAGCTCCCTGACACCGACGTCCATGTGTCCACCTCTTGATCGAATGTGGACACATTGTAGAGGCACTACGGTCAGGAGCGGTGACGTCGACCGCGCCGGCGATGCAGGACGATCGGCTGTACCGCGTCGTCAACGCCGTGGCCCGACCGCTCTATCGGGCGCTGTGGCGGGTGCGCGTCGACGGCCACCACCACGTGCCGACGGACGGCGGCGCCCTCGTCGCCGCCAACCACATCTCGTTCTTCGACTCCGTGGCCCTGCTGCAGTCGATCCCCCGGCGGGCCTACTTCATCGGCAAGGCCGAGTACCTCGACTCGTGGACGACGCGCCGCTTGTTCCCGGCGATGGGTCTGATCCCGATCGACCGGGATCAAGCCCGCAAGGCGATGGCCACGCTGGAGGTCGCCGCCGACGTGCTGCGCCGCGGTGACGTCCTCGGCATCTACCCGGAGGGCACCCGCTCGCGCGACGGGTTGCTCCATCGTGGGCACACCGGCGTCGCCCAGCTGGCGCTGATGGCCGGCAGCCCGATCGTGCCGGTCGGCCTAATCGGCACGGAGCACGTCCAGCCGATCGGGACGCGCGTGCCACGACCGTTCCGCCGCGCCGTCGTGCGCTTCGGGCCGCCGCTCGACCCGGCCGCCTACGGCGGTTCGTCGAGGCGTCGGCGCCAGTTGCTCACCGACGACCTCATGGAAGCGATCCGGCGGCTCAGCGGTCAGCCGGTCAGCCCCGACTTCGCCAGCGACGAACCACCGCTGGTGCGCGGCGGCAACGAGAGCGTCTACCAGGTCCACCATGTGGGTGGCGTCGGAGCGACCTGGGGCCAGGCGGCGCGCTTCGCGGTTGGCGCGGTGGCCGGCCAGTTCGACGACGGGCGGGTGGCCGAGGTGCGCCGGCTGCGCTGCCAGCTCGGCCCCGATGGCACCGTCCGGTTCGCCACCGAGCTCGACGTGTCCGTGAAGTTCATCAAGACGGCAAGGATGAGGCAGGACGAATGAACGAGCGAGTCTTCGAGTGCGTGAACGATCAGCACGGTCCTCTTGGTCATGATCGACAAGACCGAGCAGCTGCCGTGCTCCGGCTCGGCGTGACCTCTCACGGTGAGGTGCTCACATGACCGACAGCACGTACCACGTCGTCGAACTGATCGGCTCGAGCAGTGATTCGTGGGAGCTGGCGGCGCAGAACGCCGTCCGCCAGGCCGCCACGGCCTATCGTGACCTGTGCGTCGCCGAGGTCGTCGAGATGGATGTGCTCATCGAGAACGGCAACGTCATCGCCTATCGGACGAAGTTGCGCCTGAGCTACAAGACCTGACCGAATCCGGACCGGTAGACCGGTTGATTACGCTGGGGCGATGGCCGCAAGTGCCGCGCCGGACGACCTCGTGGGTCGGATGGCCACGGCGTTGCGCGAGCTGCGGCGGCGATCGGCCACGGCCGTCGTGCGCAATCGGCTGTTCGGCACCGGGGACGACGCCGTCGAGCCGGTCCACGTCGACGTGTTGGACCTCCTCGTGCGGCGTGACGGTTGGCGGATGAACGAGCTGGCCTCGGCGCTGGGCGTCGATCCGTCGACGATCACCAGGACGCTGCAGCGGATGGAGCTGGCCGGGCTGGCGATGCGTGCCCCGCACGATCGCGACGGGCGCGTCGTCACCGTGCACCTGACCGACGGTGGGCGACGGTGCCAGCGCGACGTGGCGGATCGGCGGCGCGAGGTCGTCGGCCAGTTGCTGGCCCGGTTCGACGCCGAGGAGGGCTCGCGCCTGGTGGAGCTCGTCGAACGCTTCGTCCGCGGTGCCGACGAGGATGTCGGCCGACCGGCCACGCTCGGATCGCCCGCCGCGGCTGCCGGGTAGCGTCGCCAACGTGGCGGATCAAGCGACGTTCGCCGACCAGGCGATGCAGTTCGCGCCGCAGCTGTACTCGGCGGCGCTGCGGATGACGCGCAACCAGGCCGACGCCGAGGACCTGGTGCAGGACACCTACCTGCGGGCCTATCGCGGCTTCGGCGGCTTCACCGAGGGCACGAACCTGCGGGCCTGGCTGTTCCGGATCCTCACCAACGCCTACATCAACACCTACCGCGCCCGACAGCGCCGACCGATCGAGACCGATCTCGCCGACGTCGAGGACCTGTACCTGTACCGCCGGTTGGGCACACTGGACAGCCTGATGGCCAGCCGGTCCGCCGAGGATCAGCTGTTCGACCTGCTGTCTGACGACGAGGTCAAGCAGGCGCTGGAAGACCTGCCCGAGATCTTCCGCCTGCCGGTGCTGCTTGCCGACGTCGAGGGCTTCTCGTACAAAGAGATCGCCGAGATGATGGAGATCCCGATCGGCACCGTCATGTCGCGGTTGCACCGGGGAAGAAAGGCGATGCAGCGGGCGTTGTTCGACTTCGCACACGCACGTGGGCTCGCCGGCGCTAACGCCGGCGGCGACGGATCGACGATTGCTGACGATGGCTGACGATGGCTGAATGCGACGACACCCTCCGGGAGCTCGACGTCTTCCTCGACGGCGAGCTGACGGCGCGGGCCCACACGGCGATCCGCGCCCACCTCGAGGGGTGCCCCGACTGCCTCCAAGCGTTCGACTTCCAGGCCGAGCTCAAGCTGATGATCGCCGAACGCTGCCGAGGCGACGAGCTGCCGCCCGGCCTGCTCGAACGCATCGAGCGCTGCTTCGACACCCGCCTCGACGAGTAGCGCCGCCGACCTGTGATGTGAGCGATGTGCGCCCATGGAGCGCCGATCGCTCATGTGAGAACCGCACACGGGGCCGGCGCAGCCAGTCACGGCACTAACCTCGGCGCGATGCTCGCCGCCGAGATCTGGCACTGGTGGATCGGCATCGTGCTGCTGGGGGTGTCCGTGCTGGCCTGCGTGGCCCTCGTGGGCGGGTACCTGAAGAGCGTGACCGCGGCGCGCTATCCGAGCAAGCGTCAGCGCGCCGAGGCCGAGCGCGACCCCGATCGCAACCCCGTGTGATCGACGAGCTGCTCGCCCGCTGCGCCTTCCTCCCCCCGCCAGGTTCGCCCGTCACCTGCGCGTTCTCCGGCGGACCCGACTCCACCGCGCTGCTGGCCCTGGCCGGCCGCGCCGGCCTCACCGTGCGGGCGGTGCACGTCGACCACGCCCTGCGGGCGTCGTCGGCGGCCGAGGCTGACCGGGCCGTCGCCATCGCCGCCCAACTCGGCGTCACCGCGCGGATCGTGCGCGTCGAGGTCGGGCCGGGACCGAACCTGCAGGCCAGGGCGCGGGCCGCCCGCCAGGCCGCCCTTCCCCCCGGTGCACTGACCGGTCACACGGCCGACGACCGCGCCGAGACCATGCTGCTCAACCTGCTGCGCGGCGCCGCCCTTGACGGCTTGGCCGCACTGGCGCCCGGACCGACGCGACCGCTCCTCGGCCTGCGCCGGCGCGAGACGGCGGCGCTGTGCGCCCACCTCGGGCTGGACCCGATCGTGGATCCGTCGAACGCCGACCCCCGCTTCGTGCGGACCAGGGTGCGCACGGAACTGCTGCCGCTCCTCGACGACATCGCCGGGCGCGACACCGTGCCCCTCCTGACCCGCGCCGGCGACGTCATCGCCGGCGAGCTGGCGCTCGTCGATGGGCTGGCGTCCGAGCTCGACGCCACCGACGCCAAGGCGCTGGCGGCGGCGCCGGCGGCCACGGCCCGGCGGGCGGTGCGGCGGTGGCTGGCCGGCGACGGCTACCCGCCCGACTCGGCCACCATCGCCCGGGTGCTGGCCGTCGCGTGCGGCACCGGCCGGGCCTGCGAACTGCCGGGCGGCCGGCGGGTCGAACGCCACCGCCAGCGGCTGCGCATCGTGGCCGGCGCCGCAGTAGTGTCGGCCGACGGTATGGGCACGTCTGGCGACCGATGATGGCCACCCGGCTGCGCGGCCGCTGGGCCCTCGGCATCACCCCGCGCAACTTCACCTGGATCCTCAAGGACAAGCTGGCCGTCTGCGAGCGGCCGGGCGGCTACGGCGAGAACCACCGCCGGGTCCGCCGCCAGGAGGAGATCATCTGGATCCGGGAGAACGGGTTCGGCTGTGTGGTGTCGATCATCCCGGCGCCGCACAACCTGCACAACTACGACGAGCTCGGCGTGGCCTCCCGCCACCGGCCGCTCAACACCGAAGACCTCGATACCTGGCTGCGCGGCTTCTACCGGGAGCTGCACGACCTGCTGCGCGCCGGCACCAAGGTCGTCGTGCACGGTGAGGAGGTCGGCGACCGGATCGTCGGGATCATGGGCGGCTACATCCGCTGGGCCGGCCTGGTCGACGACGACACCCAGGCGATCACCGTCACGGAACGCTTGGCCGGCCGCCAGCTCGACCCGTTCGCCCGCAATGTGATCTTGACGGCGACGCGCCTGCGCTGACACCCCATACGCGAGACAGACCCGTCTCACGGATACCGTGTCGTGATGGCGGCCGGGCGGCGGGTGCTGGTAAGCGGCATGGGCGGAGACCTCGGGTCCCGCGTGGCGGTGCTGCTCGAGCGCGAGTCCTGGGTCGGCGAGCTGGCCGGCCTCGACGTCGATCCGCCGCGGCGACGCCTCCACCGCGCCACGTTCGAGCTCGTCCCGGTCACCGATCACGACCGCATCGTGGAGACCGTGATCCGGTTCAACCCCCACGTCGTCGTGCACATCGCCGTGTGGGAGCCGTACAGCCGGGCCACGCCCGACACGGCCCGCCGCCTGACCGACGATGCGACCACGTCGATCCTGGGCGCCGCGGCCGAGTGCCGGGCCCTGGAGTCCGTCATCGTGCGCAGCGGCACCGAGATCTACGGCCGGGCCCACGGTGCACCGACCCGTCCGGATGAGGACGCCGACGTCGACCCCACGTGCGACTACGGGCGGATGCTGCTCGGCATCGAACGGACGGCGGCGGCCATCGGCCGGCGCGTCGGCGTCGCCGTCGGGTCGATCCGCATGGGCACCGTGCTCGGCCCGCACGTGCCGAGCCCGCTCGGTCGAGTGCTGCGGATGCCGGCCGTCCCCTTCAGCGTGCTGGCCGATCCACCGTTCGCGGTGGTCGAGGACATCGAGGTGGCCAGGGCGTTCGTCGCCGCCGCCGAGCGCCGCCTCGACCAACCGGTCAATGTCGTGGCCAATGGAGCGATCACCGCACTGCAGGCGGCCCGCCGAGGGCAGCGCATCCCCATCCCGCTCGTCGGCCCGGACTGGGCGCTGGCCAAGGTGATCAGCGGGCTGCTCGGAGCGCCGATCCCCGATCACGTGATCGAGGCGCTGCACCGGGGCCGCCTGGCCGACAACTCGCGAATGGACGAACTGCTCGGGTTCCGGCCCGCGGCGACGACGAGCGACGTGATCGACAAGCTGTACGAATGGCCGACGGTGATCCGCATCCCCGCCCGCCGGGCGGTGGCGTGATGTCCGACACCACCTACGAGGCGCGCGTCATCACCCTGCCCGTCGAACGGGCCACCACGGCGGCGCGCGAGACGGCCGCCGCGGCCGCCGACCGCCAACTCGGACCGGTGCGCACGTGGTCGGTCGACGACTGGGGCCGGGACCCGGAGCTCGTGCAACTCGCCATCCGCATCGGTCGGCTGCGGTGGAACACGCTGGTCGGCGGCGTCGAGCGGCTGCCGGCGCGCGCCGGCGCCCTCGTCGTGGTCAACGCCCGGCGCTTCGCCCTTTCGCCCATCTTCACGGCGATGGCCCTGACCGCCACGACCGGCCGCCCGGCCCGCTTCGTCGGGCGCCCCGACGTCGCGCCGGTCGGCGCCTTCGTCCGCCGGCTCGGCGGCCTCCTCGACCGGCCCGACGAGTTGGCCGGTGCACTCCGCGCCGGGGAGTTGGTCGTGATGGGAGCGCAGCCCGAGCTCCACCCGCGGCGCGTCGGGCGCGTCGACCATCGGCTGATCGGTGCCGCCGTGGCGACGGGCGTCTCGGTGTTCCCGGCCGTCACGGCCAGCTCACCGTGGGGGCGGTCGGCCCGCGTCGAGATCGGGCCCGTGGCCAGGCCGACCAAGCGCCGGCGGGGGCCACTGATCGAGCTGGAGCTGGCCGACGTCGTCGAGCAGCGCATCCAGCGCCTGCTCGATGCGCTCGGCGGCGCCCAGACCGGGACGCCGCTCGACTGGCTCCCGTTCAGCGGGATGGGCGGCAGCTGACATGGGTGGGACGCGCGGGGCGAGGCACCTCGGGACGGCCGGGAGCTGACGTGTCCTACGCCACCGCCGCCGACGGGACCCGGCTGCACTACCAGGTGACCGGGCGGCGCCGCGCGCCGCCGACGCTGTTCCTCCAGGGCCTCGGCGCCGACAAGCACGGCTGGGACCTGCAGCGGATCGGGCTGGCGTGGGCGCTGCGCGCCATCGCCCTCGACAACCGTGGCGCCGGGCGCAGCGACAAGCCGCACGGCCCGTACGACCTCGACCAGATGGCCGACGACGCCATCGCCGTCCTCGACGACGCCGGCGTCGAGGCGGCGCACGTCGTGGGTGCGTCGATGGGCGGGGCGATCGCCCAGATCCTCACCCTGCGCCACCCGACCAGGGTGCGCTCGCTCACGCTGACCTGCACGTCGTGCCGCAACCACCAGTGGCGGCGCGAGCTGCTCGGCGGCTGGGGCGCCACGGCGGGCCGCTCGGGCATGGGGTCGATGACCAGCGAGGCGGCGAGGTGGGTGATCGGGCCGCGCTCGTTCCGCCGGGTGATGCCGGCCGTCGGCTGGCTCGGCCCGCTGGCCTTCGGTCGGCCGCGCCACGCCTTCGGTGCGCAGGTGCAGGCCATCCTGGCCGCCGACGACTCGCTGGCCGAGGAGCTGGCCACGATCACCGTGCCGACGCTCGTCGTCGTCGGCAACCAGGACATCCTCACGCCGCGCGGCGACAGCGAGGAGTTGGCCGAGCTGATCCCGACGGCCGAGCTCGTCGTTATCAGCGGCGCCGCCCACGGCCTGATGATCGAGCACGCCTCGACCTACAACCGCATCCTGCTCGACTTCCTCCAGCGCGCCGAGACCGCCTACCAAGCCGCCTTGGAACTGGTTTCTGACGAAGATTCGGTACGGGAATCCGTACCGATCGCGCCATAGAACTGGCTGGCTCAGCAGATCACGTCGGTGATCACCCCTTCGCCGATGGAGAAGCGGCTGCGGTGGTCGGTGCCGACCTCGCGCAGGAACTCGGCGAACGACTCGGCCGGCGAGTCGCACTCGCTGCGATCGATCACGTCGGCGAAGGGCACTCGCCAGCCGTCGACGAGGTGGGCGTAGCCGGCCTCGAGATCGACGATCGCCGGCAGCTCGAACGTGAAGCTGGGGCCGGTCGGGACGATGTTGAACGCCGAGATGGTGTCGCCGTGCACCTCGGCCAGGAGGGAGCACAGGCCGAACTCGCCGAGGCTCGGGCAGCTGTTGGCCCCGGGCGTGCCGGCGAAGATGCGCACGACCGTGTCGTACGGCGGCGCCAACTGCATCGTCACCTCGCCAACCGTGCGCCCGTCGGGACCGATCGAGAAGCCCTGCACCTGGGTGTCGAGCACGAGGGCGGTGATGTCGGCGACGCGGTCGACGGGCTCGTCCGGCTCGGTGATCTCGGCGATCGAATCGCCCCCGGTGAAGGCCACGGTGACGAGGAAGGCCAGGCCGACGAGCGCGCCGATCGCGGCGAGGAGGCGCCACGAGAGGACCTGCCGCATGGCCGCGACGGTACTGGCGCACGCGGACCTGGAT
>JBPCJL010000038.1:0-9748 GCA_051005355.1 Ilumatobacteraceae bacterium
CCTCGTCGGCCACAGCCGGGTGGTCGGCAACGCACCCACCGAGCCGCCGACGAGCGTCCGGCTGAACGGCGGCCAGGCCGTGCTCGTGTGGGTCGATCCATCGGTCGAGGACGGCGAGGAAGTGCCGGCCATGCTCGGCACGAGATCTCTGCAACCTTCGACGAGGCGCCCAACCCGCTGCTGCCGGCCGAGGTCACCGAGACGATCATCGCCACCGAGGTGTCCGACGTGCCTGCCGCGGTGATCGCTTCACCGCTGGAAGGCGCCAACTGGTTCGACGGCAACGGCTGCTGCGACGAGGTCACCCCCCACGTCGGGTCGTCGAACCCGATCAACGGCCAGTACTTCTTCGCCGAGCGCTACGCCGTCGACTGGGTGCAGCTCGACTCGGAGATGCGGATCTACAGCGGCGACCCGACGGAGCTGTCCAGCTACGCCTACTACGACGCGCCGATCTACGCCGTGGCCGACGGCACCATCGTCGGCGTCAAGGACGACCTCGATGACCAGGTCCCAGGAGACAACCCGCCGCCCGGCGCCCTGCAGGTCAGCGAGTTCGGCGGCAACCACGTCGTCGCGCGCTTCGAGCAGAACGGGCAGACCTACTACGCCTTCTACGCCCACCTCGTGCCGGGCAGCGCCGCCGAGTCCGTCGAAGTCGGTCAGGAGATCAAGGCCGGCGAGGTCGTCGGGCGCCTCGGCAACTCGGGCAACTCGGACTCGCCGCACCTGCTTCCACGTCATGGACAGTCCCAACCCGCTGGCCAGCAACGGCCTGCCCTACGTCTTCGAGTCCCTCGACCTGGTCGGCACGACGGACGACGAGGCATCGACCCGGGCCCAGGAAGGTGAGCCGCTCGACCTGACGCCCGATGCCCCATCCGGCGAGCAGACTGACCGGATGCCGCTGTACCTGGATGTCGTCGACCTGCAGCCTGCTCAGCCGTGAGGCGGCCGCTTGCTGCGGCCGTCACCGTCGCATTGTCTGCCGGCGCGGTGACGGCCTGCGGTGACGACTCGTCTTCATCGGCCAGTGACGTCGGCGAGGCAGAGGCCCAGACGGTCGACCTCGGCGACGGGCGCGAGATGTGGATCGAGTGCCTCGGCGAGGGAGAGCCGACGATCATCCTCGAGTCGGGGATCCACGATGCCAGCGACTACTGGACCGTCTCCCAGCTGATGCCGCCCGCCGTCGATCCCCCGGTGATGCAGGGGCTGGCCGAGACCAATCGGGTGTGCCGCTACGACCGGCCCGGCACGATCGTCCCCGGCGAGCCACCGCAGATCACCGACCGGTCGACGTCGGTCGAGAACCCACGAACGATCGGCGACTCGGTCGACGACCTCCGCCGGCTGCTCGAGGGCGCCGACGTGCCCGGCCCGTACGTGCTCGTCGCCCACTCGTGGGGCGGGATGATCGCCCAGCTCTACGCCCGCACCTACCCCGACGACGTGTCGGCGCTCGTCCTCGTCGACGCCTTCGCCCCCGCCGTGCGCGACCTGCTGGGCGACAAGTGGGACGCCTACGTCGAGGTGCTGAACAACCCGCCGGGCTCGGACGACCAGAGCAATGACCCGGCCTACGAGAAGTTCGACGTGGACGCCAGTGTTCAGCAGGTCCTCGACGCCCCGCCGCTTCCGGAGCTGCCGCTCGTCGTGCTGACCAAGACCGAGCCGTTCCCGGAGTTCCCCGAGGGCGCCGGGATGACCAACGACGACATCGACGGCGTGTGGCCGGCGGCCCAGCAGAGCCTGGTCGACCTGTTGCCGAACACGCCGCAGATGATCGCCCACGGCAGCTTCCACTACATCCCGGTCACCGAGCCCGATCTCGGCATCGACCCAACACGACTGGCCATCGGGCGCATCCCTCGGGACCCTGCGGATTGAACTGGGTGCACCTCTCGCCGACAGTTGGCGAGAACTGGACTAAGATCGGCCGTCGGCTCTTGACGTCCCGGTTTGTAAACGGCGCGCCCGAACGGCATCAGCTCTGGCGCCTCGGGCGTTGGTCCGGTCACCAGCGCTCCCACCGGACGACTTCGTTGGGGAGGCGACGGCCCGTCGAAAGCTCGGGCTCGCTGCGTTCGCCTGCCGTGGGATGGCCGACGGCGATGGCGCCGATCGGCCGATAGCCCGCCGGCACGCCCAAGGCGTCCATGAGCGCGCGCTCGCCGGCGAAGATGGCGAAGAACAGGGCGCCCAAGCCGAAATCGGTGGCGGTGAGCAGGATCAGCATGACACCGAAGCCCGCATCGATGTCCCAGTACGGCGCCGGCCAGGAGTCCTCGCGAGACAACGGGGTGTGCGCCTTGTCGGGCAGTGCGTAGCGGTCGAGGTACGCCTGCTTGTGCGCCAGCGGGATGATCACCACCGGGGCTCGGGTCAGCGACTCGGACTCGGACTCGCCTCGCCACTCCGGCCCGCTGGTCGTCTCCCAGAACAGTCGACGCTGGCCCGGATCGGTCAGCACGACGAACGCGGAGCCCTGGCTGTAGCCGGCCGACGGTGTGCGGGTCGCATTGACGAGGAGCTGCTCGACGAGCGCCGGAGCGACGGGCTCGTGTGAGAAGTCCCGCACCATTCGCCGGCGAAGCACGACGTCTTGAAACTCCATACCTTGAACGTACGTCGACGGGTGGGTGCCAGTGCCCGGTGGTCAACGACGTGTTCGTCTTGACCGCGCGCTGTTGGTCTCCTCCGATGCCCGATTCGTGTCACCGTTTCCGCCATCGACCGCAGTTCCGGTGACGGAAATCGCGATGACCAGGGTCGTTGGAGACGAGCCCGAACGTCACTCGCTACGGTTCGGCCGTGACTGGCGACAGCTCCCCGCACGCGCCCGACGCCGTGCGGCGGTGGTTCATTTCGTCCGGGCCGGTCGAATAGTCATGACCGGCCCTCGCCGTCGCGTCGTGCAGTGGACGACGGGCAACGTCGGGCGCGCCGCGCTGCGCATGATCATCGAGCGGCCCGACCTCGACCTGGTCGGCGTCTACGTCACGCCGAGTGGCGGCAAGGAAGGGCGCGATGCCGGTGAGCTGGCGGGCGGCGATGCGGTCGGCGTGCCTGCGACAGCCGATCGCTCGGCGATCCTCGACCTCGGTGCCGATGTCGTCGTGCACACGCCGCTGCCGTCCCTCGTCCACGGCGACGACCCGGGTCGCGACGTCGACGACTTCGTCACCCTGCTCTCGAGCGGTTCCGACGTCATCACGACCGTGGGCTACATGTACCCGGCTGCCCACGGGCCCGAGCTGGTCGGCCGGCTCGAGGACGCCTGTGCCGGCGGCGGGTCGTCGTTCCACGGCACCGGCGCCAACCCGGGCTGGTTCGGCGACGTCCTGCCGCTCGTGATGTCCGGCCTCTCACTGCGCATCGATCGCATCGCCGTGCAGGAGATCAGCAACTTCCAGCGCTACCCGTCGCCCGAGATCATGTTCGACATGATGGGGTTCGGCCGGTCGCCGGAGGACTTCGCGGCGCGCGCCGAGCGGCACCGCACCTGGCTCGACGGGTTGTTCCGGGAGGCGGTGACGATGGTCGCCGCCGGCCTCGGCTGTGCTGTCGACGACGTCACGTCGGACATGTCGACCGAGCTGGCCGAACGAGACCTCGACACGGCGGCTGGGCGTGTCGGCGCGGGCACCGTTGCCGGCCAGCGTTGGCGCTGGACGTCGACGGCGGCCGTGCGGGCGATCGTCGAGCAGGAGACGGTGTGGCGGATGCACGCCGACGTGGCCCCCGACTGGCCCGTCGGCGACTGGTCGATCGAGATCCACGGCCAGCCGGCCATGCGCATCTCGCTCCCCCACAACTGGAATCGGGACGTGCTCGGCTCGACGGCGGCCCACGCCGTCAACGCCATTCCCTACGTGGCCGACGCGCCACCGGGGATCGTCACGTTCCTCGACCTGCCGATCATCGCCGGCCGCGGCGCCGTGACGAGCTGACCTGCGGTCAGCGGCGGGCGGCGCCGATCGGGATCGGCTCGACGTCCACCTCCTGGCGATCGGGCGGCTGCGGGCGGTCGTCGCGAGGCACGAACCGCAGCTGGCGGCGCAGCCACGGACCGGCGCCCGCAAGGCCTCGAGGGAAGCGGACGGTCACCAGCAGCAACCCGATCCCCGACAACACCAGCTGCTGGCCGGCGGCGGGCGGTGATCCGAGCGCCACGAGCAGCAACCCGGACGGGGCCAGGACCCCGGCGATCAGCGCGCCCGACACGGACGCCACCCCGCCGAGGTAGGCCAGGGCGAGCAGCTGCAGGCCACGTGACGCCTCCAGCCCCGACCACGAGAAGTCGACGTTCTTGTAGGCGAACACCAACCCCCCGAGTCCCGCCACCAACGACGAGAGCGCGGCGGCCTGCAGCTTGACGCTGGCCACGCTGATGCCACTGGCGGCGGCGGCCCGCTCGTTGGCCCGCACCGCCAGCATCCGTCGCCCGACCCGACCCCGGCGCACGGCGAGCACCAGGGCGATGGCGGCGACGAGCAGCGCCAGGACGAAGAACCCGAACGGCCGGCGCGGGTAGTCGCGGTTCCCCATGATCCCGAACTCGACGCCGAAGAGCTCGGGCCGTGGCACACGAGCGATGCCGCCGGTCCCGACGAACGAGGGGTTGCGGAACAGCAACTGCTCGATGGCGACGGCGGCGGCGAGCGTGACGATGGCCACCTGGATGCCGCGGATGCGCAACGCCGGCAAGCTGATCAGGACACCGAGCGCGGTCGTCGCGGCCAGCGCCACCAGCGGCGCCAGCGGGAACGGCAGGTCCCACGCCGTCGATGCCCTCGCCAGCATGAAGGCGCAGAACCCGACGAGCGTGAGCTGGGCCAGCGACACCTGCCCCAGATAACCCGTCAGCAGCACGAACGACAGGCAGATGATCGCCACCATCATCGAGGTGATGGCAGCCAGGCGCATCGACGAGTCCCCGAACGCAAGCAGCACGAAGGCGCCGGCCAGCAGGACGCCGACGACCACCGGCCGGCGCGGCGGCACCGGCGCCTCGGGAAACCGCCGGTCGAGGATCGTGCCCCGATCGGGGACGCTGCGCCCGAACACGACCAGCACGACCACGATGGCGAGGAACGGCACCACCGTGTCGATGCCGCCGAGGAGGAAGTCCGGCACTTGGCGCCGGGAGACGACGTGGACGGCGAAGCCCTCGAACATGCCGATGGCGATGCCGACGACCATCGCCACGGAGAACGAGCGCAGCCGGGCGGCGAGGGCGGCGGCCAGCGCCGGCACGACGAAGAAGCTGTAGTTGAACGGGTTGACGCCGCTGATCGGGCTCATCAAGACGCCGGCCACGGACGCCACCACCGCCGCCAGCAGCCAGTTGCCGAGGCCGAGCCGGGCCGGCGACTGACCCATCAGGATGGCGCCCTTGGCGTTCTCGGCCGCCGCCCGCGTGGCCAGCCCGAACCGGGTGAAGCGGTAGAGGGCGGCGATGGCCGATCCGATGAGCACAACGACGGCAACCAACCAGAACCGGTCCGTCGGCACGATGCTGCCCTGCAAGTCCAGCAGGTCGTCGGGCAGCACGGCCGGAGCCCGCTCGGTCGTCGTGCCGACCTGCGTGACGGCCGCGCCCTGCAGCACGATCGTCAGGCCGACCGATGCGACCAGCCGGGTGACCGGAGGCGAATCGCGCAAGTAGCGGAAGATCAGCAGGTAGGAGAGCGCGCCGATCAGTGCGCCGACGGCGACGGCGGCGATGAACGCCGGCACGACGGGCCACGGGTCACCGAGCGCGATGCGCCCGGGTAGGCCGACGACCGGCAGCACCAGCTCGCCGGTCTGGCGCAGGCGCACGAACACGACGGCCGGGAACATGGCCATCGCCCCGGCGGCCAGGTTGACGACCCCCGACCCGCGGTGGACGAGGATGACCCCGACGGCGATCGCCGCGTACACCGCTCCGGCCGCAAGGCCGAGCAGCGGGAAGAGGAGCCAGGCCGCCATCAGATCGTTCTGTCCTTCACGACCGGCCGTGGTGAGTCGGTTGGCGAGGACAGGAGGGGCTCAAGCCAGGGCGGCGTCGCCGAGGTAGCTCGACTCCAACAGCTCGCGGTTGCTGGACAGCTCGGCCGCCGTGCCCTGCATCACCAGCTCGCCGTGGTTGAGGACGTAGGCCCGGTCGGCTACCTCGAGGGCCATGTTCACGTGCTGCTCGACGATCAGCACGCCGCAGCTCGTCTCGTCGGCGATGCGGCGGACGATGGGCAGCAGTCGTTCGACGATGATCGGCGCCAACCCGAGGCTCATTTCGTCGACCAGCAGGCACTTCGGCTGCGACACCAACGCCCGCGCCATGGCCAGCATCTGCTGCTCTCCGCCCGACAGCAGTCCGGCGGCCCGCTTGCCGAGCGGCGCCAGCGCCGGCAGCAATGCCATGGCCCGGTCGTAGGCGATGGCGCGTGACTTGCGATCGCCGGACAGACCGAGGCGGATGTTCTCGTCGACGGTCAGGTCGAAGAACAGCGATCGGTCCTCGGCCACGTGGGCCAGCCCGCGCCGGGCGACCTTGTACGCCGGCACTTCGAGGATCGACGAACCCAGTACGTTCACCGACCCCGAGACCGGCTTGAGCAGTCCGGAGATCGTCAGCAGCGTCGTGGTCTTGCCCGCTCCGTTGGGCCCGAGCAGCGCGACGACCTCGCCCGGTGCGAGGTACAGGTCGAGGCCGCGCACGACGGCGATCTCGTCGTAGCCGGCGTAGAGGTCCTCGACCTCGATGAGCGCGCCCTCATGCATCGGCTGTTCCCTTCTGCTGCGCCGGCTCGTCGCCGCGCGCACGGGTGGCGTACTCCGCGTCGTCCTCGCCCGGCAGTTCCGCGTCCGGATTGACCGGCAGGGCGGCGTCGGGGTTGACCATCAGGTCCGCCTCGTGGTGCAGCGCAGCAGCCAGCGACGTGCCTTCCGCCGCCTGGGCCTCGCCCGCCGACTCGCCGAGGTAGGCGCCGATGACCTTCGGATCCTTCCGGATCTCGGCCGATGTGCCCTCGGCGATGATGCGGCCGAAGTCGAGGACGTAGATGTAGTCGCATACGTTGAGCACGAGGCCCATGTCGTGGTCGATCAGGAAGATCGACGTTCCACCGTCGAGGAACTGGCGCAGGTGCGTCCCGAGCTTGAGGCTCTCGGCTGTGTCGAGCCCGGCCGCCGGCTCGTCCAGCAGGAGCAGCTTGGGCGCCGCGGCCAGGGCGCGGGCCACACCGATCAGCTTGCGCTGCCCGTGCGAGAGGTCACTCGGGAGGCGGTCGCCCCACGGCTGCAGCTCCAGCGCGTCGAGGGCCCGGTCGACCTGCTGCTCCCACTCCTTCTGTGATCGTCCGGGCCGCAGGAGGTCGAGGGCGAACGAGTACCACCGCGGCCGCTCGGCGGCGACGAGCAGGTTGTCGCGCACCGACAGGTCCTCGAACAGCTCGAGGGACTGGAAGGTCCTCGCCAGGCCGAGGTGGGCTCGGCGATCGGCGGACAGCTCGTTCAGCTCGTGCCCGTCGAAGTCGATCGTGCCGTGGGACACCGCCGTGAAGCCGGTGATGGCGTCGATGAACGTGGTCTTGCCGGCGCCGTTCGGACCGATCAGCCCGACCAACTTGCCCGGCTCGATGCTGAGGTTGACGTTGTCGTTGGCCGCCAACCCGCCGTAGCGGACGGTCAGCTCGCGGGTCTCCAAGAGCGCCATCTCAACTCCCCGCGACCGGGACGGTGCGGTCGGCCGGCCCCGTGGACACGTGATGGCGCGCCTCGCCCCGGCGGCTGCGGACGATCTGCATCACGATCGAGCGGATGAACAGCGCCAGGAAGGCTCCCAGCAGCGGCATCCAGAACTTGCTGTAGCTCTCCACCCGCGCCGGCCACACCAGGTACCCGAGCACGGCACCGAGCAGTGCCACCGGTCCGAGCCGCTTACCGACCGCGGCCCACTCGGCGCCGCGCGCCCGCAGGAGCCATCGACCGAAGTACTGCATGAGCCCCTGGAAGAACGGAGCGATGCCCTCCGGGTGGATGATCGCGGTGAGCACGAGGCTGGCGCCGCCGATCACCGCGTTGTAGTCGGAGATGTTCGTGCCGACGAAGAAGTAGTTGCTGACCACGGTGATGACACCCGCCGGCACCAGCAGTCCGGCGATGATCGCCCCGTTGATGGACGTGATGCCACCGAGGTAGGCGAAGGCGACGAACACGATGCTGGCCTGGTAGACGAAGTTGGCCGACGACACGTCGTTCTGGCGGAAGGCCAGCATCACGCCGCCGATGCCGGCCAAAGCGGCGGAGATCCCGAACGCCAGCAGCTTGGTGCGCGAGATGTTGATGCCCGCGGCGGCCGCCCCCCGCTCGTTGGCCCGCACGGCCAGGAAGCGACGACCCGTGCCGTTGCGGCGCAGGTTGGCTACGGCCCACGCACACAAGGCGAGCACGACGAACGCGAAGATCACGAACGCCGGCCGGTTCTGCAGCCCCCTGCTGCCGGTCGAGGCCAAGTTGATGCCGAAGAACGACGCCGCCTTCACGCTGGCCGGCGCGCCGGCGCTGAGATCGGTCAGCGCCTGGTTCTCCAGGTACAGCGTCTGCAGCGAGATGGCGAAGGCCAGCGTCACGACGGCCAGCTGGACGCCGCGGATGCGCACCGCCGGCAACCCGAGCAACACGCCGACCACGACGGCGGCGAGCACGCCGAGGAGGGCGGCGATCGGCCAGGGAAGGCCGAGGCCCTCGACCGGGAACGGGTTGGTCGTGGTCGTCGAGCCGTCGGCCATCATCCGGGCCATGAAGAAGGCGGCCACGCCGGCCAGCGACATCTGGGCCAGCGAGATCTGCCCGACGTAGCCGGTCAGCACGACCATCGAGAGCATGATGATCGCCGCCGTCAGCGACACCACGAGGGCCAGCGAGAACACCGTGCGCGTGCCGGCGTTCTCGAACAGGAAGGCGGCGCCGATGACGACGATGCCCCACACGGCGATGTGCTGCGGGACGCGCACCGGGGTCGGCGAGAGCGGCAGGCGCTTCTCCTCAACGGTCCCGCGCAACGGGAGGCTCTTGCCGCGCAGGAAGAGCACGGCGGCGATGACGAGCAGCGGAACCGCGTCCCTGACGCCGTTGCGGAAGAACTCGGGGAACCAGTCCCGTCCCGACCAGAACTGCAGGAGGCTCTGCGCCGCCCCGAGCAGCAGACCGGCGATGGTGGCGACGATGATCGACTTCAACCCACCGATGAGGGCGGCGCCGAGGGCGGCGACCACGAGCGCGCTCAGCCCGATCGGCGTGAGCGAGCCCTGCAGCGGCCCGACCATGATCGCCGAGAAGGCGGCGACGACCGCGGCGATGACCCAGTTCACGGCGGCCAGCTTCTGGGGCGAGTAGCCGAGCAGCACGGCACCCTCCTCGTTGCCGGCGGCGGCTCGGGTGGCGAGGCCGAAGCGGGTGAAGCGGAACAGCGCCCACAGGACGATGCCGGTGGCCAGCGCGATCCCTGCCGCCCAGAGCGTGTTGCTCGGCACCGCCCGCTCGAGGCCGAGGAAGTTCTGCACGGGCTCGTCCGGCAGCACGGACTCGGGCTGGCGGCCGGTGCCGCCGAAGTTCAGCTGGGCGACACCCTGGAGGTACAGCAGCACACCGACTGAGCCGATGACCTTGCCGAGGGGCGCGGCGTTGCGCAGCGGCCGGAAGACGAGGAAGTGGGCCATCAGGCCGATCAACGCCCCCATGGCCAAGGCCAGGATGAAGG
>JBPCJL010000039.1:0-3990 GCA_051005355.1 Ilumatobacteraceae bacterium
GGGTCGCCGCACTCGGATACACCCACGACCGGCGAGCCGGGGTCATCGACATCCACGATCCGCGGCGGCTGAACCCGGTGCTGGTGTTCCAAGAGCTCGATGCTTTGGAGACGGAGCGGCGCCGGCAACGCAACCGCATCCACTTCGAGCTCGCCGTGCCGTCGGACCTCGCGCAGACGCGCCTCGCCGCGACCGTCGCAGCCGGTGGCCGGATCCTTGACGAGTTGGAGGATCGCTGGCGGGTCGCCGACCCCGAAGGCAACGAGATGGTGATCGTCAGCGGGGCATGAGCTCGCATTCGGCTGAGCAACACGCTTGGCGATTTCTCGTCGACGAGCGCTGGATCTCCGCTGCAATCAGCATCGAACACGCACGCCACGCTTGAACGCCAGGGACGACGCGCCGCAGAGCGACGCTGGTGGCGCAATGCGTCGACAGTCCGCGCCGCCACCTGAACGTCAACCCCGACCTCGCTTCGAAGGTCCGGACCCAAGCCCGAGGCGCACAGAACGCGCGCACGGCGAGGTGTCCGATCGTTGTCGTCAGTTGTCAGTAGTGCCGCCCAACCGCGCCCGAGACCGCCGGGATCCCGCTGGGTGTTGCGTGCTCACGAGCGGGATGGGACGCGCGGGAGCGGGGTTGCAAACAAGCTCGCAAGTGCTTGGCAGTATCCGAAGGCTGGAAGGGCCACTGACCCCGACCGGTGGATCCCGGCCAGGAGGAACCCGAATCAGTCAGCCCGACATTCGATGAGCATCAAACGCGACATTTGATGAGCATCAAACGCGACATTCGATGAGCCGCCCACAGACGGAGCACGAGACGCGCGTCGACGTCATCGCCCTGTACCACTGCGTGTGGAGGCACACGGACGCCACCATCGACGAGCTTCCGCTCGACGCGCGGGGTTTCGTGCCGTGGTGGGATGAGGAGGTGTCGCGCTTCAACGTCATGGTGCATTGCCTGTCCGACACCCCGCGCCACGCCGGCCAGGCCGACATCCTGCGCTAGGGGCTGGACGGTGCCGTCGGTGTCGACCCCGCCAGCTCGCCGCCTCCGGGCATTGACGCCGGTTGGGCGATGCGGCGCCACACAATCGAGCGTGCCGCCCGTGCCACCACGCTCGCTTCGCACGCACGACAGTTGCGAGTGCGTTGAGGACCGTCAGCCGGGCTGAGTGGCTGCTCTCTCGGCGGTCGAAGTCTCCGTGGGTTCGACATGACGTCGTAGCGACCAACTCGATGTTCGGGGGCCCAGGCCGTCGAGGTCGCCCACCCTGACCTTCCCGATGGGTGCCGTCGGGCAAGCTGTGGCAGTTCCGCCGAACAGCGGCGGGGGAGGGTGTCGACATGGGCAGGAACGTGGTGGTGTGGGGCAACTGCCAGGCTGAACCACTGGCCCGGCTTCTGCGCGGCCCGCTGTCGCTGGAGGGGTTAGACGTCGTCGTCGTACCCCCCGTGTTCTTGATCGACGAGGTGGGGCTCGACCATGTCCGGGCGATCGTCGCGACGAGCGCGCTGCTCGTCAGCCAACCGGTGCGCGACGAGTACCGAATCCCTGGCTGTGGCACCGCCCAGCTGGCCGGCCTGCTACCGGCCGACGGGCGGCTTGTCACGTACCCGTCGCTCTTCCATGTCGGGACCTACCCGTACCTGGTCAACGCCCACGGAGGCGAAGGCGAGCGGGTGTCCGCGCCGCTGACCGACTATCACGACCTGCGGACCCTGATCGCCGCGGAGCGAGGGCTGGGGATGCCGGAGGCGTTGGCCTGGTGGCCGGCCCCGTCTGCAGACGCCGTCCGAGCGGTGGCGGCGGACTCCACCCGTCGGCTGCGGGAACGGGAGGCCAACCTGGATGTCGCGGTCTCGGTGCTGCTCGACGCGCCGGACGCGTTGTGGACGCTCGACCACCCGTCGAACGCCGTGCTCGGACCGCTGGCGCAGGCAGTGCTCGGCGTCGTGGGCGTCGACCGTTCGATCGAAGTACCCGCCCGCGAGTTTCTGGGCGCCCGCCGGGCGCCGCTCGAGCCGGCCGTCGTCGCGGCTCACGGCTGGCCGGCCGACGCCACCCGACCGAAGTGGCGGATCAACGGTCGCGACGTGCCGTCGGCGGAGGTGCTGGCCGCGCACCTGTCGCTGTACGCCGAGCGGCCGGATGTCGTCCGCGACGCCCGAACCCGGTACGCCGACCGGCTGGCGATGCTCGCGCTCTGAGGGCGCACTCTGCATCGTCGACACGCGTCAACTCCTTGCGGTTCGCGCTCGCCCGGCGGTGGCCGGTGCGAGACGACGTAGGTCGGGACACCGATGGGGTGATGGCTGCCCCATCGGTTTGCGAGGTCGCTCGTGCGCCGACCAAGGAGGACCGCGCCGACGCCCGAGGTGTCTCCTCGATCGTTTCGCTCCCTTCCATGCCCGTCCAGGCGAACACCTCAATTTCGTCGTTCTCGTCCGCGACGAAACCGTCGATCGACATGTCAGCGGTCAGCTTTGCCATCGGGTGCTCATCTCCTTCTCGACTCGGTCATCTCAGGCGACTCGGTTCTCCGAGTTGATCGCGCCGTCGAAGTCGCTCGCCCCGTGGCTGCCGTCGCAGAATGGCTTGTTGTTCGACTGGCCGCAACGGCAGAGGGCCGTGACAGCTCCTGCGGGGATCTGGATCCGGGTGCCGTCGAAGTCGTTGAGCTGCACCGGGCCGTCAACAAGGAGTGGTCCGTTCTCGGTGGTCGTGATCTGTGGCGTCATTCGTGGTGTTCCTTCTTCGGCAGACCCCCGGTTGGGTGGTGAGGTCTGAGGTGGTCCTGGACGGGTTCATCAGGCGGTGTTCAGCTGCCGGATCGGCTCCGGGTGGCTCGGCTCGGTCATCCAGTGACCGACCCGTCCTCGGCTCAGCCCACAGAGCGGCGCGTTCATGTCCGCTGGACCTCGCAGCGCAGATGCATCGCACCGGGCGCCTCGAGCGTGCGCCACGAGTTCCAACTCGATGTGCCGGGCGGGCAGACCCTCGAACAGCCGACAGCCGTGCCCCAGCGAGACCGGACGCAGCTGGATGTCGATGGCGTCGAGCACGCCCGGCCTTGAGGGCTTCCGCGCGGTGTAGGCGCCGTGCAGCATCACGTCTCGACCGTCGGCCGCCGCCTTGGCTTGCGCCACGCACGACGCGATCCCGTCGATCGGCGTCCCGATAGCCGGCGAAGTCGCCGGTCGACATCGCTTCGTCGACGACCAACTGAGTGACGGGATCAGCGGGTCGATACCCCTCGACGAGGCCGGCATCCTCATCGCGTCGCACCCCGTCGAGCCAGTCCATCAGGCTCATGCCGTCGATGCCGGCCGGGTTCTGGGCGTCAGGGTTCTGGGCGTCATTGTCTGGCCCGGTGATGAAGCCGTCGAGCGACATCGCCATGGTCAAGAACACTCGCGACATGTGATCGTCCTCCTCCGCGTCAGGGTGCCGAGCCCGTCGGACACGTTCCAGGTTGTTGAATGCGGTCGGCACCCCGACGGCGTGCTCGTCACGCAACTCATCGGTCGGGAAGCCGCTCTGGGTCATCGTCATCAGGGTCGCCCCATCGCGACCTTCGAACGCGAACTCGACGTCGATCACCAGCTGCGAGCCGTCGAGACGGATCTCGGTCGTGGTCATGCGCACCCGATGGGGGCGATCGATCTCCTCGAAGACGTTGTGATGCTGGTACAGCCGGCCGGGCTCTGGGCCGAAGGAGACCGACCAGGTGCCGCCCACACGCAGGTCGCAGTGCGACTCGACGATCCAGCCCGGTTCGTCCTGGCCGTAGATCTCCCGTTGACCCTCTGGACTCATGAAGGCGTCGAAGACCCGCTCCGGCGAAGCATGGATGAGCCGCTCGTAGCGGAGGGCTCGACTCACTCCTGACCCCGAGCCGTTCGTTCCACGAACCGGCCGAACCGATCGAGGCGCAGCTCCCAGGCCGATCGATAGCGCTCGATCCAGTCGGTCGCCTCCCGTAGG
>JBPCJL010000040.1:0-21981 GCA_051005355.1 Ilumatobacteraceae bacterium
GCCGTGGTCTTGCCGGACCCCTGGAGGCCGGCCATCAGCACGACGGTCGGTGGCCGACCGGCATAGGCGATGCGCAGCGTCTCGCCGCCCAGGATGCGGGTCAGCTCGGCGTTGACGATCTTGACGACCTGCTGGCTCGGGTCCAGCGCCTGCGACTTCGTGGCGCCGATGGCCTCGGCGCGGATGCGGGTAACGACATCTCGGGCGACCGCGACGTTGACGTCGGCCTCGAGCAGCGCCGTGCGGATCTCTCGCAGGATCTCGTCGACGTCGGCCTCGGTGAGGCGACCCTTGCCGCGGATCCGCTTGACGATCCCTTCCAGCCGGTTGGACAGCGTCTCGAACATGCCCGCTCGACGCTACCGACCCGATAGCGACGCGTTGATCCGTGCGTGTCCTTCGCCAGGCTAATGAGCTAGGCTAACGACATGCCGTCCGTCCTGCGCTCCGACGCCGCGCTGGCCAGCTCGCTGCGCCTGAGCGTGATGCGCTTGGCGCGCCGGCTGCGCCTGGAGCGCTCGGGCGACGACCGGACGCTGAACCAGCTGGCCGTGCTCGGCACGCTGGACCGGCACGGCCCGCAGAGCGTCGGCCAACTGGCGGCGATCGAGAAGGTCAAGCCGCCGTCGATGACCCGCACGATCGCCTGCCTCGAAGACGCCGGCCTGGTGGTCCGGCGGCCCCACGCCCACGACGGGCGCCAGATCGTCGTCGAGCTGACGCCAGCGGCGCACGAGGTGCTGAACGACGACCGTCGGCGGCGCGACGCCTGGCTGGCCCTGCGCCTCGGCGTCCTCGCCCCCGAGGACATCGAGCTGCTCCAGCGCGTCGCTCCGCTGCTGGAGCGGTTGGCCGGGTCATGAGGACCACCTTCGCCGCCCTGGCGACGCGCAACTACCGGCTGTTCGCCACCGGGTCACTGGTCTCCAACGTCGGGACGTGGATGCAGCGCGTCGCCCAGGACTGGTTGATCCTCACCCTGACCGCCAGCGCCGGCGCCCTCGGGCTGACCACCGGGTTGCAGTTCCTGCCGATCCTCCTGTTCTCACCGCTCGCAGGGGTGATCGCCGATCGGTACCCGAAGCGGCGCGTCTTGGCGGTGACGCAGCTCGTCCTCGGCGCCAGCGCCGCCACGCTGGGGCTGCTCGCCGTCACGGGGACGGTGCAGCCGTGGCACGTGTACGTCCTCGCCTTTGTGTTCGGCACCGGCGCGGCCTTCGACATGCCGGCCCGCCAGGCCTTCGTCAACGACCTGGTCGGTCCCGACCGGCTGGCCAACGCGGTGGCGCTCAACTCGGCGGGCTTCAACCTCGCCCGCATGATCGGACCGGGGCTGGCCGGGTTGCTCATCGCCTGGCTCGGGTCCGGCGCGACGGCGACCGGATGGGTGATCCTGGTCAACGCGGCGACCTACGGCGCGGTCATCGTGTCGCTGGCCCGCATGCGAACCAGCGAGCTGACGCCGACCGCCTCGATCGGGCGCGGGCGCGGCCAGCTGCGCGAAGGCGTGCGCTACGTGCGCAACCGGCCCGACCTGCTGCTCGTCATGGCGGTGGTCTTTTGCGCCGGCACGTTCGGGCTGAACTTCCAGGTGACCACGGCGCTGATGGCGACGCAGGTCTACGACAAGGGCGCCGGCGAGTACGGCCTCCTCGGGTCGATCATCGCGGTCGGATCGCTGGCGGGCTCGTTGGTGGCGGCGCGGCGGGCGAAGTCCCGCCAGCGGTTGATCATCGTCGCCGCGGTCATCTTCGGTGTCGTCACGACGATCGCTGGGCTCATGCCCAGCTACCCGACGTTCGCCGCCATCCTGCCAGTGTGCGGCTTCGCTGCGCTGACGCTGGTCACGGCGGCGAACGCGTTCGTGCAGATGGCTGTCGACCCGCAGGTGCGGGGCCGGGTGATGGCGCTGTACATGGCGATCTTCATGGGCGGCACCGCGTTCGGCTCGCCCGCGCTCGGCTGGGTGGCCGAACAGTTCGGGGCGCGGTGGACGCTCATCGGCGGCGGTGCGCTGACGGCACTCGGTGCGCTCGGCGCGGCGGCGGTGTTCGGTCGGCGCCAAGGTCTGGCGCTGGCGACGCAGCTGCGTCCCGTGCCGCGCATCTCCGTCGTCGCCCGCACCGACGACGTCGTGGCCGGCACCGTGGCCGCGGCCTGACGGGTGGTCGACTTCGTTCGGAGACCGGGCCACGATCGAATACCGTCGGGCCCAGCGGCTCGACCGGCGAGCCGCACGCCGAGACACAGCAACCGGAGGAGGACACGATGAGCGCACGAGTGGTGCACTTCGAGATCCCGTTCGAGGACGGTGACCGCGCCCGGGACTTCTATCGAGAGGTGTTCGAGTGGTCACTCGAATCCATGCCGGAGATGGGCTACACGAGCGTGTCGACCGGGCCGCGCGGTGACGACGGCATGCCGTCGGAGCCGGGCTACATCGGCGGTGGGATGTTCGAGCGGCAGGACGACCTGCGCTCACCGGTGATCGTGATGGCGGTCGACGACATCGACAAGACGCTGGAGTCGGTCGAGCAGCACGGCGGCACCATGGCCATCCCGAAGATGCCCGTGGGTGACATGGGCTTCGCCGCCTACTTCCACGACCCCGAGGGCAACATCCTCGGCCTCTGGCAGAACGCCTGAGGCGGCGGCGCCGTCAGCGTTCGAGGGCGTGCTGTTCGAAGAACGCCCACCCGTCCACCGTGGCACTGACATCCTGCGTGGCGTAGCCGAGGAGCCCTTCGAGCGCGTCGCCGATCGGTGAGCCGGGCCAGGTGTGGCCGCCGCCGGCGACCTCGAAGAACGCCATCGGGACGCCATCGGCACAGTCCGAGTAGTCGTAGCGCGTCACGTCGGTGCCAACGGCGGTCGATGCGGGGTCGGCCGCGCAGTCGGCGTCGGCGGCGAACTCGGCGAACTCCTCGGGCATCACCTGCTCGAAGAACTCACGCCGCGCCGGATCGATTGCGCCACCGAGCAGCACCGACTGACCGTCGCCGTCGAACGGCACGTAGGTGTCCGCAGTCCCGTGGAAGGCGAGGTACGGCACCGCTCGGGCCGGTGCGCAGCCTTCGGGATGACTGGTGCCGGCGACCGAGGCGGCGGCGGCGATCCGATCGGCCGCCTCGCACACCAGTCGTGCCGTGAAGAAGCCACCGTTGGACATGCCGGTGGAGTAGATCCGGCTCGGGTCGGCGCACCAGTTGGCGACGAGGAAGTCGATCAGCGCGTTGGCGAAGGCCAGGTCGTCGCGGACCGAGTCCTGGACGTCGACCAGCTCCCACGAGTTGCTGGTCGTTCCGGGTGCCGGGACACCGGTCGGGTGGACGACGATGAACCCTTCCATCTCGGCCAGCGTCTCGTAGCCGCTGAGGGCGGCCTGCTGCGGCCCGTCGGAGCCGAGGCCATGCCAGTTCAGCACGGTGGGCAACCGCTGCCCGCCGAACGACGACGGCACGAACACCCGCACCGGGTGGTCGGCACCACCGGCGTTCAACGTGATGTCGTTCACCCCGGCCGTGAGGACTGGGCACGGCGGCGTCGTCGTCGTCGTCGCCGGTTGGGTCGTTGCCGGTTGGGTCGTCACCGGCTGGGTCGTCGCCGGCTGGGTCGTCGCCGGCTCGGTCGTGGCCGGCTCGGTCGTCGCCGGCTCGGTCGTCGCCGGTTCGGTCGTCGAGGTCGTGGAGGTCGTGGAGGTCGTCTGACTCGTGGCCTCCGTCGTCGTGGCGGCGGTGGGCGACGTCGAGCCCGCTCCGCCGTCGTCGGTGGAGCACGAAGCCATGACGACGACGACGACGACGGTCAGCGCGGTCGCGGCCCACGGGAGCCGGTGGCGCTCAGTCGAACAGCGCATCGACGAACTCGTCGGGATCGAACGGAATGAGGTCACCGATGGATTCGCCGACGCCCACGAGCTTGACGGGGATGCCGAGCTCGGTCTCCACGGCGAAGACGATGCCGCCCTTGGCCGAGCCGTCGAGCTTGCTCAGCACGACGCCGGTGACTTGGCTGGCGTCGCCGAACTCGCGCGCCTGGGCCAGGCCGTTCTGACCCGTCGTCGCGTCGATCACGAGCAGCACCTCGGTCACCCGACCCGTCCCCTTCTCCGCGACTCGCCGGACCTTGCGCAGCTCGTCCATGAGGTTGGTCTTGGTGTGCAGGCGGCCGGCCGTGTCGGCCAGCACGAGGTCGTGGCCGCGAGCTGCGGCCCGCTCGACGGCGTCGAACACCACGGCACTCGGGTCGCCACCTTCGTTACCGCGCACCAGATCGGCGTCGGCGCGCTCGGCCCATGTCGTCAGCTGCTCGGCGGCGGCGGCGCGGAACGTGTCGCCGGCGGCCAGCAACACCTTGTGACCGGCGGCGCGCTGCTGGTCGGCAACCTTGCCGATGGTGGTGGTCTTGCCCACGCCGTTGACCCCGACGAACAGCCACACGTTGGGGCTGTCAACCTCACCTGGCTCGAAGTGCAGGGAGCGATCGGCACCGGCCAGGCGCTCCTTCATCTCCTCACGCAGGGCGTCGAGCAACTCGTCCGGTTCAGTCAGCTCCCTGCTCTTGACCTGGGTGCGCAGCCCGTCGAGCAGGTCAGTGGAAACGCCGATGCCGAGGTCGGCCCGCAGCAGCGCCTCCTCCAGGTCGTCCCACGTCTCGTCGGTGATCCCGCGTCGGCCACGTACGCCGGCGAAGGCACCGGCCAGCGTGGCCCGCGCCCTGGCCATGCGATCGCGCAGCCTGGGTGGGGCGACGATCGCCGGCGCTTCGACGACGCTGTCTTCCTGCGGCGGCTCCAGCACTGCCGTCGTCGCGCCAGGGCTTCTCGGCGGGCCGGTCGGTGGCGCGATGGGCGGGGCCGATCGGGCATCGATCGCCTTTTCTCGACGCCGGCGGCTGATGATGAGCACGGCCAGCCCGAACAGCAGGACGAGCCCGATCAGGACGAGGTAGATCCACTCCATCGCCCGTCGAACCTACCGACGTGCGCCGCAGCGTCCGTTCACGGCGGCTTGATCATGCGCCTGCCGATGACTTCTTCGGTGCGGCGGGGTCTTTGCAGCCACGCTGAGGCTCTCGACGCCTGGCGAAGCGTCGCCCACGCACCAGACCCCGGCATGAGTTCGAAGCCGAGGAGGCGCAGCTGTTCACCCTGACCGACTTCCGCGCGCCGTTCGACTGAGCGATTCGGAGCCAGCGATGACTGGCTCGGGCGCTTGTCATTCACGGCTCGCTCACATTCGGCTCGTACCTTCGCCGGCATGGCCGTGTCGAGACGCAGCTTCATCGGTGGCGCGATCGGCGGCGCTGGTCTGTTCGCGCTCGGTTGCTCATCGTCGACGGCCGGACCGGCGACCAGCGCTCCGTCGACCGATGCGCCGACGATCGAGGCGTCCACGACGAGCACATCGTCCACCTCGACGTCGACAACCTCGACGACGGCGCCACCGGACTCCACCACCACCACGACGACACCGCGTGCTCCACCCGACTACTTCCCGTCGACGGACTGGGAGACGGTGGCGGCGGACGACATCGGCTGGGACCAGGCGGGCCTCGACAAGGCCCTGGCCTTTGCGGAGTCCCGGGCGACGAAGGCGCTGGTCCTGCTGCACGGCGGGCGCATCCTCGCCGAGCGGTACGTCGGCGTCGGGCCCGACTTCCGGCGCGAGGTGGCGTCGTGCCAGAAGAGCATCATCTCGTTGCTCGTCGGGTTCGCCGCCGACCGTTCGCTGCTGGCGCTCGACGATCCGGTGACCGACCACCTCGGGGTCGGCTGGTCCAACGCCGGGCCAGAACAGGAGGCGCTGATCACGATCCGCCATCTGGTGTCCATGACCAGTGGCATGGACGACCAGCGCCGGGTCGTCGCCGCGCCCGGGACGGTGTGGTCGTACAACAACGACGCCTACCACCAGGTGCAGCCCGTGCTGGAGACCGTCACCGGCGCCGGCATCGATGCCCTGTGCACGGACTGGCTGTGGCGTGGGATCGGCGCCACCCAGAGCAGCTGGGCGGCCCGGCAGGGCGCAGGCCGCAACCAGGTCGACGCCAAGGGGGTCCCGCTCTGGGGACTCACCATGAGCGCCCGTGACATGGCTCGCTTCTGACTCCTGGTCCAGCGCCACGCCAGCTGGGACGGCACGTCGCTCGTCAGCGCCGACTATCTGGCCGACGCGCTGTCGTCGTCATCGGCGGCGAACCCCAGCTACGGGTACCTGTGGTGGCTCAACGGCAAGGACGGCTACCGCATCGGCGCCGACGGTTCGCTGGAGTCGGGCCCGCTCGTCCCCGGCGCCCCCGCCGACCTCGTCGCCGCCCTCGGCAAGGATGATCAGAAGATCTACGTGAGCCGCGCCGAGGACTTGGTGCTCGTCCGCCAGGGCGGTCAGGCCGGGACCCGCAGCAGAGAGTCATTGTCCGACTTCGACGGCGAGCTGTGGCGCCTCGTCGCCGCCGCCCACCAGGGCTGATGGGTTCTGTCCTCGGCGATCGACTCACAACGGTCGATTGCGGAGGACAGAAGTGCCGGCCTCAGGCGGCGGACACCCGCTCGGTGATCACGCGCGACGAACCGCCGGGCTGCATCGTGACGCCGAGCAGGCAGTCACCGGCCTCCATCGTGCGCTTCTGGTGGCTGACCACGAGCAGCTGCGCCTCGCGCCGGAACTCGGCCACCAGACCGAGGAACCGGTGCAGGTTCATGTCGTCCAGCGCCGCCTCCACCTCGTCCATCACGTAGAAGGGCGAGGGCCGGCTGCGGAACACGGCGAACAGGAACGCCAGCGCGGTGAGGCTGCGCTCCCCGCCCGACAGCAGCGACAGCTTCTTGACGTTCTTGCCGCTCGGCTTGGCCTCGATCTCGACACCGGTCTCCAAGAGGTCCTCGGGTGTGTCGAGCACGAGCTTGCCGACGCCGCCGGGGAACAGTGCGGTGAACAATCGTTCGAAGTTGTCGGCCACGTCGGCGTAGGCGGCGGCGAACACGGACTGGATCTCCTCGTCCACGGCCCGAATGACGCGCAGCAGGTCACGCCGCGTCGAGCGCACGTCGTCGAGCTGGTCCTCGAGGAACGCGTGGCGCTGCTGCAACTCGGTGAACTCTTCGAGCGCCAGCGGGTTGATCGGTCCGAGCAGCCGCACTTCGCGCTCGAGCTCGCGGGCTCGCGCCTGTGCCGTCACGCCGTCCGGCAGCGGCGGCGCCGGGGCCGCTTCGGCGGTCTCCGGCTCGACGTCGAGGTCGTGGCGCAACAGCTCGACGGCGGCCTCGTAGCGCAGCCGTCCCTCCGCCTCGTCGACCTCGGCGCGGCGCGCCCGCTCGCGCACCGCCTCGAGCGACCGCTCGGTCTCGGTCCGGTCGCCCCGCACGGCCTCGAGGTGGGCTCCCAGGGCGCGCACCCGCTCGCTCTGCTGGCGCCGGCGCTCGGCCAGCTCGCCGTGGTGGGCGTCGAGCACGAGGCGATGCGCCCCGACCAGGCGCCCGAGGCGATCGAGCGCCACGAGCGAACGCTCCAGACCGGCGCGCCGCGTCACCGCTTCGGCCCGGGCGTTTGTGTCCTCGTCCAGGCGGAGCTCGACCTCGTCGAGACGGGTTCGCAGGAGCTGGACCCGTTCGGCCAGACCGGCCGTCCGAACGTCCAGGTCACGCCGGCGGACGGCCAGCACGCTGGCGCGCGCTTCGAGCTCAGCTTGGATGGCGGCCCGTGTCCTGACGGCGTCGGCTTCGACCTGCTCACCCGCCTCCAGCTGCGGCAGGAGCTGCTCCAGCTCGGCGACCCGGACGGCGTCGTCGCGCTCGTGCGCCCGCAGCTCGTCGAGCCGGCGCAGCAAGGGCTCGAGCTCGGCGACCGCCTCGCGCCGCTGGGCCTGCGCCGCCGCCAGCCCCTCCGACGCGCTCGTCAGCACGGCGTCGGCCGCAGCCAGCTGGGCTTGCAGGTCCTCGAGGTGGCGCCGACCCGTGGTGGCCCGCTCGCTTGCCACCTGCTCGACCGCGGCGCACCGCTGCGACTCCCGTCGGTGGCGAGCGGCGTCGGCGGTGGCGTCATCCAGTGCGGCCGCCGTCACGACACCGGCCGTCGCCACACCGATCCGCCAACCAGCCGGCCCGAACCGGTCGCCGTCCCCGCTCACCACGACAACGTCGGGATGAGCGCAGGCACCGTCGATGGCGGCCTCGAGGTCGTCGATGCGGGTGGCAGAGGCGAGCAGACGGTCGAGGAGGTGGCCGACAACGGTGCGATCGGCGTGGACGTGCGGCCGTACGGGGTCGCCGATCGGCGGAGCGGCTGCGGCCGGCGCGCCGAGCCCCATGGCCAGGACCGCACCAGCTCGCTGCGCCCGCTGGAGGACGCGCAGCGCATCGGCGGCCGCGGACGGGTCGCGGGCGACGACGGCCGTCAGTGCCTCGCCCAGCGCCGCCTCGACGGCGCAGTCCCATCCGTCATCGATCCGCACGAGGTCCAGCAACATGCCGACCACGCCCTCGACACCGGTCAGCTCGTCGGCGCCGGTACCGGCGTGGACGGCATCGAGGGCCAGTCGCAATGCCTCGACCCGACCGGCCGACGCCGCCGCGGCCTCGGCCGCTCGCTGGAAGGCCGTTGCGGCTTCGACGCGCTGCGCCTCGAGGTCGGCGAGGTGAGCCTCAGCGCCCGCGATCCGCTCCACCAGCGGCGTCTCGATCAGCTCGGCGGCCTGGCAGTCGTGCTGGGACCGGGCGTAGCGCCGCTCGGCCTCGACAGCCACCAGACCGAGCGCCGACGCCCGCTCGGCGGCCTGGGCCACCTCGACGGCCGTGCGCTCGAGCCCGGCCCGGCGTGAGCGCAACTCGCCGCGGACCTCGGCCGCGGCGCTGGCGGCGGAGGTGGGCGAGGCCGCAGTGGGGACCCCGGCGGCGAGCCGGTCACGGTCGTCCTGCAGCGTCCGCTCGTCACGGTCGAGGTTGGTCAGCTCGGGCTCGAGGACCGCCCGCTCGCGCTCGACGTCGTCCAGCTCGGCCCGGGACCGCGCTGCTTCGGCCTCGAGCGTGGCGACGACGTCGGCGTGGAGCGCATGGCCGAGATCGCGCTCGAGGCTGCGGCCGCGCTCGGCGACCACGGCGGCCACGGCCCGGGCCCGCTCGCGCAGCTGGTCCGTCGTCGCCAGTTGGTCGCCGACGTCCTCGGCACCGCGCGCCGTCAGCTCGGCGGTCGCCGTCGCCACCTCGGTGTCCAGCCGGGCCAGCTCGGCCTTGAGGTGCGCCTCGGCGCCGGCGGCGTCGAGCTTGGCCGCGGCGGCCGCGGTCAACCGCGTGCGCAACGCCGCGAGCTCACGCCCGGCCACGTGGATGCGCAGCCCGGTCAGCTCTCCGACCAGCTCGTCGTGACGGCGGGCCGCCTCGGCCTGGCGTTCGAGGGGGCGCAGCTGCCGCCGGACCTCACGCAGCAGATCCTGGACGCGCAGGAGGCTGGCTTCAGTCGCATCGAGCCGGCGGTGGGCCTTCTCCTTGCGCTTGCGGTACTTGAGGACGCCAGCCGCCTCCTCGATGATGGCCCGGCGGTCCTCCGGCCGGGCCGTGAGCACGGCGTCGATCTGGCCCTGACCCACGACGACGTGCTGCTGGCGGCCGACGCCGGCATCGGACAGCAGCTCCTGCACGTCGAGCAGGCGGCAGGGCACGTCGTTGATGGCGTACTCGCTGTCACCCGTGCGGAAGAGGGTCCGCCGGACGGTCACCTCGGTCAGCTCCAGGCCGAGCAGCCCCGAGGAGTTGTCGATCGTCAACGTCACCTCGGCCCGCCCCAGCGCCGGGCGGGTGGCGGTACCGGCGAAGATCACGTCGTCCATCTTCTGGCTGCGCACGGCGCTGGGGGCCTGGGCGCCGAGGACCCACGAGATGGCGTCGACGACGTTGGACTTGCCGGATCCGTTGGGGCCGACCACGACGGTGACGCCGGGCTCGAGGTCCAGCGTCGTGGACTCGGCGAACGACTTGAACCCCTTCAGGGTGAGGCGCTTCAGGAACACGGCGGCAGCGAAGCTACCGAACCTTCGACGACCGATGCGGGGATGCCCCATCGGAGTTTTTCAGCGCGTCGGAGGGTTTCCGTACCGGACGGGGTGCCGGAAACCCTCCGGTGCTGCGAAACCCTCCGATGTCAGCCGCTCGTTGGCACCAGGGGCAGTGGTGCGTGCTGCGGCCGGCGCTGACCGTCCTGCGGATGATGCCGCGGTCGCAGGTCGGGCAGCGCTGTCCGGCCCGGCCGTAGACGGCGTGGGCGTGCTGGTACGACCCGCCGGCGCCCATCAGGTCGACGTATTGGTTGTCGCCGAGAGAGGAGCCACGGGCGTCGACCGCCGCCTCGAGGATGCGGTGGACGGCGGCGTGCAGCCGGTGGAGCTCGGCCGGACGCAGCGAACGGGCCGTGCGGGCCGGATGGAGCCGGGCGGCGTGGAGGATCTCGTCGGCGTAGATGTTGCCGATCCCGGCGATCACGTGCTGGTCGAGCAGCAATGGCTTGAGCGCCGTGCGGCGCCCGTCGAGGAGCAGGCGCAGGACTTCGGGGTCGAGGCCGTCGGCCAGCGGGTCGACACCGAGCCGAGCCACCTCCGGCAGCTCGACGCCGACGTGCTCGGGGTCGAACACGACGACCTCGCCGAACGTGCGGGGATCGACGAAGAGCAGATGCTCGGCCGGCGCGCCGTCGAGCGACATGACGACGTGGGTGTGGGCCGGCCGCGGCGCGCCGTCGGCGGCCAGCAGCAGCTGACCGCTCATGCGCAGGTGGAACATCGCCGTGTCACCGGTGTCGAGCGGACAGAGCAGGTACTTGCCCCTGCGCTCGGCGGTCACCATCGTCGCGTCGCGCAGCCCGTCGATCACCTGCTGCGCCGACGTCCGCCGCACGGTGCGCTCGCGCCCGACCTCGACGTCGGTGATGCGCCGTCCGACGACGCGATCGGCGAGGCCACGACGAACGGTCTCGACCTCCGGCAGCTCCGGCATCAGCTGCGGCGATGCGTCGGCCAGGCCAGGCTGCCGGCCTCCGCCGCCGCTTGCTCGGCCGCCTTCTTCGAGCGGCCGGTCCCCTCGCCAAGCACCTGTCCGGCCACCATCACGACGGCGAAGAACCGCTTGGCGTGATCCGGCCCCTCCGCCCGCGTGGCGTACTCCGGTGCGGGCCGGCCCGACATCGCCACCAGTTCCTGGAGGCGCGACTTGTGGTCGAGGTGGTCGAGGCGGGCCGCGGTCGACGCCAATCCTGGCCCGATCAGCCGCTCGACGACGTCGTACGCGACCGCCGACCCGCCGTCGACGTACACGGCGCCGAACACGGCCTCGAGGGCGTCCGACAAGATCGACGGCTTCTCCCTCCCGCCGGCGGCGTCCTCGCCTCGACCGAGGAGGATGAAGTCCCCGAGGCCGAGGCGCTCGGCGACGCCGGCGAGCGCCAGCGCGTTGACGACGCCCTTGCGCACGCCGGTCAGGTCACCCTCCGGCAGGTCGGTGAAGCGGCGGAACGCCAGGTCGGCGACGACCCACCCGAGGATGGCGTCGCCGAGGAACTCGAGTCGTTCGTTGCTCGCGGTGCCCTGGTGCTCGGCACACCACGAGCGATGGGCCATGGCCCGGGAGAGCAGCTCGGGGTCGTTGAACTGGTAGCCGATGCGCTCGGCGAGGACCTGTTCGCCCCGTTCCTCGACCGGCGCCGGCTTGGCCAGTTCGGCCGTCAGGCCCCACCTCGCGTGCGCTCGTGGACGTAGTCGACGGCGTCGCGCACCGTCTTCAGGTCGGCCAGGTCCTCGTCGTCGATGCGGAAGCCGGTCGTGCGGGCGCTCAGCTCCTCCTCCAGCGCCTCGACCAACTCGATCAGCGCCAGCGAGTCGGCGTCGAGGTCGTCGACGAACGACTGGCCCTCGGTGATGCTGCCCGGCTCGATCTCCAAGATGTCCGCCAACCGATCCCGCACGATCTCGAAAATCTCAGATCGCTCGATCGTCTCCCCTGGCACGCGAGCACGATACCCAACACGGGTCCAGGGCGAGCGAGCGCCAGCGAGTGAGTCCCGGAGTTCCATCTGGGCAGCACGGGTCCAGCCAAGCGAAGCGAGACTGGACCCGTGCTACCCGGTTATCGCGCTGCTCAACTCATCGACCATCTGGTGGTCCACCATCTCTTTGGCGACTTGGATGGCGTTGAACATGGCGGCGGCGCCGGTGGAGCCGTGGGAGATGATGCACACACCATCGACGCCGAGCAGGATGGCGCCGCCATACGTGTCGGGGTCGAGCGTCCGGTACAGCGGGGTGAGGGCGGGCAGCAGCGCCGCGGCCGGTGCGGCGTGCTCCGGCTGGGCGAAGATCTCGAGCAGTGCCCCGACGACCGTCTTCAGGCCGCCCTCCAGCGTCTTCAACACCACGTTGCCGGTGAAACCGTCCGTCACCACGACGTCCACCCGGTCGGACATCACGTCGCGCCCTTCGACGTTGCCGATGAACTCGATCCCGCGCGCTGCGCCGAGCAGGTCGAACGCCTCCTTGCGCAGCGCGTCGCCCTTGCCGGGCTCCTCGCCGATCGACAGCAGCCCGACGCGCGGTGCGGCCAGCGCGAATCGGTGACGGGCGTAGACCGAGCCCATCTGGGCGAACTGCACCAGCCACTCGGGCTGCACCTCGGCATTGGCGCCGGCATCGAGCAGGATCGTGGGGCTGGACCCGGGCACGGGGATCGGCGTGGCGACCGCCGGCCGGCTGACGCCCTTCACCCGTCCCATGCGCAGCAACGCGGCGGCCATCGTGGCGCCGGTGTTGCCGGCCGAGATCATCGCCGAGGCCCTGCCGTCGCGCACCGCTTCGGCGGCCCGCACGAGCGTCGAGTCCTTCTTGCGACGGACGCCGCCGGCCGCGTGTTCGTCCATCGCGATGACCTCGCCGGCCTCGATCAGCGGCAGTCCGCCGATGTCGACGCGTGCGGCAAGGTCGGCCGGCCCGACGAGCACGACGGAGATCCCGGCCTCGGCCGCCTGCCGGGCGCCGGCCACGATCTCGGCGGGAGCGCGGTCCCCGCCCATGGCGTCGACCGCGATCGGCTCCATCGCCCGGCCCGACGTGGTGGGTCCGGCGATCAGCTGGTCACGTCGAGCGCGACGCGACCCTTGTACCACCCGCACGACGGGCACACGGTGTGGGGTCGCTTGGCCGCACCGCAGCGGGGGCACACGCTGCGCGCCGGCGCGTTGAGCTTCCAGGCGCCGGCGCGATGGCTGCGGCTCTTCGACTTCGACTTCTTCTTCTTCGGGACGGCCATGGTGCTCTCCGGCTGGCGATGCGGCTGTCGAAGGCTATCGGCGGCCGGCTTGGGCGGCTACGGCTCGCGCAGCTGGTCGAGCACCGCCCACCGCTCGTCGCGCTGGTCGGGTGCACACCCGCACGGACCGGCGGTCAGGTCGGCGCCGCAGGTCGGGCACAGGCCGGGGCAGTCGACTCGGCACAGCGGCGAGTCGGGAAGGCCGAGCAGCAACCCCTCGCGAACCATCGGCCTCAGGTCCAGCTGACCTCCGACGATCGGGAAGGTGTCGAGGTCCGCCGGGTCGACCGGTCGATGCTCGTCCACCTCCGCGTAGCGCTCGTCGACCGCAACGCGCAGGACGTCGGACAGCGGTCGCAGGCAGCGCCGGCACTCGTCCGACCACCGCACGGCCAGCTCCCCACGGGCGTCGATGTCGTCGATGCTCGACTCGAGCACGAGCTCCACGCCGACGTCGCCAGCAAGCCGCGGATCATCGATGTCGAGGTCGGCCAGCGGTACAGAGGCCTGGATGACGCGCCCTGTCCCGGGCACGCGCACCAGCTCGACGGCGTTGATCACGAGCTCCGATGCACTCACCGATCCATTGATACCGGTCATCCCGCCCCGTCGCCCGCCCGAACCTGGGCGCAGATCCTGCCAGCCCTTGGCAGAGGAGGCGCCCAGGCCGCGATCTGGCAGGGATCGCACCCACCTACCGGTCCTGGTCGAAGAAGCCCTTCGTGGGGTCGTCCTCGTCCGGGTCGGGCAGCGTCATCGGCGCGGCGCCGATCGACAGGCGCTGACGGCCCGTGCCGACGGTCTTCTGCAGCTTGTCGAGCAGGATCTCGAAACTGCCGAGGCGCTGGTCGAGGAAGTCCTCCGTCTCGTGACGCAGGCGCCGGGCGTCCGACTCGGCCGTGTCCATCACCTGGCGGGCTCGATGCTCGGCGGCCCGCACGACCTCCGTGCGTTGCACCATCCGCTCGGCCTTGAGGCGCGCCGCCTCGACCAGCTCGTCGGCCTCGCGCCGCGTCTTGGCCACGAACTCCTGGCGCTCTTTCAGCATCCAGCGCGCCTGGCGCAGCTCGTCGGGCAGGCGGTGGAGCGCCTCCTCCAGCAGCTCGATGATCTCGTCGCGATCGATGCGCGGCGACGACGACAGCGGCATCGTCGGTGCGGTGGCGATGATGTCGATCGAGCGACGCAGCAACGTCTCGGCGTCTCCGACGTACCCCTGACCCGGCTCGGGGTACTCGTCGTCGACGTCGTCGTAGTCGTCGTACTCGTCGTCGTAGTCGTCGTCGTAGGTCATGACCGTGCCGTCCCGGGGGCGAACTTCGTCGCCAGTGCGTCGGCCACCGCCTTCGGCACCATGTGCCCGACCGCCCCCCCGTATCGGGCGATCTCACGCACGAAGCGACTGCTGATGTACCCGCGGTCGGCGCGACACGGCAGGTAGACGGTGCGGATCCCTGTGACGGAGTGGTTGGTCAACGCCATCTGCTGCTCGATCTCGAAGTCGGCCGGGCTGCGCAATCCCTTGACGATGAACGACGCGCCGGCCTCGGTGGCGGCGTCGATGGCCAACCCGGCGTGGGCGGTGACGGAGATCGACGCGCCGATGCCGTCGTCGTCGAGGCTCCGACGAATCAGCTGCTGGCGCTCCTCGACGTCGAACAGACCGCCGGGCTTCTCGTGGTTGTGCATGACGACGACGGTGACGTGGCCGAACAGCTCGACCGCCTGCTCGAGGACGTCGAGGTGCCCGAGGTGGATCGGATCGAAGCTGCCGGGGTTGAGCACAGTGCTCATGGGTGCCGTCAAGGTAGTTGTGCCGCGCGGTCGGCCCCGTCTTCGCGGTGGAGGAACGTGATCCACGTGCGGCCGTAGCGGCGGACCCGCCCCTGCTCCCACTCGGCTGGCGCGTCGACGGCGGCGCCGGCCTCGGCCACCAGCACCGACGCATGAACGGCCCGCAGCAGCCGCGGCCAGTCGGCGAAGTCGTACGGCGGGTCGGCGAAGGCGAGATCGGCGTCGAGTCGTGTGGCGACGGTGATGGCGTCGCCGGCGACGACGGTCGCCCGCGCGCGCAGGTCGAGGTCGGCCAGGTTGGTGTCGATCACGGCGCGAGCGACGCGATCGCGCTCGACGAAGGTGCAGCGCGCCGCGCCCCGGGAGAGCGCCTCGATGCCGAGCGCTCCACTCCCCGCGAAGAGGTCGATCACGGTGGCGCCGACGACGGCGTCGAGACTGGCAAGGGCGTTGAACACCGCCTCCCGCACCTTGTCGGTGGTCGGGCGGGTGGCTCCGCCGGGCGGTGCCAGCAGCCTCCGGCCGCGCAGCTCGCCGGCCACCACTCGCACCGCCGGAGGGTACGTCGGTCGGGTACGTTCCAACCGGGCGGGGACGAAGGAGTGCTCGATGATGGCCCACGGCGGACGGACCACGCTGATGCTGGTGACGATCGCGGTGCTGGGAGCCTGCGGCTCGGACGGTGGCGGGGGCGGTGACGCAGACGTGACCGAGGAGGAGCGCCCGTACTACGACGCGATGGTGGAATCGTTCCAATCGGCCGAAGATGACAACCTTCGCCTGGAGGAAGCGCAGGCCGAGTGCGTGTCGGCTCGCTGGGTGCGCACCATCGGCGTGGAGCGCTTCGAGCAGGCCGGCATCACGCCGGAAGCGTTCAGCGACGACCTCGAGCAGGACGTCACGGCACTCGGGCTCGACGAGGCGGCGGCGGGACAGCTCTACGACGCCTTCGGCGAGTGCGACGTCGAGGTGCTGGACCAGTTCGTCGAGGCGATCGCGCAGGGCGGAGATGTGAGCGAGGAGGACCTGGCGTGCCTCCGGGACAACATCGACGACGCCTTGATCCGCGACATCTTGATCGTGACCTTCACCCAGGGCGAGGACGCGCTGCAGGGGGACCAGGAGCTCACCGGTCGCCTGCTCGAGACCTTCTCGGCCTGCCCGGGCGCGCTCCCCGAGTGACAGCGCCGTTCGGGGAGCATGGGAAGGAGATCGACGAACCGGCGCTCGAGCCGGACCCGGTCATCACGTGCATCGATTGCGGCGGACGGGCCCACCTGCTGACGACCCGGGACGTCGACCCGGAGGACGCCGGAGCGGCGCGATGGCAGCCCGGCGACGTCGTCAGCTACCGCTGCGCCGACTGCCTCGACCGCTGGGACATCGTCCTTGAGGCCGACGACCGCTGACTGCTGACACGGCGCTCACGGCTCGGGTGCGGCCGTGCCCTCCGGCGTTGGTTCGGCCTCGCCTGGTGCGGACGATCCCGTCGTCGGCTCCGGCTCCGGCTCGGCTCCCGGGGCGCCAGGGGCGTTGGTCGTCGCCGGTGTCGGCGCATCGGTGGTTGCCGATCTTGTCGTGGTCGGTGCAACGGTCACCGTCGTCGCCGGACCGCCCCCCGCCGGACCCGTCGTGGTCGGGCTCGCACCGGCGACCGTGGTCGAGGCCACACCGACGATCGTGGTCGTGCTCGCTCCGGCGACGGTGGTCGACGACGCAGAGTCCGTCGCCGAGGCGACCGTCGCCGACTCCCGTTCGAGGATCTCGACGATGCGCGCCTCGTACTGGCCGAGGCGATCCTGCAGCTCGTCGAGCGGGACGTCGTCGATCTGCTCTGCGAACTCGGCGATCTCGGCCCACAACGCATCCAACTCGGCCGCCGCTTGCTCGCTCAGCGCGGCGGGCAAGGTCACCACGAGTTGCGTGGCGAGGGCGTAGGTGGCGCAGCGCACGCAGGCGTAGTTGACGGCGGCGGCGATGTTCTCTGGTACGGCCACGTCGACCTGGCCGATCCACAGGACGACCTGGAACCCCACGGCGACGGCGGCGCAGTCGGTGCAGCTGGCGAAGGCGTACGCCTCGGTGGCGTTCAGGATGTCGCCGTCCTCCACCCACACCAGGGCGAAGGCGACGTCGTAGACCACCGTGCCGTCGGCGGTGTTGACGGCCAAGGCTTGGTCGTCGCCGACACCGGGGGCAGCGGCCGGTCGAACGGGACACCCATGACGGAGCGTCCTGGCCAGCTTCGGTCGGAACGAGGATCGCGGCCAGCACCGGCGCGTCGCGCATCGGCAGCGACACGGCGGCTGGGTCGCTGCTCCCGCCGTCCGCCGTCGGCTCGGTCGGCACACCGGCGCCCTGCTCGGTCGGTTCAGTCGGCTGGAGCGAACCGTCCGGCGCCAGTCCGGGCCACACCACGACCGTCTCGCCCGGGGCGTCCCCGCTCGCCACGCCAGCCGGGGCCCTCCCCGTGAAGCCGTCGATGGCGGCGCCGACCGTTCCCCGCTCCCACGCCTGCACGGGTCGGTGGTTGTCGCCGGTCGGCCACCACGCGACGGCCAGCGCGGCGAGCAGGGCGACCGCGGTGACCTCGGCGCCGATGCGCCGGGCCGGCCGGCACGTCGCCGACGCCAGCCGCGGCTGGCAGATCTGGTTCGGGGCGCTCCGCGCTCGGCCGCAGTTCCGAGGTGGAGGTCACCTGGTCTACTGCGTGATCTCGGAGTCCTGATCGGCGGTGGCGTCCGAATCGCCGTCGATCTGCTGGTTGCTGATGGCGTCCTGCTGGGCCTCCGAGTCGATCGAGCCGATGTTGGCGGCCGCGGCGGCGGCGATCGGCGCGGCGACGTTGGCGTTGGCCGCCACCGCACCGTTGATCGGCGCGGCCAGGTCGGCGTCGGCGGCCAGGTCGACATCGACGTGGAGCAGGTTGCCGTCGAGCAGGTTGCCGGCCGCTGCCTCGGGATCGTCAGCGCCGCCGCCGCCGCCGGGCGTCGGCGCCGGTTGGGCCGGTGTGCGCGTGTCGGTGGCGCCCGTGCCGGTGCCGGTGCCTGCGCTGCCGCCCACGGTGTCGTCGGACTGGTCGATGCCGCTGTCCTGCGTGGCGTTGGCGGTGGCATCGCCGGTGATGCCCTGGTCGATCATCACGCCTTGGTCGGCCAGCGCCTGCGCCTCCGACCCGACCGACAGCACGTTGGCCGCCACGGCCGCGTCGATCGGCGCCGCCACGTTGGCGTTGGCCGCCACGGCCAGATCGACCGGCGCCGTGACGTCGAGCGCCAGGTCCGAGTCGGCGTCGAGGTCGAGCAGCGACACGGCCTCTTTGTCCGGGAGAGCGACTGCGCCCTCCGCGTCGAGCTCGGCCTGCGGAAGGCCGTCCTGCGTCTCAGCCATCGAACTTTCCTCCATCCACCGTCGGATCGTCACGGGAGGTACCCGTCGCCGCTCCGTGCAAACGCCGCCCCGCCGCTGATCAGCTGCGGGAGAGGAACTCGGTGTCCTCGTCGGTGAGCAGGAGGTGCAGCTCGTCGAGCAGCTCGGGGTGGCGCTCGAGCTGGAGGTCGGCGTCCACGATGTCGAAGGCGGCGTCGCGAGCCAGCTTGACCAGCTCCCGGTCGCGGCGCAGCGACGCCAGGCGCAGGTCGCTGCGGCCCTTCTGGGCCGAGCTCATCAGGGTGCCCTCGCCGCGCAGCTCGAGGTCGACCTCGGCGAGCTCGAAGCCATCGGTCGTCGCCACCAGCGCCTCGACACGCGGCCCTGGTCCGTCGGCGGCGTCGCCCGACGTGAGCAGCCAGCACTGCGATTCGTGGCTGCCACGGCCGACGCGGCCGCGCAGCTGGTGGAGTTGGGCGATGCCGAAGCGGTCGGCGTCGAGGATCACCATGGCGGTGGCGTTGGGCACGTCGACGCCGACCTCGATCACGGTGGTGGCGACGAGCACGTCCAACCGTCCACTGCGGAACGACTCCATGGTCGCCTCCTTCTCGGCCGGCGACATCCGGCCGTGGAGCAGGCCGAGGCGCAGGCCGACCAGCTCGCCGCCCTGCAGCCGCCGGTAGGTCTCCTCGGCCGAGGCGACCTCGAGCTTCTCGCTCTCGTCGATGAGCGGGCACACCACGTAGGCCTGCCGACCGGCGTCGACCTCGGCGCGCACGGCGGCCCACGCCTCGGTCTCGAGCAGTGGCCCGGCGGCCCACCGGGTGACGATCGGCGTGCGGCCTGGCGGGAGCTCGTCGAGCACGCTCACGTCGAGGTCGCCGTAGACCGTCATCGCCGCGGTGCGCGGGATCGGCGTCGCCGTCATTACGAGCACGTCGGGGACGGCGCCGCCGGCTTTGTCGCGCAGCGCCGCCCGCTGCTCGACACCGAACCGGTGTTGCTCGTCGACCACCACGACGCCGAGGCGGTGGAACTCCACCGCCTCCTGGATGAGGGCGTGGGTGCCGATGGCGAGGTCGACCGAACCGTCGGCGAGGCCGGCCAGGATGCGCTTGCGCTCCGCCCCGGTGACCCGGTTCGTCAGCAGCTCGACGGACAGGGGCCGGTCGGCGAACAGGCTCTCCCCTCGGGTCGGAACCTCGAGCCCGCCGAGCATGCGTCGCACGCTGGCGGCGTGCTGCTCGGCCAGCACCTCCGTCGGCGCCATCAGCGCGCCCTGGTGGCCGCCCTGCACGGCGGCGAGAAGGGCGGTCACGGCGACGACCGTCTTGCCCGAGCCGACGTCGCCCTGCAGGAGACGGTGCATCGGGTGGCCGGCGGCGAGGTCGGCATCGATCTCGCCGATGGCCCGCCGCTGCGCGGTCGTCAGCGGGAAGTCCAGCGCGGCGTGGAACCGGCGCACCAGCTCGCCGTCGACGGTGTGACGGAAGCCGACCGAACCGTGCTCGAGGGCCCGCTTGCGCATGACGAGCGCCAGCTGCACGCGCAGCAGCTCGTCGAAGGCGAGGCGGCGGCGGGCCTCGTTCTTCTCGGCGATCGACTCCGGACCGTGGATCTGCGAGAGGGCCCGATCCCGGTCGATCAGCCCGAGCCGCCGGCGCACAGCCGCCGGCACCGGGTCGAGCAGGCCGCGCGGCCGGCACCGCTCGAGCGCGTTCTCCACCCAGCCCGCCAGCTCCCAGGTCGAGATCTGGGCCCGCTCGCTCTGCGGGTAGATCGGCACGATCCGCCCGGTGCGGTCGCCGATCAGGTCGACGATCGGGTTGGCCATCTGCAGCCCGCCGCGATACGAGTCGACCTTGCCGAACAGCGCCACCTGCAGGCCGGGGCGCAGCTGGCGCTCCCGCCACGGCTGGTTGAAGAACACAACCTGCAGCCGGCCGGTGCCGTCGCCGACCACGGCGTTGACGATCGTGCGACGGTTGCGGGCGGTGCGCTTCGACGCCGACCGCACCTCGACCAACACCAACGCCTCGGCGCCCGGGACGAGATCGGCGACGCGCGCCTCGTTGGTCCGATCGACCCAGCGCCGCGGGTAGGTCATCAGGAGGTCGAGGACGGTGTCGATCCCGACCGCGGCCAGGGATTCCCGCTTGCGCTCACCGACACCCTTGAGTCGATCGACGTCGATCGCGGCCAGCTCGCGCAGCGTGAGCGGACCGTCAGCCACGGTGTCGCATCTTGCCGTCGTCCCGACTCGTTCGCCGCACGGCGGCCACGTCCGTCCGTCGCGGCCGGGGTTCGGCGCTGCTCGTCCGTGGTACAGAGGGGCGCGTGAGCCTCTCAGAAGCCATCGCCCGACCGATGATCGCCGGCATGTTCGTCTTCGGCGGACTTGATGCCTTGCGCCAAAGCAGGCAGAAGGCACCCACGGCCGAGAACGTGACCGACCCGGTGACCGAGCGGACGGGGCTCGACTCCGAGCAGCTCGTGAAGGTCAACGGCGCTATGCAAGTTGGCGCCGGCGCGATGCTGGCGCTCGGCATCCTCCCCCGGCCGGCGGCGCTGGCGCTGGGGATCTCGCTCGTCCCGACCACGCTCGCCGCGCACCGGTTCTGGGATGTCGACGACGCCAAGGAGCGCGCCGCCCAGACGATCCACTTCCTGAAGAACGTGGCCATGCTCGGCGGGCTGCTGCTGGCGGCCACGTCGACCGGCGGTCGGCCGTCGCTGCCGTGGCGGGCCCGGCGCAGCGTGTCGCACGCCATCGAGAGCACCCGCGAACGCCTCGGCGTCGACTGACCGCCGGCGGCGATCTACGACGCCCTCGACCGGGCGGGGCCCAGGTCTTCGAGACACGGGACCCGGCCCGCCGAGCCTTACTCGAGTGCGATCGTGAGCACTCCTCCGCCGAGACGGACATCCCGGGCGCCCGGGCTCGTCAGCTTCCGGGACCGTGAGGAGGTCGAGCGATCCGTCCTGGAGGCCGGCTACGTCGTCGACGACGTGCGCGATGCCCCCGACCGCTCCGGAGGCGAGCTCGTGTTCAGCGTCCGCGCAACGTGAGTCACCAGGCCCTGGTGCGCGTCGGGGTGATGCGGATGGTGGTCGGGTAGTCGACGGCGAGCTGCTCCGGTGTCGTCTGCAGCGCGTTGCGGATGTCGTCGTCGTACTTGGCCAGGTAGCTCGCGAAGAGCTCGGGCGGTTCCGCCTCGAACGACGCCGTCCCTTCGACGGTCACGATGTTGCCGCCGTGACCATCGTCGGCGAGGTGGAAGGCCACGCGCGGGTTGGCCTCGACGTTGCGGACCTTGCCCGCCCGCGCCTGGCTGCGCAGCCACAGCGAGGCGCCGTCCCAGATGAACCAGATCGACGACTGCGGCTAGCCATCTGCGCCGGCCGTCGTCAACCAACCGACCGTCTCATCGGCCAGCCGCTGCGCCGGCCCGTCCTGTTGCAGCACATCGGTCATCGTCACTCCTTGGTCCCTCGTCGAGCAGGCTACGAGGAGCGTCGGACGACCTCAGCGT
>JBPCJL010000041.1:0-13008 GCA_051005355.1 Ilumatobacteraceae bacterium
TGATGCCCTGCTCGCCGTAGCGCTTGGCGATCTCCGGGTAGGACCGGGTCGCGCCGTCGGTCACGTCCTTGCCCTCACCCGTCGCATCCGTGAACGAGTTGACGACACCGAGGAACAGGTTCCCAGAGATGTTCTCCAGGTGGCCGCGGTACTTGAGCCATGGACCGGCGGCCGAGATGTGGTCGGTGGTGCACTTGCCCTTGGCCTTCATCAGCACCGGCAGGCCCACGTAGTCCGCACCGTCCCAGGCCGGGAATGGCTCCAGCAACTGCAGCCGATCGCTGCTCGGATCGACGACCACCTCAACTCCCGAGCCGTCTTCGGGCGGCGCCGTGAACGTGTCCTCGCCCGGGTCGTAGCCGCGGTCCGGCAACACCTCGCCGACCGGCGGTTCGAGCACGACCTCCGTTCCATCCGGCGCCAGCAGCGTGTCGGTCGTCGGATCGAAGTCGAGCCGGCCGGCCAATGCCAGCGCCATGACCGTGTCGGGCGACGTGACGAAGCTGAGCGTCTTCGCCGACCCGTCGTTGCGCTTCGGGAAGTTGCGGTTGTACGAGTTGACGATCGTGTTGGGCCGCCCGGTGATGCTCTCCGGCCGCGACCACTGACCGATGCAGGGCCCGCAGGCGTTCGCCAGCACCGTGGCGCCGACCGCCTCCAGGTCGGCGAGCAGGCCGTCGCGCTCGATCGTCGAGCGGATCTGCTCCGAGCCGGGCGTCACGAGCAGCTCGACCTTGGACGTGAGGCCCCTGGCCGCGGCCTGCCGGGCGATCGACGCCGCTCGCGTGATGTCCTCGTAGGAAGAGTTCGTGCACGACCCGATCAGGGCCGACGAGATGTCGAGCGGCCAGTCGTTGTCCCGCGCCGCCGCGCCGACCTCGGCGCCGACGCGGTGAGCCCGGTCGGGGGAGTGGGGACCGTTGATGAGCGGCTTGAGCTGATCGAGGTCGATCTCGACGAGCTGGTCGTAGGACGCACCGTCGTCCGGTCGCAGGTCGTCGGCGACCCGGTCGGCGGCGTCGGCGATCGCCTCCCGGCCCGTCGCCTTGAGGTACTGCGCCATGTTGGCGTCGTAGGGGAACAACGACGTCGTGGCGCCGATCTCTGCGCCCATGTTGCAGATCATCCCCTTGTCGTTGGCCGAGATGGAGTCGGCACCCGGGCCGTGGTACGCGATGATCGCCCCGGTGCCGCCCTCCACCGTCAGCACCCGGGCCACCTCGAGGATGACGTCCTTTGGGCTCGACCAACCCGACAGCGAGCCGGTCAGGCGGACGCCGATCACCTTCGGCCAACGGACGTTGAAGGGGAAGCCGGTCATCACGTCGACGGCGTCGGCCCCGCCGACCCCGATGGCGACCATGCCGAGACCACCGGCGTTCGGGGTGTGGGAGTCGGTGCCGATCATCATCCCGCCCGGGAAGGCGTAGTTCTCCAGCACGACCTGGTGGATGATGCCGCTGCCCGGCCCCCAGAACCCGATGCCGTACTTCGCCGACACCGAGCGCAGGAAGTCGTAGACCTCCTGGTTCACGTCGATGGCCACGCCGAGGTCGATGCCGGCGCCGACCTTGGCCTGGATCAGGTGGTCGCAGTGGACCGTCGACGGCACGGCCACCTCGGGCAGCCCTGCGGTCATGAACTGCAGCAACGCCATCTGCGCCGTGGCGTCCTGCATCGCCACGCGGTCGGGGTGGAAGTCGGCGTAGCTCTCGCCGCGGACCAGCTGCTGGCCCTCCGGGTCGACGAGGTGGTTCACGAGGATCTTCTCGGTCAGGGTCAGCGGGCGGCCGAGGCGTTGGCGGGCGGCGGCGGCGCGCGAGGGCAGCGTGGCGTAAACGTTGTCCACGAGCTCGATGGGGGTGGTCGCACTGACGGTCATGGCGGATCCTCCTGATCGCGAAGGGACTTGCAATCGATCGTGATGTAGACAACTCTAATACAAGTGGCATCGACGCACAAACGGCGGCCGACGGGACGGCGCATCCGGTACCAGGAGATCGCCGCTGAGTTGCGCGAGCGCGCAACGGCGGCCTCCCAAGGGTCGCTGCTGCCGAGCGAGGCGGAGCTGTCGCGCGAGTTCGGCGCCAGCCGGGTGACGGTCCGGCGAGCTTTGGAGCTCGTTCGCGACGAGGGGCTGATCGCCGCCCGCCAGGGCTTCGGCTGGTTCGTCGCCACTGAGCCGGTGCGCCAGCGCCTCGAGCACCTCGGCACGATCGAGGACCAGTTGGCGGCCGTCGGGCGCGACGTCGAGCGCCGGGTCACCGAGTTCGCCTTCGTCGCCGCGCCGGCCCGGGTCACTGAGCTGCTGCGGCTCGCCGACGGCGAGCAGGTGCTGCGGGTCGCGCGACTAAACCTGGCCGACGGCGAGCCGTTCGCCCTCGTCACCGTCTGGTGTCCCGCCGCGCTGGGGCGGCGGCTGTCACGTGCCGACGTCGAGCGTCGACCGTTCTACGAGCTGATCGGCGTCGAGCTGCGCGGCGCCACCCAGACCATCGGCGCCGACGCCGCCGGCCCGGCCGAGGCCGGTGCGCTGCGGGTGCCGGTCGGGGCGCCGCTGCTGCGCTGTGTGCGCATCACGACCGACGTCGCCGGGCGCCCGGTGCTGCTCGGCGAGCACATCTACCCGGCCCACCGCACCGAGTTCGTCGTCGACCTCCCCCTCGCCGAACCGTCGAGCACCCCCGCCGGTCTCCGCGTCATCAAGTGACCCGGACCCGGCCGAACCGGTTTTCAAGCGTTTTCAGGGGTCAGATCTGACACCAAGACCACCCAGAGAATCGGCCGTGATACCGTTGTCGATATGAGCGAGCGGTCGGCGTTCCCCGGGTTCGAGGCCTTCGCCGACGACGCCGGCGAGCTGATCGAACGGCTCATCGCCCGCCGCCAGCGACTCGGTCTGTCACAAGCTGAGGTGGCGGAGCGGATGGGGACGTCCCAGCCGGCGGTCGCCCGGCTCGAGTCCGGGCGCAGTGACGCCCGGCTGTCCACGCTGGCCCGCTACGCCGACGCGCTCGACACCAAGCTCGGCTTCGCCGTCGAGCCACGAGGGGAGGCGACGTGACGTTCGAACCGTGGCCGGGGCCGCCGGAGCCGCCGGCGATACCGCTGCCGCCGGAGGTGCCGTACCCGTACCCGTACCCGCCGCTGCGGCAAATGCCGCGTCGCACCGGCCCGGTCGCCGTCCCGATGGTCGACGTGCCGAGCGGCGACCCCATCGACCAGCTGCGCGCCCGGCGGCGCGTGCTCGTCAGCGGAACGCTCGACGCCGAGGCGGTGACCGGGATCGCCGCCGAGCTGATGGCGCTCGACGGACGATCGGCCGACGACGTCGAATTGATCGTCAACAGCGACGGCGGTCCCTTGGCCGAGGTGCTGGTGCTGCTCGACATCATCGGGTCCATGCGGGCCAAGGTCGCCACGAGCTGCCTCGGCCGAGCCAGGGGCACCGCCGCCGTCCTCGTAGCGGCGGGCACGGCCCGGCGACGCGCCGCGCCCAACGCCATGCTGACGCTGCGTTGCGAGCACACCGAGCAGGTCGAGGGCCCGACCGACGAGGTCCGTCACCGGCTCGAGGAGCTGGTCATGGTCCGCCGTCAGGTCGTCGCCCTCCTCGCGAGGGCGACCGGTCGGCCGGCAGACGAGCTGGACGACGCCATCGATCATGGCTCCGTCCTCGACGCCACTGGCGCCAAGGATGTCGGCCTGGTCGACGTCGTCGGCTGAACGGATCAGGTGACGATGCGGAACACCGGGAAGCCGGGCGCGGCGGCGGCGATCTCGTCGTCGGGCGAGGTCGCCGTGAGGCCGTCGAAGAACTGACCGACCTCCCACGCCCACGCCTCGAGGTAGGCGCGAATGACTGCGACCTTGACGGCGACGTCGTCAGGCAGCTCGTCGACGACGAAGCGTTCCCGACGACGGCCGAGGCGCAGCTGGCCGCCACCGGCGGCGCGCAGGTTGCGCACCCACTGGGTGACCCCACGTGGCGCAACGAGGTACCGCTGGTCGTCCACGGTCAGAAGGTTGACCACGGTCGTGCGCAGCTCGCCGCTGGTGCGGCCGGGCACCTCGAGCAGCCGTGATCCCTTGAGGCTCAGGCCAAGGCCGGTCACGCGGGCGACGAGCGGGTTGAAGACTCGGCGGGTGAATGCTCCCGGAGCGAGGTAGCGGGTGGTGGTGGTCATGGGAGTTCCTTCCCGTAGGAGAGCGGTGCTCTGTTTCGAGATCACTGTACTGGATCAAGAGGCCGCAATGCAAGAGCAGTGCTCTCGCTCTTGCGCCGGGGGGTGCTACGATGACGGCGTGGCGATCGAGGGGGTGCGGGCGCGGGCGCGTGCGGCGGTGGCGGCCGAGATCACTGCGGAAGCCCGGCGCCAGCTCGCCGACGTTGGTCCCGCCGCTCTGTCGCTGCGGTCCATCGCGCGCCAGGTGGGCATGGTGTCGTCCGGCGTCTACCGGTACTTCGCCACTCGCGACGAGCTGCTGACGGTGCTCATCGTCGAGACCTACGACGCGCTGGGGGCGGAGGTCGAACGAGCGGCGGCACGGAACGCCGGCAAGCCCCCGCTCGACCGCTGGGTGGCGACGTGCCGCGCCCTCCGCCGCTGGGGCGTCGCCCACCCCCACGAGTGGGCGCTCGTCTACGGCACGCCTGTGCCCGGTTACGAGGCGCCACGCGACACGATCGGGCCGGCGCAGCGGGTGACCAAGGCGCTGATCGGCATTGTCGCCGACGCCGCGCTCAGGGGTGATCTCCGTCGTGACCCGTCACCGCCGCCCATCTCCAAGAAGCTGGCCGTCGACCTCGGGCGCATCGCTGTCGAGCTCGACGTCTCGTTGAGCGCCGACGACCTCGTGCGTTCGCTCACCGCATGGTCGCAGCTCTTCGGGATGGTGTCGTCCGAGCTGTTCGGGCAGACGGCCGGCGCCGTCACGGCCCACGAGGATCTGTTCCTCGCCACGTCGACGGCCTCCGGCCGGCTCATCGGCCTCGGTGAACGCTGACGTGCGACATCTGGCCGCGGCGTTGGTCTTGGGCGGTCTGGTCGGTGCCGGTGTGGTCGAGACCGCACCCGATCCACCGATCGAGACCGATGCCGCATCGATCGTGGCGGGCTTCGACGACTCCAGCCCGTACCGGCCGATCGAGCGGCTGGGGCGTTGGGACGGATCGTCCTACGTCGGCGTCGAGGCCGGATCGATCGACACTGATCAGGTCATCGTCCTGTCCCACGGCTGGGAGCCTGGGTACCAGCAGCTCTACGACGAGCTGCAGGCGCAGAGCTCCACGCTGGTGCCCGTGTGGGACCTGCGGCTGACGATCCCGGGCCAAGGTTCGGCGATCCAGACGACCGGCCCGCTCGTCGAGGCGCTGGCCGGCGTCGACCCCGAGGCCACGGTGATGCTGTTCAGCTGGATCGACCAGTCCGCCACGCCCCTCGACGTCTTCGACGCCCGCCGGGGCGAGGATGCGACGGAGATCAACGGGCACCGCCTGGCCGTCGCCCTCGACCTGGCGCTCGCCGATGGCTGGGACGGTGAGCTGCACCTGATCGGCCACAGCTTCGGCTCGAACATCGCGACGACGGCGGCCCTCGCCCTCGACGCCCCGCTGCGCCAGCTGACGTTGATGGACTCTCCCGACGGCGAGCTCGCCCGCCTCGGCGGCGCCGCCAACGATCTGCGTTACAAGCTGCCCCGGCTCGACATCGGCCGCACGCCGAACAGCACGTTCGTCGACAACTTCATCTCCGAGGTCGGCATCCGCTACGGCGACCTGCCGGGTCTCGAGCTGGTCGTCGACACCCAGCTGCAGCCGCCGGCCGGGTCCGGGTTCGCCGCCCGTCACCAGTACCCGCTCGTCTGGTACACCCATGCGCTGGCCGCAGGTGCCGACGCCCCGCCGACCGGCCCCTGGTGGTCACCGTTGTTGGGCGGCGACCCCGAGACGGTCGGCGCCTACTACGCCGCCCGCGACCCGGCCGCGCCGGTCGTGCTCACGGAGTCGAATGCCGTCCCGGCGAGCGGTGTCGCCGCCGACGCGCTGTGGACGACCGTCCCGTTGGCACTGGCGACCGGCGGCTCGACGCTCACGGTGGGGGAGACGGCCGACGTCGTCGAGGCCGACTTCCAGACGACCGAGGACTCGCTGCTGCTCGAGTTCGGCGTCACCTTCGACGGTCCGGCCGACGGTGCCACGCTCGACGTCGCCGTCGACGATCGCGTGCGCTACACCGCCGTCGGACCCGACGCCGGGACGGCCGCGACTGGCTCCATGGTGCTGCTGTGGGATCTGCAGCCGGGCGAGCACGAACTGACGGTTGCTCTGACCGGTGGCGGCGATGGCTCCACCGCAACCCTGTCGGACCTGCGCCTGGTCAAGGCCGACGGCATCGTCCGCAACCTCGATGAGCAGCAGACGACCGAGCTGGTCGAGATCGCGCTGGTCGTCGCCGGCGTGATCGTGCTCGCCCTGCTCGTCGGGCTGGCGCTGCTGATCCGAGCCCTGATCAGGCGTCGCCGCCACGCGACATGACCGCTACCACTGGTCCCAATGCAGCACCTTCTCGAGCGGCTCGCGCTTGGCCGGCTTGAAGTCGGTGCCGATGGTGTAGGCGATGGGGAAGAGGCCGGCCTGGCTGGTCTTCTCGAACGGGATGCCCAGCAGCTCGGCCACCTGGCGCTCGCCGTCGCCGATCAGATGGATCGTCGTCCACGCCGAGCCCATGCCCCGCTCGCGCAGGGCGAGCATGAAGCTCCACACCGCGGGCAGGATCGACCCCCACGCCCCGGCCCCCTGCACGACCGACGCGCCCTCCAGCCGTCCCCAGATCACCGGGATCAGCAGCATCGGCACGCGGTGGAAGTTGTCCGAGAGGTAGCCGGCCGAGTCCCGGATCATGTCCTGGCGCTCGGCCCGGGAATCGCCTTCGGCGTACTCGGCGCCCGGCATCTTGCGGTACTCCTCGAAGTTGCCCCGGTACACGTCGGCGATCGCCTGCCGCTTGTCGGCGTCCTCGACCACCACCCAGTGCCAGCCCTGGCGGTTCGACCCGGTCGGCGCCTGCATGGCGATGGTCAGGCACTCCTCCACGACGCTGCGCTCGACGGGACGGTCGAGGTCGAGCCGCTTGCGCACCGACCGTGTCGTGGTGAGGACTTCGTCGGCGGTCAGGTTCAACTGCATGGCGTCGAGCATGGCAGGCGATCATGTGGTGATGAGCGATCGGGTGACGACCTCCATCAGCAACGGCATCGCCGACGTCCGCCTCAACCGCGCCGACAAGCGCAACGCTTTGGACGGCGACATGTTCTTGGCCCTGGCCGACGCCGGGCAGCGGTTGACGACCGAAGCCGGCGTGCGCGCCGTCGTGCTGTCGGGCGAGGGGCCGTCGTTCTGTGCCGGGCTCGACTTCTCGTCGTTCCAGTCGATGGCCGGCGGCGGTGGCGCGGTCGGGTCCGAGCGCAGCGGCGATCCGGGGCGGGTCGTCGACGGGCGGATCACCCACCTCGGCCAGCAGGTGGCGTGGGTGTGGCAGGAGGTGCCGGTCCCGGTGATCGCCGCCGTGCGCGGCCATGCGCTGGGCGGCGGGCTACAGATCGCCCTCGGGGCCGACCTGCGCATCGTGCACCCGGACGCCCAGCTGTCGGTGCGCGAGGTGCACTGGGGCCTGGTGCCGGACATGACCGGCACGTTCGTCCTGTCCAAGCTCGTCCGCCAGGACATCGCCAGGGAGCTGACCTACACGGCGCGGGTGATCAGCGGGACCGAGGCCGGCACGCTGGGCCTGGCGACGCGCGTCAGCGAGACGCCGCTCGACGACGCCATGGCGCTGGCGGCGGAGATCGCCGCCCGCAGCCCGGGCGCCGTGCGCGGGTCCAAGGCGCTGTTCAACCGGCTGTTCGCCGCCGACGCCGCCGAGCAGTTCGCCGCCGAACGCGAGACGATCCGCGCCCAGATCGGCACCCCGGACCAGATCGAGGCCGTGATGGCCAACATGGAGAAGCGCGTACCGACGTTCACCGGCTGATCCGTCCTCCTGGTCCGCCGATTGGTTGCTGAGCAACCATTTCGCGGACGAGGACGGGTCAGGGCCGCGGAATGGGGTCGGCAGCCATCGTCAGGTCGTCGGTCGGCCCGAAGACCTCGCAGAACCTGGTCGGCGCGCACGGCAGCGTCGCTCCCTCGTCGACGACGACCCACCGGCCGTCTTGGCGTTCGAGCAGGAGACCGAGCGGACCGGCGCGACCCAGCTCCAGCTCGGCCCAGCCCTGCACGACGACGGCGAGGTCGCCCACGCACCGCAGCTGGATCGTCACGCCGCCTCGGATGTCGGCTCGACGCAACAGGCCGAGCAGGTCGACGCAGTCCAACCGCTCGATCAGATCAACGTCGGCCGGCTCGACCGAGGTTGCCAGCGGCCCGATGACGGCGACCCGACCGCCGACCGCCGTCAGCGCCCGGATCGTCCGCACCGCAGTGCACGCGTCCGACCATTCACCGTCACCCGCCGCGCTGGCCACCACGAGACAGGGCCGGTCAGCGGCGCCCGGCACGTCGAACACCAGCACGTCGCCGTCGAGGTCGAGGGGTTGCAGCCGCACCTCTGCGGCCCGTCCGATCCGTGACGAACCACTCGGCCGTCCCCCACGGCTCCGTGGGGACGAGGCCATAAAGCTTACGACCCGGATCGCACGCCACGACGTCGACGATGCGCCCTTCCTGGCCGGCCAGCGCGCAGCGCCCGGGCGGGCTGGGTGCGACCGGCATGAGCTCATCGTCGGCCATCGCGATGAACGTCCGTTCCGAGCGCAGCTGCGCGCCGGACAAGCACCCTTGGGCGAGCAGCTCACTGGCCGACGAGAAGATTGCCGTGCAGCCGCCGCCGTCGCCGTCGAAGTCGTCGGCGACGCGCTCGATCGCCGGCGCTGCCGTCGCCGTCGGAGCGACCTCGATCGGCTCGTCCTGGCGGACGAGCACGAGTACGGCGAGCATCACGGCAACGGCGCCGAGCACGGTGGGCGCGAGCCGCCGGCGATCGCGACGCTCCGGCGGTCGATCGCTCAAGTGCTCCAGGGCCGCCTCGACCATGGAGCCACGCAGGCCGTCGTGGCGCAGCCGTTCGCCGGCTCGGCGCAGTCGTTGATCGATCCGGTCGTCGTCGAGCACGTCATTCATCGCCTCGCCTCCCAGCGGGTCGCCCCGAGCTGGCGGGCCAGCGTGGCCCTGGCCCGGGACGGATGCGTCTTGACGGTCCCCTCCGAACATCCGAGGACCTCGGCGACCTCGACCACCGATCGATCGCCGACGTAGAACAGCACCACTGCGAACCGCTGCTGGTCGGGCAGCCGCCGTACGTGTGCCCACAGCTCGTCGTCCCCGCCGGCCAGCTCGAGCACCAGGTCGTCGGCACCGTCGCGGCCAAGGGCGATCTCCTCGTGACGGCGTCGCCGGCGGGCATTGGACGTGGCGTTGAGCGCCACCCGGCGGACCCACGCCGCCGGCCGGTCGTACTCGGCGATGCGGGACCACTCCCGCTGGGCCTTGACCATGGCCTCCTGCGCGAGGTCCTCGGCCAGCGCCCGATCCCCGGTCAACGCCTGCAGCATGGGTACCAGGCGCGCGTACTCGGCACGGAAGAACTGCTCGAACGTCGACGTCCCTTCAGCTTCGTCGTCGCCGCCCATCTCCCAACACACCCGCCAGCCGTATCGCCGGTTGACATGAGATCGTCGTTTCCGCGTCGGGTGGGCGACCTCTACACTGCGGGCGCACCTGTTCGGGCCAGCGTCGTCCCGGACTCCACCCAAGCCGACCCCGACTTCCGTGGATCTGGAGACGATGCACGCTGCCAAACCCCCTGGCCCGGTGGGCCTGTACGACCCGCGGCTGGAACACGATTCCTGCGGCGTGTCCTTCGTCGCCCACATCAAGGGCGTGGCCAGCCACGACCTGGTGCTGACGGCCCTGGGCGCCCTCACCAACCTCGCCCACCGAGGGGCCACCGGTGCCGAACCCGACACCGGCGACGGCGCCGGCCTGCTGGTCCAGGTGCCCGACCGGTTCCTGCGCGCCGTCGTGCGCGAGGAGACCGGCGTCGACCTCCCGCCCGCGGGCCACTACGCCGTCGGCCTCGGCTTCCTGCCCACCGACGCCGTCGCCGCCGAGAAGGCGCGGGCGGCCATCCACGCGATCGTCGCCGAAGAGTCGCTCGCCGTCGTGGCCTGGCGCGACGTCCCGGTCGAGCCGGAGTGCCTCGGCGCGACGGCCCGCGCCGTCATGCCGGCCTTTGCCCAGCTGTTCGTCACCGACCCGGCCGGATCCACCGACGTCGACCTCGACCACAGGGTGTACCTGGCGCGCAAGCGCATCGAGCACGAGCTCGAGGCCGAGATCGCCACCTACTTCTCCTCGCTGTCGGCGCGCACCCTCGTCTACACGGGGATGCTCACGACGCCGCAATTGGCCCAGTTCTTCCCCGACCTGCTCGACGAGCGCTTCGAGAGCGCCCTGCTGCTCGTGCACAGCCGCTTCTCGACCAACACGTTCCCGTCGTGGCCGCTCGCCCATCCGTACCGCTACGTCGCCCACAACGGCGAGATCAACACCGTGCAGGGCAACCAGAACTGGATGCGGGCGCGCGAAGCGATGCTCGACGGCTCGGTCTTCCCGCGCATCGACCGGGCCTTCCCGATCTGCACGCCCGGTGCCTCCGACACCGCCCGCTTCGACGAGGTGCTCGAGCTGCTCCACCTCGGCGGCCGGCCGCTCCACCACGCCGTGCTGATGATGATCCCGCCGGCGTGGGAGAACGACGCCGAGCTCGACCCCGCTCTGCGCCACTTCTACCGCTTCCACTCGTGCGTGATGGAGCCGTGGGACGGTCCGGCCAGCGTCGCCTTCACCGACGGCACGGTCATCGGCGCCGTGCTCGACCGCAACGGCCTACGCCCCAGTCGCTACTGGGTCACCGACGACGACGTCGTCGTCATGGCATCCGAGGTCGGCGTGATCGACATCGACCCGGCCAAGGTCATCACCAAAGGGCGGCTGCAGCCCGGGCGGATGTTCCTCATCGACACCGCCCAGGGTCGGATCATCGACGACGAGGAGATCAAGGCCACGCTGGCTGCCGAGCACCCGTACGGTAACTGGCTCGAGCAGAGCCTGGTCGAGGTGACCGACTTGCCGGAGCGCGAGCACGTGGTCTTCAGCCACGACAGCGTGCTGCGCCGCCAGCAGCTGTTCGGCTACACCCACGAGGAGCTGAAGATCCTCATCGCGCCCATGGCCGCCAAGGGCGTCGAGCCGATCGGCTCGATGGGCACCGACACCCCCATCGCAGTGCTGTCGACGCGGCCGTGCCTCCTGTTCGACTACTTCCAGCAGCTCTTCGCCCAGGTCACCAACCCGCCCCTCGACGCCATCCGCGAGGAGGTCGTCACGTCGGTGTCCTCGACCGTCGGTCCCGAGGACAACGTGCTGCGGCCGTCGCCGGCGAGCTGCCGCCAGCTGGTCCTGCCGTTCCCGATCATCGACAACGACGAGCTGGCCAGGATCGTCCACGCCGACGACGGCGGTCAGTTCCCCGGCCTGCGGTCGCACATCGTCTCAGGCCTCTCCCAGGTGGCCGGCGGTGGGCTGGCGCTCGAGCGGGCGCTGGCGGCGATCTGCCACGAGGTGTCGGCGGCCATCGACGACGGCGCCCGGATCATCGTGCTGTCGGACCGCAACGCCGATGCCGTCGAGGCGCCGATCCCGTCCCTCCTCCTGACGGCTGCCGTCCACCACCATCTGGTGCGCACGAAGCAGCGCACGATGGTCGGCCTCCTCGTCGAGTGTGGCGACGCCCGTGAGGTCCACCACATGGCGCTGCTCGTCGGGTACGGCGCCGGGGCGATCAACCCGTACCTGGCGTTCGAGTCGGTCGAGGACCTGATCGCCGAGTCGATGCACGGGCTGGGGTCGATCGACCCGACGAAGGCGGTGCGCAGCTACATCAAGGCCTGCGGCAAGGGCGTGCTCAAGGTGATGTCGAAGATGGGCGTGTCGACGGTGGCCAGCTACACCGGCGCCCAGATCTTCGAGGCCATCGGCCTCGGCGACGATCTCGTCGAGCGCTACTTCACCGGGACGTTCAGCCGTCTCGGCGGCATCGGGCTCGACGAGCTGGCGGCCGAGGGGGCCGCCCGCCACGCCACCGCCCACCCGGCCCGCCCCGAGGAGCGGGCGCACCGCAAGCTCGAGCTCGGCGGCGAGTACCAGTGGCGGCGCGAGGGCGAGGTGCACCTGTTCAACCCGGAGACGGTGTTCAGGCTGCAGCACGCCACGCGGGCCAAGCGCTACGACATCTTCCGCCAGTACTCCACGGCCGTCGACGACCAGTCCAAGCGGCTGGCCACCTTGCGTGGGCTGTTCGAGCTGAAGCTCGGCGACCGGCCGTCGGTACAGCTGGACGATGTCGAGCCCGTCGCCTCGATCGTGCGCCGATTCTCCACGGGTGCGATGAGCTACGGCTCGATCTCGGCGGAGGCCCACGAGACGCTGGCCGTGGCGATGAACCGCCTCGGCGCGAAGTCGAACACGGGCGAGGGCGGCGAGGACGCCGATCGCCTGCACGATCCGCAACGCCGGTCGGCGATCAAGCAGGTCGCGTCGGGGCGCTTCGGCGTCACCGCCGAGTACTTGACCAACGCGGACGACCTGCAGATCAAGATGGCGCAGGGCGCCAAGCCGGGTGAGGGCGGCCAGCTGCCCGGCCACAAGGTGTACCCGTGGATCGCCAAGACGCGATACTCCACGCCGGGGGTCGGGTTGATCAGCCCGCCGCCGCACCACGACATCTACTCGATCGAGGATCTCAAGCAGCTGATCCACGATCTCAAGAGCTCCAACCCGGCGGCGCGCGTGCACGTCAAGCTCGTCGCCGAAGTTGGGGTCGGCACCGTTGCGGCCGGAGTCAGCAAGGCGAAAGCAGACGTCGTGCTGATCTCCGGTCACGACGG
>JBPCJL010000042.1:0-7067 GCA_051005355.1 Ilumatobacteraceae bacterium
CGGTTCCGGAAACTGGAGCGTCATCCTGTTGTTCTTTCCGGGGGGTGAGGGGCACGTGACCGCCCACCCGGGGGGAGCGGGTGGCCGGCCACGAGGCTAAGCGACGAGGTCGGTCAGCGACCGGCCCAGGCCTCCTGGGTGGTGGTGATCCGGTCCTCCGGCAGGTCGACGTAGCCCGCCTCGGCGACGGTGGCGAGGCCCTCGGGCGACAGGTACAGATCGACGTACGAGGCCACCGCCGGGTTCGACTCGGCGTTGGCCGTGTTGACGTAGATGTACAGGCTGCGGGAGAACGGGTAGCTGCCGTCGGAGATGGTCTCCTCGGAGGGGGCGACGCAACCGTCGCCGCCGTCGATCTCCAGCGCCTTCAGCGCATCCTGTTGCCCGACGTAGAAGGCGTACCCGACCCACCCGAGCGACGACTCGGAGGCGGTGAGGCCCTCCACGATCAGGTTGTCGTTGGGGCTCGAGCTGTAATCGGCGCGCGTCGCCTCGTCCTGCTCTCGCTCCTCGGCCAGGTCGGCGATGGCGAACTCGACGAACGAGTCGTACGTGCCGCTCTCCTCGCCGGGACCGCTGATGTCGAGCGGAGCGTCCGGGAAGACGTCGGCGTAGGCGGATCCGAGCTCGGTGGCCAGTTCGGCGTTCTCGGCCCACGTGCCGGTGCCCTCCGCCTCCGGGCCGATCAAGGCGTAGAGCGCAGGGATGTCGAGACAGGTGATCGCGTCGTTGGCCGGGTTCGTGGCGACCGTGAGCCCGTCGATGGCGACTTCGAGTTCGACGTACTCGACGCCGTTCTCCTCGCAGAGTGCCATCTCCTCCTCGTTGATCGGGCGCGAGGCGTCGGAGATGTCGGCGTCGCCCGCGCAGAAGGTGGCGAAGCCGTCACCCGTGCCCGGGCCTTCCACGACCACAGCCAGGCCGCCACCGGACATCTCGGCGGCCAGCTCGCCGACGCGGATGCTGATCGGCTCCACGGTCGATGACCCCGTGACGAACACGTCGCCCTCGGCCATCTCCCCCATGGACCCGCTGCCGGGTGTCGAGCCGCCGCCGTCGGTGGTCTCGGCCATGGTCTCGTCGGGGGCCATGGTGGTCTCGCCACCTGCGGTGGTCTCGGTTCCGCCGGCCGTGGTCGTTGCGCCGCCACCGGTGGCGGTCGTCACTCCGCCTGCGGTGGTATCGCCGCCGGAGGGTTCGTCGTCATCGCTGCCGCAAGCGGCGGCGAAGATGAGGAGGCCGGCACACGCGCCCGTGAGGGTGCGGCGCCGGATGGAGGAAGTGTTCACGCTGTCGAACTCCATTCGTCTTCGGTGTTCACGACGAGCTGTCCGCAGCTCCGTCGACGCGCACGGTAAGCAGCCGAGGTGACCGGCCACCCCGGAGCAGGTGAACCGAAGGTGAACGACATACGACCGGTCGGCAAAGGACGCCGACGCCGGACGGCCTCCACGTACCGTGCCCGTCCATGGCGGCGCCGGCCCGGTTGCCCCGCCGGCTCGGGCTCGCCGAGGCCGTCGTGATCGGCGCCGGCTCCATGGTCGGCGCGGGCGTCTTCGTCGCCTGGTCCCCCGCCGCCGCGGCTGCTGGTACGGGCCTGCTCTTGGGGTTGGCGCTGGCGGCGGTCGTCGCGTCGTGCAACGCCGCATCGTCGGCGCAGCTCGCCGCCGCCCATCCCGAGTCCGGTGGGACCTACGTGTTCGCTCGGCACCGACTCGGTCCGGCGTGGGGGCACCTCGCCGGCTGGGGCTTCGTGGTCGGCAAGACCGCGTCGTGCGTGGCGATCGCGCTCGCCGTCGGCGCTTACCTCTGGCCCGAACGGGAACGGTGGTTGGCGATGGCGCTGGTCGTCGGCGTCGCCGTGGTCAACGTCGGTGGTCTCCGACGCACGGCAGCTGTGACGGTCGCGCTGCTCGCTGTCGCCGTGACCTCCCTCGCCATCGTCGTCGTGTCCGGCTGGACCGTCCCGGACACCTCGCTGGCCCGGCTGCTGCCGATCGACGGCGACCTGTTCGGGATCATCCGCTCCGGCGGCTTCCTGTTCTTCGCCTTCGCCGGGTACGCCCGGATCGCCACGCTCGGCGAGGAGGTGCGCGACCCGGAGCGAACGATCCCGCGGGCCATCCCCATCGCCCTCGGCGCCGTGCTCGTGCTGTACGCCGTCGTCGGCGTGACCGCGCTGACCGCCGTGCCCGTCGCCGCGCTGGCCACCACGGATGCGCCGCTGCGCTTGGTCGTCGAGGCCGGAGGCCTCGATTCGCTCGCACCAGTGACCACGGTCGGGGCCGCGATCGCGTCGGCGGGCGTGCTCCTCAACCTTCTCCCCGGCATCTCGCGCACCGTGCTGGCGATGGCGCGTCGGGACGAGCTGCCACGGTGGTTCGCCCACGTCGACGCACGACGCCAACTGCCGCTGCGGGCGGAGCTGTCGGTCGTCGCGATCGTCATCGTGCTGCTCGTGGCCGCCGACCTCCGCAGCGCCATTGCCCTCTCCGGCGTCACGGTGCTCAGCTACTACGCGATCACGAACGCCGCCGCGCTGCGCCTCGGCCCCGACGAGCGGCGCTGGCCACGACCGCTCGCGGTCGTCGGGCTGATCGGTTGCGTGCTGCTCGTCGCTGGGTTGCCACCGCGCGCCATCGTGGTCGGCGCCCTGACGATGCTGACCGGTGTCCTCGTCCGTCTCGTCATCGGTCGACGCCCAACCTTCACTGCGCCGTCACCTGACGGCTGCTGACCGGCCACTGCGACGCGACGTGGATGGGCAACCGTCGCCGGCATGACCACCAACCGCCGAGACTTCCTCCGCAAGGGCGCCGCCACCGGGGGCGGGCTCTTCTTCGCCGGCAACCTCACCGGCCTGTTCGCCAACGCGCCGGCGATCGCCTCGTGCACGCCGCGCCAGCGTGGCGTGGGGCCGCTGATCGCCGACCCCGCCGGCCTCCTCGATCTGCCCGAGGACTTCTCGTACTCGATCGTCTCGCAGGTCGGCGATCCGCTCCCGAGCGGTGCCGCGCTGGCCGATCGCTTCGACGGCACGGCCGCCTACTCGCGCGGCCGCACGACCGTGCTCGTGCGCAACCACGAGCAGGACACCGGGGCGGCGTCCCCGACGGTCGCCGGGCCGGAGCTCGTCTATGACCCGGTGTGCGGCGGCGGGACGAGCACGGTCGAGATCGACCGGCGCGACGGGAAGGTCGGCGAGTACATCAGTTTGGCCGGCACGAACAACAACTGCGCCGGTGGCTCCACGCCGTGGGGGACCTGGCTCACGTGCGAGGAGACCGAGGACCGCGCCGGTGACGCTGACGGCCACACCAAGGACCACGGCTTCGTCTTCGAGGTCCACCCCATCGACCAGGCGCTGAACGTGAACCCGACCCCGCTGACCGCGCTGGGGCGCTACGCCCACGAGGCGGCGATCGTCGATCCGCGCACCGGCATCGTCTACCTCACCGAGGACGCCAGCCGGCCCAACGGGCTCGTGTACCGGTGCCTGCCGAACCGGCCGCGCGGTCGCTACGGGTCGCTGCGCGAGGGTGGCGTGCTGGAGGCGATGCGCTGCACCGATGGTGGGACGTTCGTGCCCGACCTCTCGGCGTACTCGGCGCCCGGCACCACGCTCACCGTCGGATGGGTCGCCGTGCCGGACCCGATGGCGATGACGACGCCGACTCGCGCCCAGCTGCCGGAGGTGACGAGGAGCCGCAAGTTCGAGGGCGCGTGGTGGGGTGATCGCGAGGGCTACATCGTGGCGTCGTACGCCCGCAACAGCGACGGATCCGTCGGCCAGCACGACGGTCAGGTGTGGCGGTTCGACCCGCGCCGCAACACGTTGACCCTCGACGTCCACTTCGGGCTCAACCCGGACTACGCCAGCGACAACCCCGACGGTCCGGACAACATCACGGTGTCACCGTGGGGCGGCTTGATCCTGTGCGAGGACGGCGAGGGCACGCAGCTCCTGCAAGCGGTGAGCCGTGACGGCACCACCGTCCCGTTCGCCCGCAACGCCCGTGACGATAGTGAGTTCGCCGGCGCCTGCTTCGGGCAGGACCGCGACGTGCTGTACGCCAACCTCCAGGCGCCCGGCGTCACGTTCGCCATCGGCGGTCCGTTCCGCCGCCTCCGCCGCTCCGACGACGACTGAGCGTGGTGCTCGCCCTGGCCGTGCTCGTCACGAGGATCGCCGTGCTCTGTGTCATCGTGCCGGTCGCCTGGCACGCCGAATCGCTCGAGCGCGAGAGCATCGCCGAGGAGCGCAGGCGCAGGTGAGGACGCTGTGCCGTCAGTGCTGAAAGCCCAGCAGGTCGACGTGATCCCTTCCCATCCACATGCGCCGGGCCGGCGCCGTCCGCCAGCAGGAGTAGGAGTTCACCTCCCATCTGTCGGGCGTTCATCGAGCTGCGGCGTCGGTGGGGGATGCTCACGGGGTGAATGATCAGAACGCCCAGGACTCCGTGGGGGCGCGGCTCGAGGACGAGCTCGTCGACGACAGGTCGATCGCGCCATGTCGTCGCCGCCGCCGACGTCGTCGACTGTTCAGCAGACGTTCCCCTGCGCGACGTGTGGAGGTCCCGACTGCGAGACGTGCATGTTCGACGCTGGCAGCGACCAGGGAGGTCCCATGCGACTGGACGGATCACTGTGATCGACGCCGCGCTGGTCGGACGTCAACGATCGTTGCGCAGATGGCGGCGCCAGCACCACTCGTTGCGACTGACCGGTTCGAAGGCCAATCGACCCGGTCTGAGCCCCGACTCGTCCGAGCGAGCCACCACAAGACAGAGGAGCGTAAGTCCGATGGTCATCGAGTACATCCGCTACATCGTCGACGAGGACTGGCCCGTCGAGTCGGAGAACGCCTACCGCCGGGCGTCCGCCGTACTCGACGCCGACCCCCATTGCCTCGCGTACGAGGTGGCGCAAGGGATGGACGAGCGCGGGCGGTTTATCGTGCGCATCGAGTGGGACTCACAGGAGGGTCACGAACAGGGTTTCCGCAACAGTGCCCGCTTCGCTGAGTTCTTCGGAGCCGTCGAGCCCTTCTTCGCCCAGATCGAGGAAATGAGGCACTACACCGTCCTGTTGCAGCGGTCGCGCCTCGACCAGGTCGAGACGCGCTCTACGCCACCGCCGAGCCACGCCAGCGCAGCCGCGACGGGACCCCGGGCGTGACGATGGCGGCCACCACGGCTGGATCTGCGTCGTCGGACCCGAGCCGTGTGGACCGTCCGTCCCTCATCGCTGCCGGTGGATGCACCTCTTGCCCAGCCGAAACGGCGCGGCCGTGCGGACCGCGACGTGGGACGACCTCAACGTGCCGACTCGTCTGTTGACACCGCTCGCCCGCGTGCCCCCCGTTGCACGCAGAGTCAGTACCGACGCGCACGGCGGCGCCGCCCGCCTCGTCGCCGATCACAGCGTCGGGATCCCCGTCCGCGTCGAGAACGCCGGCGGCGGTAGTGGCGACCTGGCGTCCCGGCTCAGGGCCCGCCCGGCGTTGCAGCTTGGGCGGATCAGGCGTGGACCGCTCGCACCACTTCACGTTCGACCACCACGTCGACGGTCTGCCAGGTAGGAGTCCCCCCGTGCACGTCTTGCGTCTGTGCTCCGTCTTCGAGCCGCCCGCCTCGGCCCTCGCCGGACGCGGGTCGAACTTCGACCCGATCGGCGGCATGCAGAACCACACCGGCGCGTTGACCCGGGCGCTCGACCAATGTGGCATACGCCAGACCGTCGTGACCTCCCGCCTCGGCGGTCCGGCCGGATCGACGGCCGTCGGGCACGGGGCCGAGGTGGTCCGCGTCGGTATTCCCGTGCGCCGCCTCCGCCAGCTCTGGGCCGTCTCAGCCGCCCTCGAGATCATCGGCCAGCATGACGGTCCGATCGACGTCGTGCACGCCCATCAGGGCGAGGATCTGGCCCTGCTGCCGCTGGCCCGCGCCGCGGCGCGGCACCTCGACGCAGCGCTCGTGGTGACCGTGCATTGCAGTGTCCGCCACACCGTGGCCGGAGTCTCGCCGCGCAACCGTGCTCTCCGTGCGGTCGGTGCGCCCATCGAGGCCCGCGGCCTGCGTGCCGCCGACCACGTGATCACGCTCACGGCCCGGGCCGCCGCGCTGCTGGTTGACGACGGCATCGTGGCCGAACGCATCACGGTCATCCCGTCGGGCTTCGAGGCGGCGCTGTTCGACGTTGCGCCCCGCCCGGCCGCGCCGGCCGCTGTCCCGCGCGTCGGATATGTCGGCCGGTTCGCCCCGCAGAAGGACGTCGTCGGGCTGATCCGCGCCTTCGGACTCCTGCGCACCCCGGCTTCGCTCATCCTCGTCGGCGACGGACCCGACCGTCCCGCCGTGGAGGCGGCCATTGCCGCGTCCGCGCGGGCGGCCTCAATCGAGCGGCACGGCTTCGTGCCCCACCACCGCGTCCCCGAGATCCTGGCCGGCCTCGATGTGATGGTTCTCGCGCCGCGCTACGAGGAGCTGGGCTCCATCCTGGTCGAGGGCCTGCGGGCCGGCGTGCCGATCGTCGCAACCGCGGTCGGCGGCATCCCCGAGATCATTCACCACGGCGAGACCGGCCTGCTCGTTCCTCCTGGTGACCCGGCCGCGTTGGCCGCGGCTCTCGACCTCGTGCTCGGCGACGCCGACCTGGCCCTCCAGCTGTCCGCCGGCGGCCGGGCTGCGGCCCGCGCCTACCGCTGGGACAAGCTCGCGGTCGCCGTGGCCGGCGTCTACAGCCAGGTGACGGACGACCGGTCCGCGCCCTGGTCGACCGACTCGCCCTCATCCGTCCAAGAGCCCGCGATCGCCTTGACGTAAGCACGTTCAGGTCCAGCAGGCGGCGGGTGAGGACAGAACGTCGTGCCAGATGCCAGCACCCGAAGTTGAAACGGACGGCGAACACCAGCCGACGCGTCGACGAACAGCCCGTGGCACCGGCGGGCATGACCGCCGACAATCGAAATACCAACGGCCGCCCCGGGACCGTCCGAGGGCAGGACGCTGTACTCCGCGCGAACCCGCTGATGGCGCCGGGGGACCGTCTGGCGGTCGACGCCTAAG
>JBPCJL010000043.1:0-6282 GCA_051005355.1 Ilumatobacteraceae bacterium
GTGAACCAGGCACCGATCACGGGCGAGAGCATCCCAGTCGCCAAGGTGATCGGCGACCCGGTCCATGCCGGCAGCATCAACCACAACGGCGTCCTGAACGTGCGCGTGACCGCGGCCAAGGGTGAGGGCACGCTCGATCGCATCGCCCGCTCCATCCAGCAGGCGCAAGCGGAACGGGCGCCGGCGCAACGCTTCGTCGACCGCTTCGCGTCGATCTACACACCGATCGTCTTCGCCGCCAGCATCGCCACGGCCACCATCCCTGTCGTCGCCGGCTTCGGCAGCTTCGACGACTGGCTGTACCGGGCGCTGGTGCTGCTCGTGCTCGCCTGCCCGTGCGCGCTGGTCATCTCCACCCCCGTCACCGTCGTCGCCGGGCTCGGCGGCGCCGCCCGACGCGGGATCATCATCAAAGGAGGCGTCCACCTCGAACAGGCCCGTCGCCTTCGCGTGCTGGCCCTCGACAAGACGGGCACCCTCACCCACGGACGGCCCGCCGTCACCGATGTCCGTGTCATCACCCCCGAGGCGAGCACCGAGGACATCCGCCAGCTCGCCGCATCGATCGACACGGACTCCGAACACCCCGTGGCCCACGCCATCGTCAACGCATGGGCGGGTCCGATGCTCGCGGTCAGCGATGTCGAAGCGATCCCCGGGCGTGGCGTCGCCGCCACCGTCGCCGGCCGCCGCTACCTCCTCGGCAACCACCGCCTGGTCGAGGAGTCCGGGTGGTGCAGCACCGAGCTGGAAGCCGTGCTCGACGAGTTCGAGGACGACGCCAAGACCGCCGTCGTCCTGATGACCGATCAGCGTGCCCTCGGCGTCGTCGCGATCGCCGACACCATCCGCGCGGAGAGCCGGGACGCGATCGACCAACTCCGCCGCCTCGACGTCGAAACGGTGATGCTCACCGGTGACAACGAACGAACCGGGGACGCGATCGCCCGCCAGGCCGGCATCACCGAAGTGCACGGCGACCTCCTCCCCGACGACAAGCTCCGTCTCGTCGCTCAGCTCGCCATCCGCGGACCGGTCGGCATGATCGGCGACGGCGTCAACGACGCCCCCGCCCTGGCCAAGGCCCACCTCGGCATCGCCATGGGCGCTGCCGGCACCGACACCGCCTTCGAGACCGCCGATGTCGCCCTCATGGATGACGATCCGCGCAAACTCGCCGAGCTGATCCGCATCTCACAGCACACCACCCACGTCTTGTGGCAGAACATCACCTTCGCCATCGCCGTCAAGGCCATCTTCGTCGGTCTCACGTTCGCGGGCGTCGCCTCGCTGTGGCTGGCGGTCCTCGCCGATATGGGTGCCGGCCTCGTCGTCACCACCAACGGGCTCCGCCTCCTGCGGCGGCCGAGTCACCGCACCCTTCAACCATCACCGACAGGGCAAACCCCGACCGTGACAGGGTGTGCACCCGGCGGATGGCCGCCGGGCACCTTGGCATGACAACGCCGCTCGTCGTGTCATGCTGCGGCGTCGGCATGGGGGTCGAAGCGGGCGATCAACTGTTCGAGCACGACGGTGGGGGCGGGCATCGCCGCGATCTCACGGCGGACGGCGTCCACACCGGGTCGGTACCGCCTCATGGCGTCGGCGGCTGCGGCGGCGACCGCTGAGGGAGTGGCCGCGGCAGGCTCGAGGACGGTAGCCAGGTCGGCGGTGCGCAGCAGGTCGGCGTTGAGGAACTGGTCTGCGGGGATGATGTCGAGGAAGGCGTCGCCTGTGAACACATCGACAGGAGCGACGTCGACGCCGTGGTCGGCCCACAGCCGCTCGACCCGTTGGGTGCCGGATCCGCCAAACGCGTCGACCGACGTCCGCGGTGACAGGGCGTGGGCGACAGCGGGTACCCCACGAAGGTGGGCGGCAACTGGGGCGCCGAGCTCGCCCTGTTCGTAGACCACGAGGTCGGGGTCGAGAGGGTCGAGGAGCGGCAGCAGGTCGGCGACCGTGCGCCGTCCCGCCGGGCTGTGGCGGCAAGGGCCAGAAGCGGGTAGACGTGCCCGAAGGCCGGCCGGGTGCTGAATAGGATCTGCATCCGACCATCGTGCGCCCAGCTCACCGCCCGTCGCTTGGAGGGGACATGGAGCCAGCCTGGAGTTCCCGTCAGCGTCGACGAACCTCTGACTCGGGTTACTCGTCGTGTGATCGGTGGAAGTGGTGGGCGCGCACCCAGTTCATGACCCGCGTTCCGATCTTGACGCCATCGACGATGGCTGAGCGGAAGTGGATACCGCCCCAGATGCGAGCGTTGCCCACCTCGTACTCGAGATCCCGGACGTGGGCGTAGTGACGATCGCCGAGGCCCGTCAGGCTCGGGACGGTGAAGTCGATCGATCGCGTACCGAGGAACCTGGCGATGACACGTCCGCCGGCCGGCGTGATGCACGAGTGCGCGCTCGGGTACTCGGGGTGATTCGGTGTCCCTGGGAGCAGCGTCGCCCACGCCGGATCGGCGATGGTTCTGGCGTTGCCGTCGGTGTCGCCGGCTCGGATGGCCGTGATCGGCCGCCAGAAGGTGTACACGTACTTGGCGTCGAAGCAGGCGATGAGCGCGTCGGCGTAGGTAACTGAGATCATCGCCATGAACCGTGCCGCGTCGACGATGTCGAGCTGATGGTCGAGCACGAACGTGCGGAACGAGCCACGTGCCTGCTGAACGGGTGGCTCGGCCCAGAACCGCGCGGCCAGCGTCTGCTCGGCCGTACGAGTCGTGCTCGTGGTGGAGCCGATCTCTTTGACCTCGTTGTACTCGCGTGCCCACCGCCGGCTGTCGAGTCGAGGCGGCCCGCTCGGTCGAAACTGGTCGGCGGAGCGGAGGCTGAAGGGTTCCATGAGCCCGAGGTAGGGACCGATGGGCGGAGAGGGCGCCGTCGGCAGCCACACCCCCGGAATGGGTGGGTTCGGAGGCGTGTAGGTCACCGCGTCGCGGAAGCCATCATCGGCCCGCACGTCGATCAATTGCCTGGCGACCGCGTCACCGGTTGCGACGCCGTCCAGTTCGGCTTGGCCGTCAGGAATGGTGGCCAACGATGATTCGTACGCCGGCTCGACGATCGAGGCCGCCTGACCCGGCAGGTAGTAGACGAGGATGCGATGGGCGGCAGCGGCGACCGCGGCTTCGGACGAAGCGCCGTCGGGGGCGTCGATGTCAACGGCGAACGGCTCGTAACCGCCCTCCACAGCCATCACCGCGTCGTAGACGGCGATCGCCACGTAGGCGAAGATCGTGTGCCCCTCTGCCGGTGACAGCCCTGCGGCACTGAAGGCCTGCACGCCGATGGAATCCCACGCTGCGACGTAGGTGTCCGATGGCCCGTTGCTGCGAGGCCTGCCGTCACCTTCGACGGACTCGCCGAGGCCGACCACCGAAACGGTGAGCACCACAGGTGCGACCAACCAGGCTGTTCTTGAGGTCTTCCCTTTCATGTCATCTCCTCTGAGTCGCCGGGCTCGCGCCCCGACGTGAGGCGGGCGCTGAGCGATGAGCGCAGCGCTCACCCCCGGTCGATTCGGATCGAGTCGAGCATGGCGGCGAGTTCAGCCTGAGCCGCCACCGGTCGCCCCGCCGTGAATCTCGTGTTGAGCACGATGACCGTGCCTTCGACGTCGAGCACCCACAAGGTCTCGGTCTCACCCGGTTCGTAGTACGACCAGCCCTTTCCACCCGGGTCGTCGTACTCCCAGCTTCGGAACGGGGCGAACGCGGTGCTGCAGTCCACGAACTCGGCGGGAGCCGTTCGCTGGAACGCTTTGCCGGCGTAGCCGTCGACGGTGATGTCCGACGGGGTGGTCACGTCGACCCATCCCCCCTGCTCACTGAGCGCTCCGACGAGGCCGTCGAGGGTTGTCACGGGCCCTGGGTGAAACCCGTCGCTCGAGTGGCAGGCGTCTGAGAACACGGCGGGGGGTCGGCTGAAGGTCACGAAGCCGGTGTCGTCCTTGCCGATGCCCCACTTGTCGCGGGTGTTCACCCACCCGGTGCCGACGGTGACGAAGATCCGCGGCGTCGGGGTTCCGTCGACCTCGTCGACGAAGTACGTCCCAGATGCGAGCCGCTCGCCGGGTTGGCCGAACAGCGCTCGCGGAGGTGGCGGCGGGGGAACGCTCACGGTCGGGGGCGGTTCGTCGGCCGGCGCCACGGCGTCGTCGCCGTCGCGGGTCACCACGAGGGCGATCGCGACCACGGCGGCGGCGGCCAGGATGCCGGCCACGATCACCGGCGTCGGTCCCTTCCGGCGGTGGGGTTCGGTCGGGACCTTCGTCTCCAGCTCAGTCATGATCGGTACCTCCTCGGTTCTTCGAACGAGCGACAACGTGTCCGGCACGGGCGTCTGGTCGAGCACGCGCGACCACGTGTCCGGGACGGGCACCTGGTCGAGAACCGTGAATCGGTCCGCCAACACGGGGTCGAAGTCGTCACGCATGGTTGGCCTCCGCGATCGTGTGGCGTAGCGCGGCGTGGGCCCGGTGCAGCTGCACCCGCACGGTGCCCGCACTGGTCCCGAGCAGCTCGCCGATCTCGGGTGACGTGTACTTGCCGACGTAGCGCAACGCGACGCAGGCCCGCTGTTGCGGGGACAGGTCGGCCAGCAGGCTCAAGAACTCGGCGACCGATTCGGTCGCCGGCGTCGAGCCAGAGGCCGGCGGGACATCGTTGGACCGCGACCGAGCTGCCAGCAGGCCCGAGGCGATGCGGAACGCACTGCGCCACACCCACGCCGCGACATCGTCGACGGCGTCGCCCCGCCGCAGGACCTGGGAGAAGGCCTCGGCCTCGGCGTCGCTCGCCAGCTCGGCGTCACCCGTGTACGACAGCAGCGAGCGCCACAGGCGGGGGTGCACCGAGCGGTACACCGCCTCCACCCGATCCTGGGCTGCGTCCCACCGAGTGGTGGACTTCGAGGTGATCCTCGGTGTCAGTCGCCGGGTGTGAGCTCGGCGACGTCGACAGTCTCGCGCTCGGGGTAGAGCAACGCCATTGAGCCTTCGGAGAGGTAGCGGCGATCACTGGCTTGCCACTCGTCGTGGACGTCGGCGAGGACGGCGCCGACGAGTCGGATGACGGAGGCTTCGGTGGGGAAGATGCCCACGACGCGGGCACGTCGCTTGACCTCTTTGTTGAGCCGCTCGAGCGGGTTCGTCGACCAGACCTTGGTCCAGTGGGCCCGGGGAAACCCTGAGAAGGCGAGGACCTCGGCCTTCGCCTCGTCCATCAGCAGACCGATCTTGGGGAAGCGGTCGGCGAGTTGATCCCGAACCTGGTCCCAGGTGGTGGCGACGGTGCCCGGGTCGGGTTGGGCGAAGATCGTGCGGAGCACTGCGGCGACCATGTCCTGGTGAGACTTCGGCACCAGAGCGAGCAGGTTGCGGGCGAAATGCACCCGACATCGTTGATGGGCGACGCCCTGGAAGCTACGCCGCAGTGCGTTGACGAGGCCGGCGTGCTGATCGGAGACGACCAGACGGACACCGCCGAGCCCGCGGGTCTTCAACGAGCGCAGGAAGCCACGCCAGAACACTTCGTCCTCGGAGTCGCCGACGTCCACGCCGAGGACCTCACGGTTGCCCTCCGCGGTGATACCGGTGGCGATCACGACCGCCATCGAGGTGACCTGCCCGGTCTGATTGCGAACGTGCAAGTAGGTGGCGTCCAAGTAGAGGTAGGGGAACTCGATGTGGTCGAGGCGGCGGGTGCGGAACGCGCCGACGATCTCATCCAGCCCGGCGCAGATCCGTGACACCTCGGACTTCTTGATCCCCGAGTCGGCGCCCAACGCGGCGACGAGATCGTCCACGGCGCGCGTCGACACGCCCTGCACGTAGGCCTCCATCACCACGGCGTAGAGCGCCTGGTCGATCCGCCGGCGCGGCTCCAAAATGCTCGGGAAGAACGTGCCCTTGCGCAGCTTCGGGATGCGCAGCTCGACGTCGCCGGCCTGTGTCGCCAACAGGCGCGGCCGGGAACCGTTGCGGTCGGTGGTGCGAGTGTCGCTGCGCTCGTAGCGGCCGGCGCCGATCTGCTCGGTCGCTTCGGTCTCGATCAACTCTTGCAGCACCATCGTCACCGCGTCGCGGATCAGATCGACACCGTCACCAGCACGGAACGCATCCAACAGCTCGGACACGGCAGACTCAGAAAGGGCCATCGGTGTGGGATCTCCTTCGTGTGCTCTTGCAGGAACACACCGAGAATCACGCCGATGGCCCACCCAGCGGTGGACCCCGACAGCTACCTCAAAGCCCACCACTCAACGGGACGCATAC
>JBPCJL010000044.1:0-2966 GCA_051005355.1 Ilumatobacteraceae bacterium
CGAGGGGGTCGACCGAGCCACCGTCGCGCTGGCCTTCGCGCTCGCTCACCCGTCGAGGCCGGTGGCGATCATCGGCACCCAGCGGCCGGAACGGGTGCAGGTCGCCGCACGAGCCCTCGACGTGAACCTCGACCGCGCCGACGTGTACGCCGTGATCCAGGCCTCGGAGGGGGTCGCGCTGCCTTGACTGAGATCGCATGGTTCGCCGCACTGTGTGACGACGACTACGAGCTGCTCGGCCGGCCGGATCCAGCGCTGGCCAGCTCGTGGCCGCGCTGCCGCGACATCGTGGCGGCCGCCGACCGGCTCGGCTTCGACAACGTGCTGCTGCCGTCGGGCTACGAGCTCGGGATCGACGCCACCGCGTTCGGGGCCGCCATCTCCACTCACACGGACCAGATCAACCTGCTGCTGGCGGTGCGCATGGGCGAGTTGTGGATCCCTCAGCTGGCCCGCCAGCTGTCGACGATCGATCGGATGTCGAATGGCCGCCTGACGATCAACGTCATCTCGTCGGACCTCCCCGGCGAGAGGCTGGGGTCGGCACCGCGGTACCGACGCACACGGGAATGGATGGCGGCGTTGCGCACACTGCTCGACGGCGCGCGGCTCGACGTCGACGGCGAGTTCGTCGCGCTGCACCTCGACCCGCCTCGGGTGCGGACCGTCTCCGGGCGTTGCCCGCCGATGTACTTCGGTGGCTTCTCGGACGACGCCAAGGACGTGGCCGCCGAGCACGCCGACGTGTTCCTCACGTGGCCGGACACCGTGGCGTCCGTCGGCGCCACCGTCGATGAGCTGCGCGAGCGGGCAGCGGGCTACGGCCGCGCGCTGGCGTTCGGTCTGCGGGCGCACGTGATCGTGCGCGAGACCGAGGCGGCGGCGAGAGCGGCGGCACGACGTCTCGTCTCGGAGCTCGACGATGCGCAGGGGGCGGCCATCCGCGCCAAGTCGTTGGACGCGACCTCGGTCGGCGTGCAGCGCCAGGCCGCGCTGCGCGTCGCAGCGGCCGACGACGGCTTCGTCGAGGAGGCGCTGTGGACCGGTGTCGGGCGGGCCCGCAGCGGGGCCGGCGCGGCGATCGTCGGCGACCCCGACCAGGTGCTGGCCAAGCTGCGGGCCTACGAGGACGTCGGCATCAGCGCGTTCATCCTGTCCGGGTACCCGCACCGCGCCGAGGCGGAGCTCTTCGCCCGCCACGTGCTGCCCCACCTGCCGCACCAGCGCCTGCACGACGGCACTGGCGCGCGGTCGTCGAACCGGCTTGGCTGAGGGCATGCCCGAGACGACGATCACCGTGCGCGGCGCCTTCGACGCGTTCCACCCGCCCGAGCGGGCCACCGTCAACCTGTACGTGGCCCACCAGGGCCCGCACAAAGCGTCCGTCTACGGCGAGACGACGTCGTCCGCGGCGCGGGTGACGTCGATCCTGGGCGGGATCACCCACCCGGAGCAGGGACCGGTCACGTGGTGGTCGAGCGACCGGTTGCGCACGTGGCCGGAGAAGCCGTGGAACCAGGAAGGCAAGCAGCTGCCCCTCGTGTACCACGCCGCCGTCGGCGTCGAGGCCAAGTTCCGCGGCTTCGAGGCGCTGGCCCGCTTCCTCGACGAGGTGACGGTGCTGCCGGGGGTGTCGGTCAGCGGCATCGCGTGGACGCTGACCGAGGTGCGCAAGCAGGAGGTCACCCGCCAGGCCCGTCAGCAGGCGGTACGCGACGCGACGGAGCGGGCGGCGGACTACGCCTCGGCGCTCGGGCTGAGCGCGGTGACGGCGATCGCCGTCGCCGACGTCGGGATGCTCGGCGGCGACGTCAACTACACGGCCGGATCGGGCGGCGTTGTCGCCTTCTCCCGGGCGGCGGCGATGCCGGGCGGCGGCAGCGACTCGCCGCTCGACCTGACCCCGAGCGACGTCGCCATCTCGGCGTCGGTCGACGTCCGCTTCACCGCCACCTGACCGCACGCCACCCGCAGAGTGCGGCTCAGGTCGCAGAAACCTGGCACGCCAGCCGCACTCTGCGGATTCGGTGCCGTCGTCGCGCTGGGGCCCCGGTTCACCAGAACCGAAATCAGGCCTGCGGCTCGCGTCCGGCTCGTTCGTTACTGTCCCCCGCATGGTGGCCACCTCTCCGCCGCCGACCCTTGAACGGTCGACGATCGAGCACGTCGCGTCGGCGGCCGGCGTGTCCGTGGCCCCGGTCAGCCGGGCGCTGCGCGGCCTGCCCAACGTGGCCACGGCGACGCGGGCCCGCGTCGAGGAAGTCGCCCGCGAGCTCAACTACCGGGCCGACCCCTCGGCCTCACGCCTCGCCGCCGGGCGCAGCCGCGCCATCGCCGTGGTCGTCCCCATGATCAACTCCTGGTACTTCTCCAACGTCGTCGCGGGCGCCGAAGCGGTCTGCGCCGAGGACGGCTACGACCTCTTGGTCGCGACGGCACCTCACAGCACGTCTCGCGACGACGTCATCGCCACCGCCGAGTCGCTGCAGCGCCGTGTCGACGGGATGATCTTCGTCGAGGTGTCGCTGCAGCCGGAGGACGTCGAGGCGCTGCAACGCCGGAACCTCGGCGTGGTGACGGTCGGCCAGGACACGGGCGTCTACCCGTCGGTGCGCATCGACAACGTCGAGATCGGCGCCATCGCCGTGCGCCACCTCCTCGCCCTCGGCCACCGGCGCATCGGCGTCCTCGGCGCCCAGGCCGAGGACCCGGCGTGGTTCGACGTGCCGGGTCAGCGCATCGAAGGCGCACGCCGGGCCATGGCCGACGCCGGCGTCGCCCTCGACCCCGCGCTCGTCGCCGAGGGCGAGTTCACCGTCGAGGGCGGCCACGACGCCGCGCTAGCCCTCCTGCAGCGGCCCGACCGCCCGACGGCGATCTTCGCCCTCTCCGACGAGATGGCCTTCGGCGCCGTGGTCGCCGCCCGGGACCTCGGCCTCGGGGTGCCCGACGACCTGTCGCTGATC
>JBPCJL010000045.1:0-6692 GCA_051005355.1 Ilumatobacteraceae bacterium
GGTGATGTGGTCTGGGCTCGCCGACCCCGGGGGAAGCGAGTTTTGTGTCCTCCAGAATTCCGTACAGGCTGTTCGGGCCCCGGCGCCCCGTGACCAGCGATCAGTACAACTCGTAGATCCGTTGGACGTCGAAGTCGTACAGCACTCGTCCCTCCCGACCATGTCTGGCGGAACTGGGGCTCGTCGAGCTCACCGCCGAACCAGCTGAGCGGGCCGGTGGGCTTGTGCTGCACCTGCCGGAAGAACCGCACGCTGTCGTCGCCGACCTCGGGTCCGTCGAGCACCGTCACCATCGCCTCGAGCACGAGGAACCCGAACCCGGCTTCCGGCACGTAGAGGGTGCAGCGAGGATCGCGGTCCAGCCGCCCCGTGCGCACGCGATCACGCGTGCCGCTGCTCCACAACCGGCCGCAACGAGACCGACGGCGACGCGCGCGGCCTTGAGTCGGGCGTCGTCGCCGACGGTGATCACGGCCGCCGAGGGGTTGGCGGTGATGAACCCCCGCTCCCGATCTCCGAAGGCCATGCCTGGCACGGTTGACGTTCGGCTTGGTCAGCGTTTTGGCGAGACGTATCGCCAGAATGCTGACCAAAGCGAGATGAATATCAGTGCCGGGTCGGTTCCTCGTGGAGGAGGCGAAGGGCGTGGGGCAGGACGTCGAGCACGGCGGCGAGCTGCTCCACACACCCCTTCGGTGAGCCCGGGGTGTTGCAGATGATCACCTCGTCGCGCACGCCGGCGACACCCCGTGACAGCCGGCCGTGCGGGCTGACGAGCCGCATCGCCTCGGCCAACCCCGGCGCCTCGCGCTGGATGACCTGCCGCGTGCCCTCGGGTGTCTGGTCGCGCGGCGCGAAGCCCGTCCCGCCGGTGGTCACGATCAGCCCGGCGAACCCGTCGGCCAGCTCGGTCAACGCCGCCGCCACCGCCTCCCGGCCGTCGGCGGTGGCCCAGTGCTCCACCACGTCGAACCCGGCGGCCTGCAGTTGCTCCACCAGCGCCCGGCCGCTGGCGTCGTCGCGGGTCCCCTCGGCCACGCCGTCGCTGACGGTGAGCACCTTCGCCGCCAGCGGCGCATCGTCGGCCATCGGGCGAACCTACCCCGGCTCACCCAGCCGCTCCCCCGGCACCGGGTGCTGGCCGTTGGCGAACGCCGACCACGCCATCGCCGCTCTGCCCTCCGGCTGCACCGTGACCAGCTGAAGGACGCCGTCCCCGGTGCCAATGCAACCTGCAGCGTCGAGCAGCGCCCCCGCCTGGTTGACACCGGCGACCGGCGACGGGATGGCGTCGAGGACCTTCAACCGTCGTCCCCGCCACGTCGTCCACGCCCCGCCGACGCGCACCAGGCGATCCAGTTCGGCGGCCGGACGAGACCAGTCGAGCTCCAGCTCAGCCGGGTCGATCTTGGCTGCCACGGTCACCTCACCCGACTGCGGAACCGGATCGGGCAGCGGCCCGGCCAGCGTCTCGATCAGCAGCCGTGTCCCGACCTCGACGAGCCGAAGGCGCAGCTCGGCCAGTGTGACCCTGGCGTTGATCGGAACGGTGCGGCGGGCGTAGACCGCGCCGGCATCCAGCTCGTCGACCACCGCCATGATGTCCACGCCTGTGACGGTGTCGCCGGCCAGCAGTGCTCGCTCGACCGGCGCCGCCCCCCGCCAGCGCGGCAGCAGCGAGAAGTGCACGTTGACCATCGGCAGCGCCTCGAGCACATGCGGCTTGATGATCCGTCCGAACGCCACCACCACGCCCAGCTCGGCGCCGACGGCGAGGACGGCGTCGACCTCGTGGCTGACCGGCAGCCCCAGCTCGCCCGCGGCGGCCTTGACCGGGCTCGGCGACGTCGAGCCGCCCCTGCCGCGCCGGCGATCGGGCCGCGTGACGACCATCACGATCTCGTGGCCGGCGGCGACCAGCGCCCGCAGCGGCGGGACGGCCAGCTCGGGCGTGCCGAGGTAGGCCAGGCGCACGTCAGCGCAGGCGCAAGCGGCGTCGGGGTGGCGGCTCGACCGGTGTCGACTGCTCCTGGATCCGCTGGTACTCGGCCAGGGCGGCCTTGCGCTGCTCGGACGTCATCCGGTCGAACATGAGCACGCCGTTGAGGTGGTCGAGCTCGTGCTGGAACATCCGTGCGTGCAGCTCGTCGGCCTCCCATTCGACCGGGTTGCCCTGGAGGTCGAGCCCGCGCACGTGCACCTGCTTCGGGCGGGCGATCTCCACGTACAGCCCTGGGATCGACAGGCACCCCTCCTCGTACACCCACTCCCCGTCGGCCTCGACGATCTCGGGGTTGAAGACGACCGTCGGGTCCTCGCCGAAGTCCCACACCACGACCTGCTTCTGGACGCCGATCTGGGGAGCGGCGAGGGCCACGCCGTTGTCGGTCTCGTAGAGCGCGTCGAACATCTTGTCGACCAGCCGCACCGCCTTGGCGTCGACGTCGGCGACGGGTGCGGCCTTGGTCTTGAGGACCGGGTCGCCGAAGACGCGGATCGATTCGGGCACGACCACCAGGCTATGGCCGACACCTCGTCCCTAGGCTCGACCGTCCGATGGGTCACTACTTCGACGAGTCGCCGACGGCGCCGTCACGAGCCGTCGAGGTGCGGCTCGAGCGAGACACGCTCACACTGCGCACCGATCGCGGCGTGTTCAGCCACGGACGCGTCGACACCGGCGCGGCGCTGCTGCTACGGGAGGCACCGGCGCTCCCGGCGGCCGGCACGCTGCTCGACCTGGGCTGCGGCGCCGGTCCGATCGCTCTGGCGATGGCCCGCCGGGTGCCAGATGCGACGGTCTGGGCGATCGACGTGAACGAGCGGGCCCGAGCGCTGACGGCGACGAACGCGGCTGCCAACTCCATCGGCAACGTGACGGTCGCCGCACCGGAAGACGTCCCGATCGACCTGCGCTTTGACGCCATCTGGTCGAACCCGCCCATCCGTGTCGGCAAGGCCGTGTTGCACGAGCTGCTGGCCACCTGGCTGGAGCGATTGGCGCCGGGCGGCCACGCGCTGCTCGTCGTCCAGCGCCACCTCGGCGCCGACTCGCTGCAGCGCTGGCTCACCGTGTCCGGCTGGCCGACGAAGCGCATCGCCTCGAGTCGCGGCTACCGCCTCCTGCTGCATCGTCACTGACGCGGCGGGTCGACCTCGATGCGCAGGCGACTGCCCTTCGGGCGGGGGGTGGCGATGACGGCGTGACCCAGCTCGTCCCACGTCGGCGCTCGGACCAGGCTCACGCCACCCCCGCCGCCGCCACCGACGCGGATGCCCCGGACCTTGCGCAACGCCTCGGCGAACTGGTCGCCACCGGTGCCGCTGACGGCGGCCAGCGCGCCGAACGGCGGGAGGGCCAGAACGCGGCGGCGCTCGGCCTCCGGCCCGACCAGCCGGCCCGGGTCCGCCAGCAGCGCCGCCCGCACGACCTCGTGACCAGGCAGGAACGTCTGCAGGAGGACGCGGCCACCACCGGCCCTCGGCCCGACGAGGCGGGCGGCCCGCACGATGAGCGCCATCGCCTGCTCGGCGGCGCGGTAGCGCGGTGCCAGCAGCTCGGTGTCGAGGTCCAAGATGGCGACGACGTCGGCCCGCCGGACCCGATGCAGCACGGCCTCGGTCCCGACGTACACGCCGGCCGGCGCCGGCGGCTCGTCGTCGCGCCCGGTGACGGCGATGACCGGCCGACCGGCCGCCGCCTCCAGCTCCTCGCGCAACCTGGTGACGCCAGGGCGCAGGTTGCGGAAGGCCGTTGCGCCGCATTGCCGGCAGACCGGTGGGCGGACCAGCCCGCAGCGGGGGCAGCGCAGCGTGCCCTCGTCCGTCAGCGCGACCGCCGCCTCGCACCGTTCGCAGCGGGCCAGCGTGCGACACGTGCGACAAGCGAGGATGCGCGCCCGCCCCGGCGTGTTGTGCACGCACACGACGACGCGCTGCGGGTCGCGCAGGTGAGCGATCAACGGTCCCGTGACGAGCGAGGTCTTCCACGGCTCGTCGCGCTGCCGGTCGACGACCTCGACGAACGGCCAGCCGGCTCGCTCGTCGTCGACCGCCGGTCGGCGCAGGCGGTCGCCGACCGCAGCCAGCCCCGTGACGGTCGGGCACGGCGACACCAGGAGCACGGGCGCGCCGGCCCGCCGAGCCCGCTCGACGGCGACGTCGCGGGCGTGCCAGGTGGGGCTGCGCTCCTCTTGGAGCGCCTCGTCGTGCTCGTCGACGACCACGACCGCGGCGAGATCCGGACACGGCGCCCATGCCGCCGTGCGGGCGCCGATGACCACGTCGACGCCGGCCGCAGCCAGCGCCCACTCCTCGGGCACTGCGGCGACCGACAAACCGGCCCGGCGCAGCCGGATGGCGTCGAGCTTCGCCCGCTCCGCCGACGGCACCACGACGAGGGTGGGTCCCAACCCGCTGGCCGCCGCCACGACCGGGATGACATCGTCGGTCGGCGGCAGGCGCAGCATCCCGCCGCCTTCGGCCAGCAGCTCGAGCGCGCCCGCGTGCGCCGGCTCGACACGCCGCCCGCTGCGCCGATCGAGCGGCAGCCCGGCCACGTTGGTGGGCGGACTGGCCGCCACGAGGAACGGCCGCAGCCGGCCCGCCGCCCAGCGCACCGACGCCCAGCGGGCCAGCTCGATCAGATCCGGCGCGGGGCCGCGCGAGCTGACCTGGGCGACCGGCTGCAGTAGCGTCGCCGGTGGGTCCGGTGGATCCAGCTCGACCACCCACCCGCGGACCCGCCGCCCGTGCAGCGGCACCCGCACGATCGAACCGACCTCGACGCCCGCCAGCTCGTCCGGTATCCGGTAGTCGAACTCCTTGTCCAGCCCGGTGACGTCGGGCAGGACGCGTGCGACCGAGAAGCGGCTCAATGCAAATAGAACCGTTTGGCCCGTGCCGCAGTGAGCATGTCAGCCCAGGCCGGCCTTGCCCGGCCCAGGCCGAGGAGCGGAGTCCTCGGAGCGAGCGAGGCCATCAAGTGCGGTCCCCCAGCGCAGACTTGAACTCGTCGACGCGGGTGACGTGCTCCCACGGGAAGATCGGACGGCCGAAGTGCCCGTAGGCCGCGGTCTGCCGGTAGATCGGGCGCTGCAGGTCGAGGTCACGGATGATCGCTCGCGGCCGCAGGTCGAAGACCTCGCGCACCGCCCGCTCGATCGCCGCCGGGTCGACCGTGTGGGTGTCGAACGTCTCGACCAGGATGCTCATCGGCTGGGCCATGCCGATGGCGTACGCCACCTGCACCTCGCAGCGAGACGCCGCCCCGCTGGCAACCACGTGCTTGGCCACCCAGCGTGCTGCGTAGGCGGCCGAGCGGTCCACCTTGCTCGGGTCCTTGCCGCTGAACGCCCCACCGCCGTGACGGCCCATCCCCCCGTAGGTGTCGACGATGATCTTGCGCCCGGTCAGCCCGCAGTCGGCGTGCGGACCACCGAGCACGAACGTCCCCGTGGGGTTGATCCACACGTCGTAGTCGTCGTCGGCGAACTGCTCGGGGATGATCGGGCGGATCACCTGCTCGATCAGGTCCGGGCGGATGACCGTGTCCCGGTCCACGCCCTCCTGGTGCTGGGTGCTGATCAGGACGGTGCGCAGGGCGATGGGCCGGCCGTCCTCGTACTCGTAGGTCACCTGCGTCTTGCCGTCCGGGCGCAGGTACGGCACGGCGCCGGACTTGCGGACCTCGGCCAGCCGCTCGGCCAGGCGGTGGGCGGTCCAGATCGGCAACGGCATCAGGTCAGGGGTGTCCTCGCAGGCGAACCCGAACATCATCCCCTGGTCGCCGGCGCCCTGCGCGTTGAGCTGGTCCTCGCCGGCCTTTCCGCCGCGCAGCTCCTCGCTGGCGTCGACACCCTGGGCGATGTTCGGGCTCTGCTCGTCGATCGACACGATCACACCGCACGTGCTGCCGTCGAACCCGTAGAGGGCGTTGTCGTAGCCGATCGATCGGATGGTCTCACGGGCCAGCTTCTGGACGTCGACGTACGCCTCGGTCGTGATCTCGCCGGCCACGACGCACAGCCCGGTGGTCAGCAGCGTCTCGCAGGCCACCCGGCCGTGCGGGTCCTCGGCCAGGATGGCGTCCAGCACGGTGTCGCTGATCTGATCGGCCATCTTGTCCGGATGGCCCTCCGTGACGCTCTAGGAGGTGAAGGTCCAACGGGTCACGGATGCTCCTCGTTCGGTGTGGCGCGGATCTCGACGATGGTGTCGACGACGGCGCGGGCGATGTCGCGCTTGTCCTGCTTATCGACGGCGACCGGCGGATGGCCCGGGCGCAGCAGCACGACGGCATTGGTGTCATGGACGAAGCCGACGCCGGGGGCACCAACGTCGTTGGCCACGATGAGGTCGACGCGCTTAGCCGCCAGCTTGGCTTCCGCGTTGGCTACGAGGTCGTCGGTCTCGGCGGCAAAGCCGACGAGGACCTGACCGGGCCGTCTCGCCGCACCGAGCCCGGCCAGGATGTCGGGGGTCGGTTCCAACTCGATCGACGGTGGGCCGTCGCGCTTCTTCAACTTGCCGCCGGCGGGCCGGCGGGGCCGGAAGTCGGCGACGGCGGCGGCCATCACGATCACGTCGGCGTCCGTCTCCGCCTGCACGGCCGCCTGCAACTGCGCCGCCGTCTCGACGGGCACGACCGCGACGCCGGGAGGCACCGGACGCTCGACGGTGCTGATCAGGAC
>JBPCJL010000046.1:0-3038 GCA_051005355.1 Ilumatobacteraceae bacterium
GGCGATACGTATCGCCAAGACGCTGACCAAGCCGGTGAAACCGAGGCGTGAGCTACCGGGGCGGCGGGGTCCAGCCCGGGTCGCGGCCGGCCAGGCCCAGCAGGCGGTCGAGGGACGGGGCGTCGTCGGGCACGGGGACCACGGGGCCGAACAAGCCCTCGCGGCTGGCCTCCTGGCCCGGTTCGGAGAATTGGGCCACGAAGCCGTGGCAGGCGGCGAGCTCGTCCTCGTCGGCGTGCCAGGGCTGGCCGGTCGAGCGGGCGAGGTCCCAGCCGTGGATCACCAACTCGTCGAGGGCGACGACGCCGGCCTGCGGCGAGACGCGCCGCGCTCCGTCCGAGGTCGGGCGTGGTCATGGGTAGATCCCTTCGTCGAGGTCGATGCGTGATGACTTCGCAACGAGCTTCGACTCATCGGCGAGTTCGTTCTGTGGCGCGATCGGTACCCGTACAGGTATCAAAGTGTCGTCAGAACGGTCGGCCGGGCTACTCGCCGAGGTCGTGTGCCGGCGGGTCCATGTGCAGCAGGCCGGGCAGGTAGCGGTCAAGGTCGCCGGTGAAGGACGCCGCCCGCAGCTGCTCCATCGTGCGGCGGCTGCCGAGCAGCCGCAGCGCCTCGAACGGCGTCGCCTCCAGCGTCAGCTCGACCGGCCCCACGCCGACGACGTGGTCCTCTCCACCCGTCACGACGCGAAACGCCGGCAGGTCGCGCTTGGCCAGGTCGCCGTGCACCAAGCGCAGCCCGAGCGCCAGTGCCACCTCCGTGGACTCACCCTCACGCTCGCCCGGCTGGTCGATGGCGCCGCGCAGGTCGTGCTCGTGGACCAGCACGTCGTAGACCAGGCCCCACCAGCGGTGCGGCTTGGCCTCGATCAGCGCCTCAAAGGCCGGAGCCGTCGCCTCCCACTCGGCGGCGATGGCGGCCGGCGGTCGGCCGTGGCGTTCGGCGATCTGCCCGTCGACCCAGACCTGGGTGTCGCCCTCGGGCCGGCGGCCCGCGCCGAGGTCGCTGGCCAGCCCCGTCACGTGGGCCAGCAAGTCTCCGACGGTCCAGGCCGGGCAGGCGGGCACCATCGTCGTGTCGCCGGCATCGAGCTCTGCGGCCATCGCCGTCATGCGCCGGCGGGCGTCGCGGTACTCGTCGGCCAACCTCGTGTCGACGTCTTGGTCCACGGCGGCACTGTTGCACGGAGCCGCCCGCACGGCGCAGCTGGGCGCCGCCCGTTGATCGAGCGGGCCTGCGACCATTGGCGCCATGTCCGCCGTCCGGCTGACGGCCCGCCAAGTCAACCTCCTGGTGGAGGTGCTCGTCGTGGCCGCTCTCCTGACCGGCGGTGTCTCCTGGGTGGTCGGGGATCGGTGGGTTCGGTGGCTCACCCTCACCCACGGGATCATCGGGGTCACGTTGCTGGTCCTGGCGCCGGCCAAGCTCCGCGGCTCCGTCGCCACCGGCTTCCGTCGTCGCCGCACCACCCGCTGGGTCTCGGCGACCTTCGGCGTCCTGGTCATCGCCACCGCCGGCCTCGGCCTGCTCCATGCGACGGGCTGGTGGTTCGGCGTCGGCGAATGGACCGCGCTGTGGACCCACGTCCTGCTCGGCGTCGTGGTCATCCCGTTCTTCGTCTGGCACCTGCTGACCCGGCCGGTGCGGCCACGCGCCGCCGACGCCGATCGGCGGTTGCTCCTCGGCAGTGCCGCCGCCGCCGGCGTCGCCGCCGCCGTCTACGGCCTGCAGGAGGTGGCCGCTCGCTCCGTCGGCTGGGCCGGCGGCGACAGGCGTGGCACCGGGTCCCACGAGGTGGCCAGCGGGAATCCAGCGGCCATGCCGACCGTCAGCTGGATCGACGATACGGCCCCGGACGAGACAGCCGCAGCGGCGTGGCGCCTCGTCGTCAACGGCGCACCCGTGACCGTCGATTCGCTGCGCGCCCGGTCGCGGCCCATCGTTGCCACGCTCGACTGCACCGGCGGGTGGTGGAGCGAGCAGTCGTGGGACGCCGTGGCGCTGGCCGACCTCCTCCCCGCGCCGGGTGGGCGCAGCGTCCGGGTGCGGTCGGCCACGGGCTACGACCGCTACGTCGACCTCGGCGATCTCGCCACCGTCTTCCTCGCCGTCGGCTACGGCGGCCAGCCACTGCGACGCGGTCACGGCGCGCCCGTGCGGCTCATCGTCCCCGGGCGCCGCGGCCCGTGGTGGGTCAAGTGGGTCGTCAGCGTCGAGCCGTCGGAACGCCCGGCCTGGCTGCAGCTCCCGCTGCCGCTGGCCTGAGGACGGGTGCTGAAATTACCCCTAGGGGTGGCGTGACGGAGCCCGGCAGCGGGCAAGCGGTGAGCCGAACCGAATCTTGGAGGTGGAACATGACTGACCGTCGTGACCTGGGGCCAACGGAGTCGACCGAGCGTTACGGAGCCGCCGGTGACGATCGAGTGGTGGACGCCGAGCGTCGAGCGGCCGCCGCCGAGCAGCGCGCCGACATGACCGAGCGGCGCCACGAGGACGACCGGCGCGACCTCGACCGACACGATGTCGTGCGCAAGCCGACCTACGGCTTCGGCTCGCTGGTGGCGCTGCTTGCTGCGCTGGCCATCGCGCTGTCGACCTTCCTGGCCTGGAACGGCGACGACGCCTTCGACGAGTCCAGCAGCGGGGCCGACTTCTCGATCCAGTCCCTGTGGGACACCGCAGCGGCGAGCGGCCAGCCGTCGCTGCTGTTCATCCTGCTGCCAGCAGCGATCCTGGTGTTGATCGGCACGTTCATCCCCCGTGCTCGTCTCCTCGCCATCATCGGCGGCGCGGCGGCGCTGGCCACGGCGGTGCTGTTCTTCATCAGCATCAGCCGCAGGATCTCCGACTCCGAGTATGACGGCGCCGCCTTCGAGGTGATCGGGGTCGGGACGTGGCTGGCCGGCATCGGCGGGCTCGTTGCCATCATCGGCGCCCTGATGATCCCCCGCCGCGACGTCGCCGTGCGCTGACCGCAGCTTTCACGGCGACCGCGGTTCCGAGTGTTCGTTACGCAGTGAGCATGAGGGCCCAGG
>JBPCJL010000047.1:0-7631 GCA_051005355.1 Ilumatobacteraceae bacterium
CTTCTCCACCGTCGACGTGCCCGAGGCCGCCGCCGACGCCGTGATCGCAGCGATCAAGCAGACGACCATCAAGGGCAAGCGCCCGACCATCCGTAGGGACCGGCACCACCAGTCGTGAGCGAGCGTCCGGGGCAGGGCACCGCACCAACGGTCGAATACGCGAGCGAACAGGCAGCCGTATGAACCAGTTGGCCCCGCCGGAGAAGCCGTCGCTCGGCGAGCCGCTGCGCCCTGTGGCGGTCGTCGTCGCCTTGCTCGCGGTGATGTGGGTCGTCGAGGTGATCGACCTGATCCCCGGAACCGATCTCGACCGCTGGGGCGTGCGACCGCGCACGACGCAGGGGTTGCTCGGCATCGTGCTGGCGCCGTTCCTGCACACCGGTTTCGGACACGTCGTCGCCAACACGGTCCCGTTCGTCGTCCTCGGCGCCTTCATCGCCCTCGGCTCGGTCACCCGGTTCCTGCAGGTGTCGGTGATCGTCGGCCTGACGAGCGGGCTCGGCACCTGGCTGTTCGCCTCGCCGGGCACGGTGCACATCGGCGCCAGCGGGCTGGTGTTCGGCTACCTCACGTACCTCGTCGCTCGCGGCTTCATCGCCCGGCGGATCCTCTGGATCGCCGGCGGGGTGCTGGCGCTGATGTTCTACGGCGGGATCCTGTGGGGCCTCCTGCCCCGGCCTGGCGTGTCCTGGACGGGCCACGTGTTCGGTGCCGTCGGCGGTGTCGTTGCGGCCTGGTACGTCCACGGTCGCGAACCCGACGACGCCGACCTCGTCAGGTCCCGGCCGGCCCGCTGATCGGGAGCCGCGCGCCGTCGTCGGCACCGGCTCGAGCCACGGCGGCGGTGCGCGTCGACACATCGAGCTTGTGGAAGGCGTGCTCGAGGTGCTTGCGCACGGTCGCCGGTGAGATGCCGAGCGCCCGGGCCACCTGGGCGTTGGTGAGGCCTGCTCGAACGAGGTCGAGCACCTCGCGCTCGCGCCGCGTCAGCGCCGACCCGTTCGCCAGCTGGGCGCGCCGCGGCTCGATCCCGAGCAGCAGGCGCGCGTCGCCGGTGATGACGTGCGCCCCGGTCCGCTCGGCGATGGCCAGTCCCTCCTGCAGGGCGCGATCTGACTCGTCGGCATCGCCCGCTCGTCGCCGCGCCGCGGCGAGGACGATCAGCTCCCGTCCGAGGAAGAGGTCGGTGCGTCGACGACGACTCGCCTCCACGGTCCGGTGGGCGACCTCGAGAGCCGCCTCGACGTCATCGAGCTGCATGAGGAGCAGCGCCCGGAAGCGGTCGACCGTGTCCAGGACGGCAGGGCCGATGTCGACCATCCGACCGGCGAGCGGCTCGAGCAGGTGCCGCAGCTCCACGGCGGCGTCACGATCACCGATGAGCACCGCCGTCTCGGCCCACCAGCACATCGTCGCTGTCCACTCGTACGGGCCGTAGCGCGCGTCGGCATCGCTCCGTCGGCTGACGACGGGATCGCTCAGCCCAGCCGTCGAGCGCCCGGCGCCTGCCCGGTGTCACCGGCCGCGGATCACCTGTCATTCGGGCCGCACGTGGTGGACACCGTCCGCAGCCACGACGGTGTCATCGAGATCTCTCATCGGGTGGCGTGCAGCGACGGGACCGTGCGCTGGGTGTGGATGGCCAGCGCCGACGTCGACGCCTCCGGCTGACCTTCGTCACGCCTGCACCGTCGACTCGGCGCCAGCGGGCAGCTCCCACCACACTGCGGTCATGGCGCGCGACGCATCGACGGCCAGAGCGGTGTGGCAGCGGCTGGAGCCGATCCACGCCGTCACCTACTTCGCCCCGGAGGCCATCGGCGCGCTCGGCGCTGCCGGCTACAAAGGCTTCTGGATGGGCTACTTCGCCGGCCGGGCGGCGCCGCTCGGCCCGGTCGGACCCGAGGTCGTGACGGCGATCTTCAACAACTTTGCGCCCGGCCGGGTGGCCAGGGCGCTGCCCGACGCCTGGCACCTCGCCGGTCCGGACGTCGCCTTGCAGGCTCGGCTCGACGGCTCGGTCGACGCCCTGCGGCGCGCCCTTGATGATGATGACGGCGTCGGCGGAGGCGGCGAGGTCGAAACGGCGGCCGAGCTGGCCGGCCGGGCTGTCCGCAGTGCGCCGGTGGAAGGACGCCCCCTGTTCGCCGCCAACGCCGCCCTGCCATGGCCGGACGAGCCCGTCGCCGCGCTGTGGCACGCAGCCACACTGCTGCGCGAGCACCGCGGTGACGGACACGTGGCCTGTCTCACGGCCGCCGGACTGTCCGGACGGGAGTCGAACGTTTTCCAGGCCGCCGCCGGCAACACGCCCCGCCAGGTGCTCGCCGCCGCCCGCGACTACGACGAGGCCGAGTGGCAGGCGCTCGTCGCCGCTCTCGCCGAACGGGGCGTGCTGACGGCCGACGGCGACCTGACCGCCGCCGGCCGCGACCTGAAGCGAGACCTCGAGCAGCGCACCGACGAGATCGCCCTCCCCGCCTACGCCGCCCTGTCCGACGCCGAGCTCGACCAGTTGATCGCTGCGCTGACCCCACTCGCCCGCGCCGTCGTCGCCGCCGGCGACATGCCCAAGGTCACCCCCATGGGCCTCACCCTCGACGACTGACCCGCGCCAAACCGGTTCTGACGAAGATTCCATACGGATTTCCATACGGATCGCGCCATGGAACTCTTGGGGTCAGTTCACCGGCCGGAGGTATCGGCTGATGGCCCGATCGGCGATCCGCTTGCCGTGGTCCAGGCCGTCCCCGACGGCGTGGCGGAAGTGGAAGCCGACGAGGATCCGCGACTCGCCGTTCTCCTCGGCGGCGTCCGAGAACCGATCGAACGACCGCAGCACCGGCGTGGCGTCGCCGCACCGCTGGCCCTCTGGCAGCGTCAGGCTGCACGCCTCGAACGACACCCGGTCGGTCCGGAAGAAGCGGCGGAACACCTCGGCGGCCGCTGCGCCCTCGACGGCGTGCGCCGAGTCGTGGTCCGGGATCGGTGGTGTCGTTACCAGCGGCATCCACGCCGGATTGGCCTCGGTGTCGCGGTTGCCGTCGTCGGCGGCGAGCTGGATGGCCGTGACCGGCCGCCAGAAGTTGTACGAGTACTTGTCCTCGAACGACCCGATGTAGCCGTCGGCCATGGCCAGGTTGAGCAGGCCGAACAGCCGGGCGCTGTCCCACGCGTCAAGGTCCTGCGACGTCGCCACCGTCCTGGCGATCCGGTTCCAGGCCAGCGGTGAGCTCTCGACCCAGAACAGGGCGATCTGCGTCTGCTCCGCCGTGCGGTCACTCGGGCTCGTCGCCGAGCCGTCGCCGCCGAGCCGCTTGACCTCGTTGAAGTCGCGTGTGTAGCGGCTGCTCGTGACGCGGAACGGACGCGGAGCACCGAACTGACCCGAGTCCTTGAGGACGAACGGTGTCACGTCGCCCCAGCCAGGGGCGAAGGCGAACGGCGTGCCGGGAGTGAACCGGTACTCGCCCGGCTCGTCACCCTGCGGGTAGTTCGGGTCGACCATCAGCGTGTCGGAGCCGTCCTGCGCCCGCAGGGCCAGGACCACCTGGGCGGCGGCCTGCCCGAGGACGATGCCCTCGTCCCTGGCCCGCCCGGCCGGAACCTCCGCCAGTGCGGCGGCGTACGCCTGCTCGACGACGGCGACCCCCGCCGCGATGCACTCCGGCGGGAAGATGTCGGGCAGGTCCTGGATGACCGGCACCAGGACGTCATGGGCCGCCGTCGCGACGGCCGCCGCTGGGGAGGCGGACGGCCGCAGCGACGACGGGCCGTAAGCGTACGGCTGCGACCGCAGCTCGATGGCGTTGACCGCATCGTGGACGGCGACGTGCGTCATGGCGTACATGCGCGATTCGTGCAGTGGATCGTTGGCCGGCGCGATGCACGCCGCCAGCGCGGCATCACCGGCGATGGCGTTCCAGGCGACGACCGGGTCACCACCCACCGCGCCGAACGCGGCGACGGGCGTGCTCGCACCGGTGCCGACCAGCGGCGCAACCACGGCTGCGGTGATCACGATGGGCAGCAGCCGGCGATGCCGGCGATGAGCCGGGCGTTCGGAGATTGGTGTGGTGGGCACGATGTCCTCCCTCGGGACGCGGTCCGGGCGGGCCGTCGTCGTCGTCCGTGTCCGAACGTACGGACGGCGGGCGCCGGTGTCACTGACGAGATATCGCCATTTGCGCTCCGCCCCCCCGATCACGATTGATCAGCACACGTCGGACAGTCAGGACCACCGTCGTCGTAGGGTGGCCGTCCGTGGGGGTGGACGTCGCCCTGCTGGGCGAGCTCCGGGTGGTCGTCGACGGAGTCGACGTCACGCCGCGATCACCGAAGGGTCGGGCCGTCCTCGCCTTCCTGGCGGTCCGCGCCAACCAGGTCGTCGCCGCCGATCGACTCGTCGACGAGCTGTGGCCGGGACTCTCGCCGGATCAGGGACGGCGGGTCCTCCAGGTTCGCGTCGCCGAGATCCGCAAGCAGTTCGGCAGCGTGGTCGGCGGGTCGTCGCTCGTCGAGTCCGTCCCTCCCGGCTATCGGCTGAACCTGCCCGCAGACGCGCTGGACAGCGATCGCTTCGCCCAGCTCGTCGAACAGGCTGCCGCGTGTGCCGACGATGACCCCCTCGCCGCGTCGACCCTGCTGCGCCACGCCCTGGGCCTGTGGCGCGGTGAGGCGCTGGCCGACGTGCAAGCGAGCACGGTGCTGGAGATCGAGGCGGCGCGACTCGACGAGCTGCGGCTGGCCGCCATCGAGGATCGGATCGCCGCCGAGCTCGCCGATGGGTGCCACCACCGGCTGATCCCCGAGCTCGACGCCATGGTGGCCGGCCACCCGCTGCGAGAGCGCCTCTGGCAGCAGCGCATCCTGGCGCTGTACCGCTGCGGTCGGCAGGCCGAGGCGCTGCGGGCGGGCGCGGCGGTGCGCCGCCGCCTGCGCGAGGAGCTGGGTGTCGAGCCTGGTCCGGCGCTGCGCGTCTTGGAGACGGCCGTGCTCGAGCAGCGTCCGGAACTGGACTGGACGGCGAGCACCCCGTCCTCGCGCCGGATCATCCCTGACCCGTTCGAGTCGGAGGTGCGGTTCGTTCCGCCCCCCGTTCGCTACGTCAAGACGTCCGACGGGGTCAGCCTGGCCTACCAGGTCGTCGGTGACGGGCCGCTCGACCTCATCATCGTGCCCGGGTACATCTCGGAGCTCGACAACTGGTGGGAGGCCTGGACGGGTCGGCTGGTGCGTCGCCTGGCGTCGTTCAGCCGGCTGCTCCTGTTCGACAAGCGCGGGACCGGACTGTCCGATCGGCCGGGGCAGATCACCATCGACGACTGGGTCGAGGACGTGCGGACCGTGCTCGATGCCGTTGGCATGCAGCGTCCCGCCATCCTCGGAATGTCCGGGGGCGGAGCCGTCGCCATGCTGTTCGCGGCGATGTACCCCGAACGAACGGGCCCCCTCGTGCTCTACGCCACGCTGCCGCGCGGGTTGGCAGATGGACCCGACTACCCGTCCACCAGAACGCGCCAACAGTTCGAGGAATCCGCCGCTGAGCTAGAGGCCAACTGGGGAACCGGGAAGTCGCTCCAGCGGTGGTGCCCTAGCGTCGGCGACGATCCGGAGCTGCGCGCGCAGTTCGGGCAGTACGAACGACGGTCGGCCAGCCCTGGCGCGGCCACCACCTACCTCAGGACGTTGGTCACGACTGACGTTCGCGCCGCCTTGCCGTTGATCGCCGCGCCGACGTTGGTGCTTCACCCGGCCCGTGAACAGGCAGTGCCTGTCGCCATCGGCCGCTACACCGCAGCGCACATCCCCGGCGCCAAGCTGGTCGAGCTGGACACGGCCGACCACCTCATCTGGTTCTCCGAGGCGATCGATGCCATCACGGACAACGTCGAGTCCTTCCTGGCCGAGGCCGTTGCCACCGACGCCGGTACGGCGTTCACGACCGTCGTGACGCTGGACCGACCCGGCACCAAGGGCGCCGCGCCGCCACCCGAGCGATACGGAGGTCGGCTGATCGAGGACGGCGACCAGCATCTCGTGGCCTCGTTCGGTGGACCGGTGCGCGCCGTCCGCTACGCCGTCGCGGCGATCGCCGAGCTCGGCGCCGACCGGGCGGGTGTGCACTCGGGAGCGTGTACGACCACGGGTGAGACCGTCGACGGTCCCGCCGTCTCGATCTCCGGCCGGCTCGCCTGTGCCGCCGGTCTGGGTGAGGTCCTCGTGTCAAAAGACGCGCGGGACCTCGTCGGCGGGTCGTCGATCAGCTTCAACGACCGGAGGCGACAGCTGCCGGTCCACGATGACGACGTCGGTCAGGTGTACGTCGTCGACCGGCCGCGGGCGGACGATCTGGCCTCGTGATCGGCCCGTGATCGGGCGAGCGCACAGTTGCCACTGTGGACCTGGCGATACCCTCGATCGACCGACCGTCATGAACGTCGACACCGTCGTCGACGGACCGATGTCGATGGTGGACTTATCGAGGCGGCGCGACGAGCTCCTTGCGCGACACCTCGTGCGGTTGGCGTCATGCAACGTGACCAGCGGGCGCCGAGCGCTGGCACGGTTCCAGCTCGGGCGTGCCCTTGAGATCACTGACGGCGCCGATGAAGACGGCACGGTCTCGTGTGCCCTCTCCCTGCTGGCGCGACTCGACCTGGACGAGGGGCGATGGGACGAAGCGCTGGCCGCCGCCGCCCTGCTGGCGGGCAACGGTCATGCCGACGAGCCCCGGACTGACGGGCTGGTCGTGACCGCCCTCGTGCGGGCTCGCCGTGGGGAGAACGGCGTGTGGGCCCCGCTCGAGGACGCCTGGCACTTCGCCGCCGCGTCCGGGGACGTCGCCCGCATCGAGCAGGTCGCTGCGGCGCGGGCCGAAGCGGCGTGGTTAGAAGGCCGCAGCAATCGCGCCCGGCGAACGATCGACGATGCCGTCGCGCTGGGAGTCTCGGCCACGGCGGCGACGGTGCGCTACTGGCAGTGGCGGTCCGGCGCATCGGCGTGCATCGGCGTCGACCCGGCCAACCCGCAGACCATGGAGATGGCCGGCCGATGGCGGGACGCGGTCGCCGCCTGGGACGCGATGGGGTTCACCTACTCGGCGGCCGTCGCCCGGTTGGACGGCGACGATGACGACGCGCTGCTGCGGGCGCTGAGTGTGCTGCGCGGACTCGGCGCGCGGCCCGTGCAGACCATGGTCGAGGACCGGCTCCGCCGCCGGGGCGTGACGTTGGATGCGCCCAGCCCGGCGGCGTCTGACATGGCGCCCGGGCTGTCCCGACGTGAGCGCGATGTGCTCGAGCTGGTGGCGGCGGGCTGCTCGAACCGGGCCATCGCCCGCCGGCTGTACATCAGCCCGCACACCGCGGCCAACCACGTGCGCGCAATCCTGCGCAAGACCGACACCACCAATCGCACCGCAGCCGCCGCCGTCTACCACGCCGAGCATCGACCCCATCGCGTTCTGACGACAGTTTGATACCCGTGCGGGTATCAAAACTGACGTCAGAACGCGAGCACGCCCGCCAGGTGGACGGAAACTAACCGGCTGGTCAATACTGAGCCGATGACGGCGACGGAGCTGCGCCCGCGCTCACCGGGCATCACCTACCAGGAGCTCCTCGACGCCG
>JBPCJL010000048.1:0-2747 GCA_051005355.1 Ilumatobacteraceae bacterium
TACTCCCACCTCCCCAAGCACGGCCCCGCCGAGGGTGCACCGTTCGTCGAGCTCGACGTCGCCGACGCGACAGCCCGAGACCTGGTCGACGGCGCCATGGCGCGCGTGTGGAACGACCGCGCCGAGCTGCGGCTGCCGGTGCGCATCTCGACCCGCCTGCGTCCCGGCGTGGCGGCCATCCCGTTCGGCTGGTGGCAGTCGCAGCACCCCGACGGCAAGGCGGCCAACGCGCTGACCAACGACACGCTGACCGAGTGGGGCGGCGGCGTCGCCTACTCCGACACGTTGGTGCAAGTCGCGCCAGAGTGAACGTTCTGTCCTCCGCGAACGACTCACAACAGTCGGTTGCGCAGGACAGAACGGCGAAAACGCCGACAAGTAGGCTGCGCGCATGGCCGGCGAGCTGATCTACGCATTCCGCGTGATGCGGCTGCCGCTGCTCGACGCCGGGGGTGCGACGCTCGGCCGCATCCAGGACATGGTCGTCGTGTCGGGTCGCCAGGGTGAGGAGCCGCGCCTGGTCGGCTTCGTCGCCGACATCCAGCGGCGGCGTGTCTTCGTCAACGCTCACCGCGTGGCCGAGCTGGCGCCGGACGGCGCCCGGCTGCGCAGCTGGGACGTCGACCTCAACCCGTTCAAGCCGCGCCAGGGCGAGGTGCTGATCGGCGCCGACGTGATCAACGCCCGCGTCGGTGACGAGACGGTGAGCGACGTCGCCCTGCGCGCCGTCGAGGGCGGGCGCGGGCAGTCGTGGGAGATCGCCAAGGTGCGACTCGCTCGGCGCAACAGCCTGCGCCGCAAGCCGAGCTTCCGGCTCGTCGACGTGGACGAGGTGCCGTCGCTGTTCCCGCCGGTCACCGGCATGGCCGCAGAGGCGGCCCGCTTGCGCGACCTCCACCCCGCCGAGGTGGCCGCCTTCGTGCGGGCCTTGCCGCTGCCGCAGCGCCGCCAGCTGGCGGCGGCGATGGACGACGATCGGCTGGCCGACGTGCTGGAGGAGTTGCCCGAGTCGGAGCAGGTGCAGGTCGTCGAGGGCCTCGATCTCGATCGGCTGACCGGTGTCCTCGAGGAGATGGAGTACGACGACCTCGCCGACCTCCTCGGTGAGATGTCCGGCGAGCAGCAGCGCCGGATCCTGGAGGCGATGGACGACGATGACGCCGCCGTCGTCCGCCAGCTGCTCAGCTACGAAGCCGGCACGGCCGGCGGGATGATGACGCCCGAGGTCATCCTGCTCGGACCCACGGCCACGGTGGCCGAGGCGCTGGCCCAGCTGCGCCAGGCCGACTGGGTGGTCAGCATCGCCGCCCAGGTGTTCGTCTGCCAGCCGCCGTTCAAGGCGCCGACCGGCAAGCTCGTCGGCACCGCCCACTTCCAGCGCCTCCTGCGGGAGCCGCCGAGCATGGAGCTGCGCCACTGCGTCAGCGAGGATCCCGTGGTCGCGCCGGAGTCGACAGATGCTGCCGTCGCCGAGGTGCTGGCCAGCTACGACATGCTGGCCGTCGCGGTGTGCGATCCGGCCGGCCGCCTGCTCGGCGCGGTCACCGTCGACGACGTGCTCGACCGCCAGCTCGGCGCCGGGTGGCGGCAGCGGGGGATCACGGCCAGGGCCAGGACGGCATGAGGGGGGACCGATGGTCAAACGTCGCGAAGACCTCACGGCGCCCCGGGCTCGCCGCCGGAGGGTGCGTTACGACTCCGACGCGATCGGTCGCTTCAGCGAGACGATCGCCCGGTTCTTCGGCACCGGCCGGTTCCTCACCATCCAGACCGTCATCGTCATCGTCTGGATCATCATCAACGTCACCGTCGTGGCGTTGCGCTGGGATCCGTACCCGTTCATCCTGCTGAACCTGGCGTTCTCGACCCAGGCCGCCTACGCGGCGCCCCTGATCCTGCTGGCCCAGAACCGCCAGGAGGCACGCGATCGGGTGCAGACGGAGCTCGATCGCACGGTCGCCGAGCGCACCCGGTCCGAGACCGAGTTCCTGGCCCGGGAGATCGCCGGCGTGCGGCTCATGCTGTCCGACGTGGTGACCGGCGAGGAGCTGCGCGACCAGCTCGACGAGCTGCGCCGGACGCTCGACCGGCTGGCAGACCGCCTCGAGGATCAGGCCGCGTCGGGTGACGGCGACAGCTCGGCCGTCGGCGTCGGCTGACGCTGTGCGGCGACGACGTCGATCAGCTCGGCCGTCAGGTCGGCGAAGGGCTCGGGATCCGTCAGCGGTGCCAGGTGGTCAGCGGGCAGTTCGCGCACCGTCGCCTGCAGCGCACGGGCCAGCGCCCGCTGCTTGCGCGGCGGGACGAGGTGGTCTCTGGTCGTGATCAGGCTGGCCGCCGGCACGTTCAGCGACGACGCCCACGACGTCGCGTCGTAGCGCGAGAGCGCCCGGCCGGCGTCGACCATGGCGAAGGCGTCGTTGCGCGACATCTCACTGACGAGCCACGGCACGTAGGGTTCGAGGTTGCCCGCGCCGATCAGCTTGCTGATGGCACGGCGCAGGTACCACCGGTAGCCGCGGCTGCGCAGCCACGACCCGGCGACCGGGAAGACCCGCCACAGCGCCCGCTCGCGGCGCGTCCCCCCCCACTCGAGGGCCGTCGCCTGGGCGACGAGCCCAGTGACCAGCTCGGGTGGGAGGCGGTACAGGTGCAGGCTGACCGGGCCACCCATCGACTAGCCGACGGCGATGACCATGGGCAGGCCGAGCGCCCGCACGACCGCGGCGGCATCGTCGGCGGCGTCC
>JBPCJL010000049.1:0-9471 GCA_051005355.1 Ilumatobacteraceae bacterium
CCCCCCCCCCCCCCCCCCCCCCACCTCAGCTGTGCTGCGTGGCGGCCTTGGCGGCAGCTCGCGTCGCGGCGGCGGCGATCTGGTCGAGCACGTCGTCGGTGTGGGCCAGCCCGACGAAGATCGCCTCGTAGGCACCGGGCGCCATGGCCACGCCCTCGGCCAGCATGGCGTGGAAGAACCAGCCGTACGCCTCGACGTCGGTGCGCCGCGCCGAGTCGAAGTCGACCGGCGCCGGCACGTCGCCGCACACCATGCCGACCAGCGTGCCGACGACGGGGAAGCGGGCCGGGAACCCGGCCGCGGCGCACGCCTCGTGCAGCAGCGCGGCAAGGTGGCGGGCACGAGCAGCCAGCTCCATGGAGACGTCCGGGCCGAGCTGGCCGAGCGCGGCCAGGCCGGCGGCCGTCGCCAGTGGGTTGCCCGACAGCGTGCCGGACTGGAACACCGGGCCGAGCGGCGACAGCGTCTCCATCACGTCGCGCCGGCCACCGACGGCGCCGATCGGGAGTCCGCCGCCGATGACCTTGCCGAACGTCGTCAGGTCCGGTGTCACGTCGTACTTGGCCTGGGCGCCGCCGTCGTCGAGGCGGAACCCGGTGATCACCTCGTCGAAGATCAGCAGCGCACCGGCCCGATCGCAGGCCGCCCGCAGCCCTGCGAGGAAGCCCGCCGCCGGGGCGACGACGCCCATGTTGGCGGCGACGGGCTCGACGATCACGGCGGCGACCCGGTCGTCGAGCTCGGGCACCCGGTTGTAGGGCATCACGAGCGTCTCGGCCACGGCGCCGGCGGGGACGCCGGCCGTGCCGGGCAGGCCCAGCGTGGCCACGCCGCTGCCGCCAGCGGCGAGCAAGGCGTCCGTCGCTCCGTGGAAATTTCCGTGGAAGGAGACGATGCGGTCGCGGCCGGTGAATCCGCGGGCCAAGCGGACGGCGGTGCTCGTGGCCTCGGTGCCCGAGCTCATCAGGCGGACCTGCTCGCAGCTCGGCACCCGACCGACGATCTCCTCGGCCAGCTTCATCTCGCGCGGTGTCGGCGCGCCGAAGGAGGTCCCGTCCGCCGCGGCGTCGCGCAGCGCGGCGGTGATCGCCGGGTGGGCGTGGCCGAGGATCACGGCGCCGTAGCTCTGGACCAGGTCGATGTACCGACGGCCCTCGACGTCCCAGACGTGGGCGCCCTCGGCCCGGGCGACGAGGTAGGGATGGCCGCCAACGGCGCGAAAGGCACGGATCGACGAGTTCACGCCGCCGGGGATCACCGTCTCGGAGCGGCGGAACAGGACGTCGTTCGACGGCACACCGGCGCCGGTGCAGACGACAGGGTCGCAGCCGGCGCGCGGGCAGGCCTCCGGGTCGCAATAGGGGATGCGGGTGTCGCGCCGGCCCGTCGGGTCAGCCATGCCGGCCGGGGCCCTCGGCGAACCAACGGGCGAGGTACGTGAGGATCACGTCGGCGCCGGCCCGCTTGATCGCCGTCAGGTGCTCGAGCGCTACGGCGTCGCCGTCGATCCAGCCGTTGGCGGCGGCGGCGCGGATCATGGCGTACTCGCCGCTCACGTGGTAGGCGGCGATCGGGACGTCGACGCGGCGGCGCGCCTCGGCGATCACGTCGAGGTAGGCCAGCGCCGGCTTGACCATCACCATGTCGGCGCCCTCGGCCACGTCGGCGGCGATCTCCCGCTGGGTCTCCCGGGCGTTGCGCCAGTCCTGCTGGTAGCCCTTGCGGTCGCCGCCGTCGGCGATCGACACGTCGACGGCGTCGCGGAAGGGGCCGTACAGCCCGCTGGCGTACTTGGCCGAGTAGGCGAGGATGGCGACGTCGGTGAAGCCGTCGCCGTCGAGGGTGCGGCGCAGGTGGCCGACCTGACCGTCCATCATCCCGCTCGGGGCGACGACGTGAGCGCCCGCAGTGGACTGGGCCACGGCCGCCCGGCCGTAGACCTCGAGGGTGGCGTCGTTGTCGACATCGCCGTTCGGACCGAGCACGCCGCAGTGCCCGTGGTCCGTGTACTCGTCGACGCACAAGTCGGCGATCAGCACCACGTCGTCGCCGACCTCGGCCCGCAGGTCGGCCAGGGCCAGCTGCACGATGCCGTCCGGGTCGTCGGCGCCGCTGCCGATGGCGTCCTTGGTCGCCGGGACGCCGAACAGCACGACGGCGCGGATGCCGAGCTGAGCCAGCTCGACGACCTCCTTGCGCAAGCTCTCCCTGGTGTGTTGGACCACGCCGGGGAGCGAGGCGATCGGCTGGGGCTTGGCAATCCCTTCACGCACGAACAGCGGGGCGACGAGATCGGCGGTGCGCAGCGTCGTCTCGGCGACGAGGTCGCGCATCGCCGGCGAGCGCCGCAGCCGCCTCGGCCGACCGATCGGGAACGGCGCGCTCACCGGCCCGAGGCTAGGCATCGACCCGTTCTCCTGGTGATTTTCGTTCACTGGTGACTAACGAAAACGCTTGAGAACTTTCAGGGGGACGTCAGGGCGGTGGTGACGAGCTCGGTGAGGGTGGTGGGGTCGGGGTGGGGGGCGACGTGGGTGACAGGGAGGCCGGCGTGGCGGGCGGCGGCGGCGGTCACTGGGCCGATGCAGACAACGATCGGTCGCACCGATCCCTCCGGGCCGGTCGCCATGGCTCGCGCGTAGGCGCGGGCGGCCGAGCCGCTGGCCAGGACGACGGCATCGGCCGTGCGCAGTTCGGCCAGCGCGGCCGGCGACGGCGTGACCTCGACGGTGCGGTAGGCGACGACGGATTCGACGCGGTGCCCGGCGGCGGCGAGGCCGTCGGCCAAGACGGGACGAGCCCGGTCGGCCTGGGCCAGCAGGATTTTCGACGGTGCCACGTTGGCCAGCTCGGCCAGCAGCCCCTCAGCGGTCGCCACCGCCGGCACGAGGTCGGCCGGGCGGCCGGCGGCCTCGGCCAGCGCCGTCGCCGTCGCCGGGCCGACGGCGGCCAGCCGCACCGTCGCCACCTCCGCGGCCGCCCGGCCAACGCGCTCGGCGCCGTTGGCCGAGGTGACCACCAGCCAGTCGAACTCGCCGAGGCGGGCGAGGGCGGCGCGCAGTGCCCCACCGCTGTCGGCGGCGTCGGCCACCTCGATCAGGGGCGCGTGGATCACGGTCGCGCCAAGAGCGGCGAGGCGGGCCTCGAGCTCACCGGCCTCGGGCCGCGTGATCGCCACCCGCCGGTCGCGCAGCACCGGGATCGCCGTCACCAGCCCACGGCCTCCTTGGCCCGTCGCGCCAGGGCGGCGGCGATCGCGTCGTCACCGTCGTCACCCCGCAGTTCGATCGCTTCGCTGAACGTGTCGGCCCCGTCCCGGTCGCCCGAGGCGAGGAAGGCGTGAAGCCGTCCCCCGGCGACGTAGGCCCCGAGCGGCAGCGAGCACCCCGCGCCGAGCTCGGCCAGGTAGCTGCGCTCGACCGTCACCGCGTGGCGCGTCGCCTTGTCGTCGACGGAGGCGACCGATTCACCCGTCGGTCCGTCGTCGAGACGGACCTCGAGCGCCACGCAACCCTGGCCGGGGGCCGGCACGAAGCGCGTCGGATCGAGCCGCTCCGCCACGTGTTCGGTCAGCCCGAGCACCTGCAGCGCGGCGACGGCCATCACGATCGACCCGCCCTCCGGCACCTTGCCGAGGCGGGTGGCGATGTTGCCGCGCAGCTCCTGGAAGCGGAGGTCGGGGCGGGCGAGGCGCAGCTGGGCCCGCCGGCGGACCGATCCGGTCGCCACCGGCGCACCGGGAGCCAGGTCGGCCAGCTCCCGCCCGACCAGCGCATCGGCCGGGTCGCGCCGCGCCGTGAAGGCGCCGATCGCCAACTCCGGGTGCGGCTCCGACGGCAGGTCCTTGGCCGAGTGGACGGCGGCGTCGGCGAGGCCGTCGAGCACCGCCTGCTGCACCTCCTTGACGAACACGCCCTGCCCGCCGATCACGTGCAGCGGGACGTCCTGGCGGCGGTCGCCGGTCGTCTCGACCAGGACCAGCTCGACCCGGCACCCGGCCGTCCGGACTAGGGCGGCGGCGACGGCCTCGGCCTGGGTGCGCGCCTGCGGGGATCCCCGGGTGGCCAGCCGGAGCGTCGGCACCGTGAGCGAGCGTCCGGGCCGCCAGGGCCCGGTCAGCCGAGCCCGAACAAGTCGCTGACCGCGGCGGCGTTGCGCTCGCCCTGCGGAGTGCCGGCGTCGTGACGCAGCCGCACCGACGGACCGTGCAGCAGCTTGGCGACGATCGTGCGGGTCAGCGCGTCGACGGTCTCGCGCTGGCCATCGGAGAGGGAGGCCAGCCGTTGGTCGAACCGATCGACCTCGCCGGCGCGCAGCTCCTCCGCCCTGGCGTGCAGCGCGGCGACGAGCGGCGCCGCTTGGCGCGCCGTCAGCTCGAGCGAGAACCGCTCCAACTCCTCCCCGACGATCACCCGCACGCGGTCGGCCTCGACGGCACGCAGCGCCAACCCCCGGTCGGCCCAGTCGCGCAGATCGTCGAGATCGAGCACGGTCACGCCGTCGATCCCGGCGACGGAGCGGGCGACCGAACGCGGTACGGCGATGTCGACGATCAGGAGCGGGTCGTCGGAGCGGCGGGCGGCCTCGACGTCCGACTCGGTGACCACGCTCTCCCCCGACGCCGTGCAGGCGACGACCACGTCGGCGCTCGCCAGCGCGTCGCGCAGGTGGTCGAGCCCGATGGCCGTGCCGCCGACCTGCTCGGCCAGCGCGGCGCCCCTGGCGACCGTGCGGTTGCAGACCACGATCGAGCCGGCGCCGGCTCGGGCCAGCGCCGTGCCGACCCCGACGCCCATGTCGCCGGCGCCGACCACGAGCACCCGCCGGCCGTGCAGCGAGCCGAGCCGGTCGGTGACCATCTCGACGGCGGCGTGGCTGATCGAGGCCGTGCCCCGGCCGATGGCGGTCTCTGCCCGCGCCCGCTTGCCGACGCGCAGCGCCTGGCGGAACAGCAGGTCGAGCGTGGAACGCACCCCACCCTCCTCCAGGCCGACCTGCCACGCCCCACGGACCTGGCCCAGGATCTCGCTCTCCCCGATCACGGCCGAGTCAAGCCCGGCGGCCACTTCGAACAGATGCCGGGCGGCGGCGTCGTCGTGCTGGCTGTAGAGGTACGGGTGGAGCGCGTCCGGGGGCAGCGAGCCGAGCTCGCACAGGAAGTCACGGATGTCGGCGTAGGCACCGTGGAAGCGTTCGGCGACGGCGTACACCTCCGTGCGGTTGCACGTGCTGAGCACGGCGACCTCGCGCAGGTTGTCGCGCAGCGAGAGCCCGATCACCGCCTTGCCGACGGCATCGGGTGCGATCGACAGGCGTTCGAGGACCGACAGCGGCCCGCTGCGGTGGTTGACGCCGATGACGACGACTGACATGCCGGGGCCAGCCTACGCAGTAGCCCCGCGGCGCGAGCCGGTGGGGACGGCGGCCAGCGAGGGTGCGGCGACGCTCCCACGCCGCTGCTCGTAGTAGCCGAGGATCTGCAGCTCGACGGCCAGATCGACCTTGCGCACGATGATTGCGTGCGGCACGGTCAACACGGTCGGCGCGAAGTTCAAGATGCTGGTCACGCCGGCGGCGACGAGCCGGTCGGCAGCGTCCTGGGCGGCGGTGGCGGGCGTGGCGATGACGCCGATCGACACCTTGGCGGCACGCACGATGGCCGGCAGATCCTCGAGCCGGCGCACGGGGCGGCCGTCGATCGGCGTGCCGATCTTGGCCGGATCGATGTCGACGATGCCGGCCACCGGGAACCCGCGCTGGCCGAACCCGCCGTAGCCGGCGAGGGCCTGGCCGAGGTTGCCGGCGCCGACGATGACGACGGGCCAGTCGTGGGTCAGGCCGAGCTCTCGGCGCACCTGGTAGATCAGATACCCGACCTCGTAACCGACGCCGCGCACGCCGTAGGTCCCGAGGTAGCTCAGGTCCTTGCGCACCTTCGCTGCGTTCACGCCGGCGAAGTCGGCCAGCTCCTCCGACGAGAGGTTGATGGTGCCGGCGTCGGCCTGCTCCATCAGTATGCGCAGGTAGACGGGGAGCCGGGCGACCGTCGCCTCCGGGATCCGCCGCCCGCGGCTCGTCGTGGCCATCAACCGTTCAACCTACGCCGCTCGTGCAGCTTTTCACAAAGGTTGGTGCGACGGGTCCAGCCGCGCGCTACCCGACCAAGTCGCGGCGAACCAGTTTGCCGTTGGCGTTTCTGGGGAGCTGGTCGGTGAACATGACCTTGCTCGGGCACTTGTAGCGGGCCAGGTGATCTCGGCAGTGCTCGATCAAGGCCTCTTCGTCGATCGATGCGCCGGGCCGCAGGACGACGAACGCCTTGACCGCCTCGCCCGTGTGCGGGTGCGGGACGCCGATGACGCCAACCTCCTCGACGGCGGGGTGGGCGGCCAGCACCTCCTCCACCTCGGCCGGGTAGACGTTGAACCCGGACACGATGGCGAGGTCCTTGGCTCGGTCGACGAGGTAGATCCGCCCACTCCCGTCAACCGTGGCGATGTCGCCCGTGCGCAGCCACCCGTCGTCGGTGAGCACTCGCGCCGTCGCCTCCGCGTCGTCGAGGTAGCCGGCGAAGACGTTCGGGCCGCGCACCCAGATCTCGCCGGCGTCGCCGACCAGGGCGTCCTCGCCGTCGTCGTCGACGATGCGCAGCTCGATGCCCGACAGCACCCGACCGACCGAGCCGAAGACGGGCGGGATGCCGGCCGACGACGTGACGATCGGTGACGCCTCTGTCAGCCCGTAGCCCTCGGCGATGGCGACGCCGAAGCGGTCGAGGATCCGTTCGGCCACCGGCACCGGCAGCTTCGCGGCGCCCGACAACGCCAGCTTCACGGTCGAGAAGGCGTCCGCCGGCGCCTCGTCGAAGTGCGAGAAGGCCACCCACACCGCTGGCGATCCGGGGACGACGGTGACCTTGCGGGACCGGATGGACTCCAGTGCCGTCGCCGGGTCGAAGCGTTGGACCAGCACGACCGTGGCGCCCGCCGAGAGGCTGAGCCCGATGACCACGTTCAGCCCGAAGATGTGGTACGCCGGGATCACGCCGTAGACGATGTCGTCGGCAGAGATCCGGTCGGATGACGACCGGGCCTGCTCGATGTTGGACAGCAGGTTCCCGTGGGTGAGGATCGCCGCCTTGGCTGCACCGGCCGTGCCGCTGGTGAACATCAGCACGGCTGGGTGGTCCGGATCGACGTCGGCGACTGGAAGCGGATCCGCTTCGTGCAGCGATTCGAACGCGACGGAGCCGTCGCCGGCGTCGCCGTCGACGTAGATCACCGTGCGCACCGTCGACCGGGCCTCGGGGTCGACGTTGCGCCAGCTCGGCGCGGCCGTGCGATCGACGACAGCCAGCACCGGCCGGACCGCCGTCAGCTGGTGGGCCAGCTCCGGCGACGGGCTCCCCGGGTTGAGCGGTACGACGACGGCACCGAGACCGAGGGCAGCCAGGTAGGTGATGACGAACGGGTGGCCGTTGCCACAGATCAGGGCCAGCCGATCGCCGTCGGCAAGGCCGAGACGCGCCAGACCGCCGCGGACGGCGGCCACCTGCGCCTCCAGCTCGGCGTACGAGATCGACTGGTTGCGGCTGATCAGGGCGATGCCTTCGCCGTCGTGATCCTCGATGACCCGGGCGACGTTGACCGTCGCCTCGGCACCCCCATCCGCCCCCATGGGGCAGGGAGCGTAACGAGTTGGCCGATCGCGCCACGGATCAGCGACGGAGCCGGGGGATACTGGTGGATCATGCGTGCACGTTCCCCCCTGCTGGCCCGGACGATGGCGGTGGTGGTGGCCGTGTCGCTCATGGCCGCGTGCGGTGACGACGGCAACGACGCCGGCTCTGGTGTCACAGAGCCGCTGGCCACGCAGGCTCCTCCGACGATCATGGCCAGCGAGTCGACGTCCAGCGAGTCGATGTCGTCCGACGGGGAGACGACCGAGCCGGAACCGACCGAGCCCGAGACAACCGAGCCGGAACCGACCGAGCCAGAGACCACCGAGGCCGAGACAACGGAGCCCGAGCCGACCGAGCCAGAAACCACCGAAGCCGAGTCGATGACCTCGGCGCCGACGACCTCGGCACCGACGACCTCCGCCGTCAGCCCTGGCGGGCCGCAGTCGTTCAGCGCCATCCTGGCCGAGCCGGCGTCGGCCGCCGGCGGCTTCACCTACGACGCCGCGGCGGCGCCGGTCGGCGCAACGGTCGAGGTCACGGTCACCCCGGTGTCCGGCGGCGCCGTGTTCGACCTCGTCGTCAGCGGGCTCCAGCCGAGTCGCGGCTACGCCGTGCACGCTCACGTGAACCCGTGCGGCGCCACCGGAGACGCCGCCGGGCCCCATTACCAGGACGAGGTCGACCCCGCCGCCACGCCCGAAGCACCGTCGGTCGACCCGGCCTACGCGACCCCGCAGAACGAGGTGTGGCTGGATCTCACCACCGACGCCAGCGGTGCCGGCACGTCGACGGCCACGGTCCCGTTCACGTTCGCCGACAACGCGCCGGCCTCGATCGTGCTCCATTCGGAGATGTTCACGAGGACGGCGGCGGGCGAGGCCGGGATGGCCGGCGACCGCCTGGCCTGTATCGACGCTCCGATCGCCATCGGCTGACCTGCAGGCGGTTCTCAGGGTGACTTTGGGGTCAACGTTGACCCCTGAAAACGCGTGAAACGTCAGAGACTGACGAGGGCGATCACGCCGGCCACAAGGATGACCAGCAACAGCAGGCCGATGGCGAGCGTCGTGGCTGGGCGCATCGGCGTCGCACGTTACCGGCGCGACTGCAACTCGACCGGCGTCGTCATTGGAGCGCCGGCGTCGGTCGCGTCGTCGGTGAGGACGGACAGGACCACCGCGTCCCCGACGCCGATCTCCAGCTCGGCCGCCGCCGAGTGTCGATCGAGCGCCAGCGCGAACACCCCTTGCGAATCGATGACGAGTCCGAGCGAGCCGGTGGCCAGGTGGCCGAAGGCCGTCTCGATCCGGGCAACACGCGTGTCGCCGCTGACCACGATCCTCCATGCGTCGACGCCGGCGGGCAGGTCCTCCGGTCCCACGTTGAGCTGGCAGTTGCCGAACCGGTCGACCCACAGCACCTCGGCGTGGATGCCGTCGGTCTCCTGGCGCGGCAGGGGGACCATCCCCGGGATCATGGTGATGGGATCGACGGACGGGCCGAGGTCCTCCAGATCGACGCCGTTGCAGAGGTGCGCCGCGGCCGGAGCGAACACGTCGCGGCCGGCGAACGTCGAGCCGGGCGCATCGAGCTGGTACGCCGGGTTGGCCAGCTCGACGGTGCGCTCGGCGCCACCGGCCACGGCCACCGCCGGGGCGAGCAGCCCGTTGTCCGGCCCGAGCAGGACGCCGGCGCCATCGGCGACCTCGACGGCGACGGCCCGGCGACTGGTGCCGACGCCGGGATCCACGACGGCCAGGATCACGCCTTCGGCGACGTAGGGGATGGCC
>JBPCJL010000050.1:0-10347 GCA_051005355.1 Ilumatobacteraceae bacterium
ACGACGTACCGGTCGGTCGGGAAGTCGGCCGCCGACACGGCGATGGTCCGCGGCAGGCCGCGCTCGGCGGCCAGCGCCAGCGCGGCGTGCACGAGCTGGTACAGGTTGACCGTCGTGGAGTCGTGCACGACGACCGAGCCGGGCGGCGCGCCGATGATGGGTGCCAGCCGGTCGCCGACGCGCCAGGGCAGGTCGACCCAGTGGTCCCATGAGCGGATCAGCCCGTCGGCCCACTCCTGTGTGGCGACCGCGGCCAGCCGATCGATCGCGGCCCGCGGCGCCATCCCGAGCGAGTTGCCGTCGAGGTACACGAGCCCGTCGGGCGTCACGAACCGGTCACGCCACGACGCCAGCGGGTCGGCTTCGTCTAGTTCTTCGGCTTCTTTTCGACTGACCATGCATCCGAGTGTTTCGTGCGGGGAGGCCCTTCACGAAACACTCGGATGCGCGCAAACACTCGGATGGTCAGGAGTCGACGAGGTCGATGAAGCTGGCTTGGCGGACGTAGCCCTCGTTGGTGAACTCGGTGATCTCGACCTTGGCCGTCAGGACCGGGTCGACCCAGACTGCGCCACGCCGGTACGCAGTCGGCGGCGGCGGATCGAACGGGCAACGGTCGACGCGCAGCGACCGCAGCCGCTTGATCAAGTCATCCAGTCGGCGCTGCGTGAAGCCCGTCCCCACGCCACCGGCGAAGGCCAGCACGCCGTCGACCCAGCGCCCGACGAGCAGCGCACCGAAGGACGACGCGCGGTTGCCGGTCCCCGGCGAGTAGCCACCGATCACCACCTCGGCGGGCCGCCGGTGCTTGACCTTGCGCCACTCCCTCGTCCGCGTGCCCGGCCGGTAGGTGGTGCCGAGCCGTTTGGCCATCACACCTTCCAGCTCCCGGGCGCCCGTGGCCTCCAGCAGCTCGACCCCACCACCGATCCGGTGCGCCGGCACGGCCCAGTTGGCGCCCAGGCCGACGATGTCCGTCAGCAGCTGCCGCCGCTCCTCGTACGGTCGGCCGATCACGTCGTGGTCGTCGACCGACAGCACGTCGAACAGGAACAGGGCCGCTTGCCGCTCGTGGCGTTGCAGCAGCTCGAAGCGCGGCCGGCCCTCCTCGTCCAGTACGACCAGCTCGCCATCGAGGACCACTCGCTGTCCCTCAACGGCGTCGGCCAGCGGCGCCAGCTCCGGGTATTTGTGCGTGACGTCGTACAGGTTGGAGCTCTGCAGGCGCACGGTGCCGTCGTCGACGAAAGCCAACGTTCGGTAGCCGTCCCACTTGATCTCGAACGCCCAGCCGGATTCGTCCGCGGGCAGTGTGCCGAGCGACGCCTTCATCGGCGCGACGGGGAATCGCAGCGTCACCGGTCGGGGCCAGGACGCCCAGGGACGCGGCTGGACAGCACGCCGTCGGCCTCCAGCGCGTCGATCGTCGCTTCGTCGTAGCCCAACACCTCGACGAGTACCGAACGGTTGTCCTCGCCGCGGTAGCGCGGCTCGCCGCGCACTCCGACCTCGGCGTCGCTGAAGTGCCACGGCGCGTTGGGCAGGCGCAAGGTTCCCCCGTCCCGATCGGACACGGTGACCACGGCGCCCCGGGCGGCCGCCCAGGGCGTCTCGGCCAGTTCCCGGGCCGTCCGCAGCTGCCCGGACGCCAGCCGATGGGCGGCGAAGCGCTCTTCGAACGTCGACGCGTCAGGGATCGTCCCCGCCGCGTCGAGCAGCAGCGCCCGCAGGTCGTCGAAGTTGGCTTGCCGCGAGGCGACGTCGGCGAAGCGCGCATCGTCGGCCAGGTGCTCGACTTCGAGCGCCCGCAGGAACAGCTCGAACGTGCCTCGCTCGGCTGGGTGGCCGCTGACCACGAGCACGGCGCCGTCGCCGACCGTGAACACGAGGTAGTCCCCTGGGGCGAAGCTGCGGATCCACTGCGGGTCGTCGGGGCCGTCCCACAGCTGGTCGTGCAGGTGCTCATTGACGTAGAGCATCGTCTCGGCCATCGAGATGTCGATCCACTCGCCCTGCCCGGTGCGTTCGCGCTCGTACAGCGCGGCGAGCACGGCGATGGTGATCTCCTTGGCCGTGTACACGTCGGCGTGGCTCTGCGGGTCGTTGGCGTACACGCCGCCGCCATCGGGGCCGGCCGCCCTGGCGTCGCCCTGCGCCTTGGTCAGCCCGCTCTCGGCCGCCACGACGGGGGCGTAGGCGCGGCGGTGCACCCACGGTCCGGTGGCCCCGTATCCGGTGCTCGACGCGTAGATCAGCCGCGGGTTGCGGGCGCGCAGCTCGGCCTGTCCGAGGCCGAGGCGGTGAAGCACGCCGGTGCGAAAGTTCTCGACCAGCACGTCGCTGCGGTCGGCCAGCTCGGCGACCAGCTCGACACCTCGTGGCGTCGTCAGGTCGATGCTGACGTTGCGCTTGCCGACGTTCTGCTGGACGAAGTACGTGGCCAGCCCGTTGATGCGAGGTGTGGCGAAGCGGGTCAGATCACCCGCCGGAGGCTCGACCTTGATGATGTCGGCGCCGAGGTCGGCCAGCGCCCGCGTGGCATGCGGCCCGGCCAAGACGCGGGTCAGGTCGAGCACCCTCACCCCGTCCAGCGGCCGCACCATCGCTCGACCCTACGAGAACGGGCAAGATCGGCTCATGCCCACGAAGGTGTCGTTCGCCGCCCGCCTCGCCGATCTGGCCGCCCGTGATCCCGAACGTCCGGCCGTCACGTGCGGCGACGAGCGGATCGGGCGCGGCGAGCTCGAGTCACGTTGCAACCGCCTGGCTCGCGACCTGGCCGGCCGAGGCGTCGGCACGGGCGACTTCGTGACCGTCGCCATGCCGAACTCGATCGAGTGGTTCGTCACCTACGTCGCCTGCTGGAAGCTGGGGGCGATACCGCAGCCCGTGTCGGCGAAGCTGCCCGTACGCGAGCTGCAGGAGATCGTGACCCTGGCCGAATCGAAGGTCGCCGTCGGCGTCGAACCGGGCACGATCGACGGGCCGGTGTGCCTGCCGATCGGTTACCGACCGCCCGAGCATCTCGACGACGGCCCGCTGCCCGACGCCGTGTCGCCGGCGTGGAAGGCGCCGACCTCCGGCGGGTCGACCGGGCGGCCCAAGCTGATCGTCTCGGGAGAACCGTCGCTGATCGACGTGGACGCACCACCGGACTTCGGCTTCCAGCTCGACGGATGCCTCGTGATGCCCGGGCCGCTGTACCACAACGGCCCGGCGGTGTGGTCGTGTCAGGGCCTGCTGGCGGGCAACCACGTCGGGGTGTTGCCGCGCTTCGACGCCGAGGCGACGCTGGCAGCGATCGAGCGGCACCGGGCCGACATCGTGTACCTCGTCCCGACGATGATGAAGCGGATCTGGCGCCTTCCGGAGACCACGCGCGACGCCTACGACCTCTCGTCGTTGCGCGTCGTGTGGCATCTCGCCGAACCGTGCCCCATGTGGTTGAAGGAGGCGTGGATCGACTGGCTCGGTCCGGAGCGGATCTTCGAGCTGTATGCCGGCACCGAGGCGCAGGCGGCGACGATCATCACCGGCGTCGAATGGCTCGTCCACCGTGGCTCGGTCGGCCGGCCGTCGGTCGGCGAGATGATGATCGCCGACCCCGACGGCGTGGAGCTGCCACCCGGCCAGCAGGGCGAGATCTGGCTGCGCTCCACACGCGACCACGCCACGTACCGCTACGTGGGCGCAGCGCCGCGGACGCTCGGCGGCGGCTGGGAGTCGCTCGGCGACATGGGCTGGTTCGACGAGGACGGTTACCTCTACCTCGGCGACCGGATGCAGGACATGATCCTCTCCGGCGGGTCCAACATCTACCCGGCCGAGGTCGAGGCGGCGATCCAGGAGCACCCGCTGGTGCGCTCGGTGTGCGTGATCGGCCTCCCGGACGAGGACCGGGGCAACCGCGTGCACGCCATCGTCGAGACCGACGGGTTGGATGTGGCCGAGCTGCTGACCTTCACGGCCGAGCGCATCGCCACCTACAAGCTCCCCCGCACCGTCGAGCTGGTCGACACCCCGCTGCGCGACGACGCCGGCAAGGTCCGCCGCGCCGCGCTGCGCGCCGAGCGGCTATGAGTCCACGCTGCTGTCCGGAGTAGCTCGGGGCCGACGGCCCGATCGCTCCGGACAGAACGGGTTCCTCAGTGCTCGAAGACCTTGGCGTCGCCCGGCTCGCTTCATCGCCTCGCCGTTGAAGTAGAGCAGGCCGAGGAAGAACAGCACGCCCAACCCGACGACGATCCCGGCGACCCCGACCGAGACGTGCGCCTCCGAGGGCAGCAACCACCACGCACAGCGCGAGCACGAGCCACGCCAGCGCGACGATCGAGACGGGTATCTCGAACCGCCCGAGGGAGAACGCGCCCTCCTGGCGTCCCAGCCGCTTGCGCACGGCGAGGTAGAGCACGACCGTCGCGACGTAGACGATGAGCACCACGACGGTGCCCGCCGTGATCAGCTCGATCAGCGCGTCGCCGGGCAGCACGGCCATCAGGAGGATCCCGCCCACGACCATCAGGATCTCGCCGGGATCGGCGTCTGCGTGCGGGGGTCGACCTTGCGCATCAGCCGATGGGCCGGGAACCGTGAGTCGCGTGCCATCGCGTACACGAGCCGCGCCCCGGTCGCCATCGTCACCATCCCGGCGGCGAAGAAGGCGAACGTGATCACGACGAGCAGTCCCTTCTCGGCCACCGAGCCGAGCTGGAGGCGCATGATGTCGGCGACCGGCGAGGCGCTCTGGGAGATGCTCGGGATGTCGGGGATGGCGACCGTCAGCGCGATCAGGAACACCATGCCCAACAGCGCCGCCGCGACGACCGATCCGACGATCGCCCGTGGGACGGTGCGGAACGGATCCTTGGCCTCCTCGGCCAAGTTCGCCGCGGCGTCGAAGCCGACCAGCGTGGCCAGGCCGACGATGATCGAGAGGGCGAACGGACGGCCGTACGTTCCGAAGATGCCGACGGCAACCGAGATGAAGGCGAACGAGATCGCGAACATCTGAAACCCACCGAGCCTCCGCTTGAGCTCCTGCTGATAGCCGAACTCCTGGAGGTCGCCGGAACCCTCGTCGGCAGGCGCCACACTCGCTTCTGTCGCCACAGCGAGCCTCCCACCGTCAGCCGCGCGTTTGCGCCGACCCTACATCGCTGGACCGAGCGGAGCTCCCGCCGCGTGTCAGGCCTGGGCGAAGAAGAGCTGGAACTCGACGACCGCCTGATCGGAGACCGACACGACGATGGGTGCGGTCGGCGCCTCGACGCCGTAGGTCGACAACGCGATGTCGAGCGATCCGACGACGACGATGGTCCCGTCGACGAGCTGTGCGTCGAGCGGCAGCGTGACCGGCGTGGTGACGCCGTGGATCGTCAGGTCACCGGTGGCCTCGATCCTCGTCGCGACGCCGGTGTTGACGGCGTCGCTCAGGTCGATGGGCTGGGTCAGCACGAACGTGGCCGTCGGGAACTGGTCGGTCTCCATGGCGCTCTGCACGTTGTCGTCGCGCCGGCTCTCGTTGGTGGAGATGGCCGTCATGTCGGCCTCGATGGTGGCCGCCGACAGCGTCGTCCCGTCGAACATGATCTCGCCGGTGACGGTCGGCGTGCGGCCGACGGCGGTCGTCGAGCCGATGCTCGACAGCTCCTCCTGCACCCGGAAGCCGACGAACGTGCCGGTCGAGTCCTCGAAGCTGAACTCGCCGACGGACGTGTCGACGGTCCAGGTGCCGGCGACGGATGCGACCGCCTCGGCGGCCGTCGTGGTGGCGGCATCCGCCGTCGTGGTCGCCGCGTCGGCCGAACCCGTTCCCGTCGTCGCCGTCGTCGCCGCCGTCGCACCGACGGTGGTGGCCGTGTCGAGCTGCTGCGTCGCCGCCTCGAGGCTGACCTCGGACGGTGAGTCGTCGCGCAGGTACCACCAGATCCCGCCCGCCAGCGCAGCCGCCAGCACGACGACGACGATGGCCGTGATGACGAACCAGCGGCGGCGGTACCACGGCTTCGGTGGACGCGCCATGGGCTCTCGTTCGGGTGTGACGACGGTGCTCATTGGTGCACCCTGACGTCATCCGACGGGTTCAGGTCGGAGGTGGTGCACCAATGAGCCGAAGACCGTGCCTGATGATTCGCTCGCTCGAAGACTCGCTTGCTCATGGGACCAGAGCATGGTTCGTCAACCTGTGGACTTGCTGGCAGCGAGCCGGGAACCGATGCACAGCCACCTCCGGGGTAGATGCTCACCGCGCTCCCAGCTGACTCCCAGCAACCGGCGCGAGGATGAGGCCATGTCCGGAGAGCACCTGTTGATCGTCGACGACGAGGAGAACCTGCGCTCGATGCTCGCCGCCGCGCTCAGGCACCACGGGTTCGAGGTCTCGTCGGCGGCGACGGGACGCGAGGCGCTGGCCGCGGTCGACGAAAGGACGCCCGACCTCGTCGTCCTCGACGTGATGCTCCCCGACCTCGATGGGTTCGAGGTCTGTCGCCGGATGCGCACCGGCGGCGACCACACGCCGGTGCTGTTCCTCACCGCTCGCGACGCGACCGAGGACAAGGTGCGCGGCCTGACCATGGGCGGCGACGACTACCTGCAAAAGCCGTTCAGCCTCGAGGAGCTCGTCGCCCGTACGACGGCCGTCCTGCGCCGGACCGGCCAGGCCCGCGACGATCACACGGTGCTGGCTTGCGGGGACCTCGCGCTGGACGACGACGCCCATCGCGTCACCCGGGGCGGTGTCGAGGTCTCCCTGTCCCCGACGGAGTACAACCTGCTGCGCTACCTGCTCATCAACAAGGGTCGCGTCCTGTCCAAGGCGCAGATCCTCGATCACGTGTGGCAGTACGACTTCGGGGGTGACGGCGGCGTGGTCGAGACCTATGTCGGCTACCTGCGCCGCAAGCTCGACACGGACGACCACAAGCTGATCACCACCGTGCGTGGCATCGGCTACTCGATTCGGGACTGATGGTCCGCTTGTCGCTGCGCGCTCGCGTCCTGGCCGGGATGGCGCTGGTCGTGGTGGCGCTGGCCGTTGTCGGCGTGATCGTCACCCGCTCCACGGGGGACACGCTCGTCGACCAGATCGACTCGCGCCTCGATGCGGCGGCGCCCTTCGGTGGCGACGGACGTGGCGAGCCGGGCGGTCCGGGCCGGCCCGGAGGTGGCCCGTACGAGCGGCCGTCCGACGTGTTCCAGGGCCTGCTCGACACGGACGGTGCGCTGCAGACCTGGTACACCGCGACGGACGTCCCGGCCATCGGCGTGGAGGACGCCACGGAAGGCGCACGGTCGCGGCGGGCATTCACAGTGGGTGCGGTCGGTGACGATGGGAAGCGCTTCCGCCTGCGCGCCGACGCGGGTCCGGACGGCGGGTACTTCGTCACCGCCATCCCGCTGGCCGACGTCGACGACACCATCGGCAACCTGATCACCGTCGAGGTCATCGCCGGCCTGATCGTGCTGGCGCTGCTGGCCGCCGTCGCCTGGTGGGTCGTGCGGCTCGGCATCCGGCCGATCAAGCAGATGACGAAGACGGCAGAGCAGATCGCCAGCGGCGATCTCAGCCAGCGCGTTCCCGAGGCCGCCGCCTCGACGGAAGCCGGCCAGCTCGGCCTGGCGCTCAACCACATGCTCGAACGCCTCGACACCGCGTTCACGGAGCGGGCCGAGTCCCAGGCGCGGCTGCACCGGTTCGTCGCCGACGCGTCACACGAATTGCGGACGCCGGTGACGACCATCCGCGGGTACGCCGAGCTGTACCGGGTCGGTGGCCTGGCTGAGCGGAGCGAGCTCGACGAGGCGATGCGGCGGACCGAGCAGGAGGCCGTGCGAATGGCCCGGCTGGTCGACGACCTGCTCAGCCTGGCCAAGTTCGATCAGGGCCGCCCACTCGAGCAGCGCCCCGTCGATTTGACGCGACTGGTCGCCGACGCGGCGCGTGACGCCGGCGCCGTCGATCCGGGTCGCACGATCACGACCGATCTCGACGGCCCGGTCGTCGTAGCTGGAGACGAGGACCGCCTGCGCCAGGTCGTTGCCAACATCGTCGGCAACGCCCTCGTCCACACGCCGGCGGCGACGCCCATCGAGCTGCGGGTCACGGCCAACGGCGGCGGGGCGCAGATCGCCGTCAGTGACCACGGTCCTGGCATGAGCCCGGACGTTGCGGCGCGCGTGACGCAGCGCTTCTACCGCGCCGACCCTGCCCGGGCGCGGGATCGAGGTGGGAGCGGGCTCGGGATGTCGATCGCCGACGCCGCCGTTGCCGCCCACGGCGGCGCCATCGCCGTCGACAGCATGCCCGGGCGCGGCACGACGGTGACCGTCACGTTGCCGCGATCCACGGCCAGTTCCCAGGTCGTCCTCCCGGAACCGTGAGGTGGGTGGCGTTGGATGACCAGCGTCCAACCACACCCCCCCAAGGAGAGTTCCCCATGAAGACCCGATACGTGCTGGCGGCTGCCGCCGGCGTCGCGTCCCTGGCCACCGGTGCCGGCATCGCCGCCGCCGGCACCGACGACGGCACCGTCGTCGACGAGACCACCACCACCGTCGACGACGGCACGACCGACGACACGACCGTCGACAGCTCGATCCCGACGAGCGAAGAGACGCCGAGGGAAGGCTCCTCGGTGAAGGGGAAGTCGGAGGAGGGCTGCGGCGACCGTGGCGCCAACGGTGGTCCGGGCCGCGGCCGCCGAGGCGGTCCGCGACCGGTCGACGGCGAAACCCCGACGCCGTCCACCGAGACGCCGACCACGGAGACGCCGACCACGGAGACGCCGACCACGGACAGCGGCAGCTGACCGCACCAACCTGCTCCCCCCGCCGACGGGGCCCGGTTCCGGCCGGGCCCCGTTGGCGCGCTCGGCCGCGCTCTGCGTGAGCGAAGCCACCGGATCCGACGTGTTCGCCCACCCACGACGACGATCGCATCTCTGGGTGAGCGAAAACATCAGGTCCGACCTGTTCGTTCACGCAGAGCGCGGCGGTCAGCGATCGATGCCCATGGTCCACGACGTCGTGCTGCTGAAGCGCTCGCCGGGGCGCAGCACCGTGCTCGGGAATGCGGGTTGGTTCGGTGAATCGGGGAAGTGCTGCGTCTCGAGGCAGACGGCGTCACCCTGCCGGTACGTCCGTCCGCCTCGCCCGAGCAACGTCCCGTCGAGGTGGTTGGCGTTGTAGAGCTGCACCGCCGGCTGGTCCGTCCACACCTCCAGCGTGCGGCCCGTGACCGGCTCCCGAATCTGCACGGCGTTCGGGCGATCGAGCACGAGGGAATGGTCGTAGCCGCTCGAGGCGAGCAGGTCGGGCGATCCGTCGCGGAGGTCGCGGCCGAGCGACTTGGTGTCCCGGAAGTCGAGCGGTGTGCCGTCGACGGGCGCCAGCTCGCCCGTCGGGATCCCCGCGCCGTCGACGCGCACGAACCGACCGGCGGCGATGCGCACCTCGTGACCCTCGACGGTCCCCGAGCCGGCCAGGTTCAGGTAGGCGTGGTTCGTCAGGTTGAGCACCGTCGGCCGGTCGGTGTGCGCCTCGTAGTCCCAGCGCAGCGTCCATCGATCGCCCGACGGGGTGAGGGTGTAGGTGACGGCGACATCGAGCGACCCGGGGAAGCCTTGGTCGCCGTCGGGGCTCGTGTGCGTCAGCCGCACCGACGAACCGTCGGTGACCGCCGACCAGACGGCGCGGTCGAAGCCGACCGGGCCGCCGTGCAGGGCGTTGCGCCCCTCGTTGGCCGGCACGGTGAACGTCTCGCCGTCGAGGACGAACCGCCCTCCGGCGATGCGGTTGCCGAAGCGACCGATCGTCGCTCCCAGGTACGCCTGTGGGCCGACGTAGCCGGCGAGATCGTCAAAGCCGAGCACCACGTCGGCCGGGTGGCCATCCCGGTCCGGCATCACCACCGACGCCAGGGTGGCGCCCAACGTGAGCACGGCGACCTCCAGCGGGCGGCTGCGCAGCACGAACCGGTCGACCTGACGACCGTCGGGGAGGACTCCGAAGCGTTCCCGTGCGATGTCGGTCATGACCGATGATGGCACCGTGCACGACGACCGGGTCCTGGTCGAGGAGCGCATCACACGCGAGCTGACCGAGCGGCTGCCGCTCCTCGTCCACCCGGATCGCCGGCCCATGCTGGTGGAGGCGGGACCAGGGCTGGACGAATTGGCGCCGTTCGAGGTGGGCGATCGGTGGGGCGCGCCGTGGGGGACCACGTGGTTCCGGTTCCACGGTGACATCCCGCAGGAGTGGGCCGGCCGGCGCGTCGAGGCGTTGATCGACCTGGGCTTCCGCATGGACGCGCCTGGCTTCCAGTGCGAGGGCCTCGTGCGTGACGAG
>JBPCJL010000051.1:0-5249 GCA_051005355.1 Ilumatobacteraceae bacterium
GCGGCCTGCGGGTGACGCTGCAGAAGCTCGACCCGTACATCAACGTCGACCCGGGCACCATGAACCCGTTCGAGCACGGCGAGGTCTTCGTCACCGACGACGGCGGCGAGACCGACCTCGACCTCGGCCACTACGAGCGGTTCACCGACGAGAACCTCTCCCGCAACTCCAACGCCACGACGGGCTCGATCTACCAGTCCGTGCTCGCCGCCGAGCGGCGCGGCGACTACCTCGGCAAGACCGTTCAGGTCATCCCGCACATCACCGACGAGATCAAGCGGCGCATCCGCCGACTGGCCACCGACGAGGTCGACGTCGTGATCACCGAGGTCGGCGGCACCGTCGGCGACATCGAGATCCTTCCGTTCCTCGAGGCCATCCGCCAGTTCCGCAAGGAGGCCGGCCGGGACAACGTCTGCTACGTCCACGTCACGCTCGTCCCGTTCATCGGCCCGTCCGGGGAACAGAAGACCAAGCCGACGCAGCACTCCGTCACCGAGCTGCGCAGCCGGGGCATCCAGCCCGACCTCATCGTGTGTCGCAGCGAGGAGCCGATCAGCGACGACCTCAAGGTCAAGATCTCCAACCTCTGCGACGTCGACGTCCGGGCGGTGGTCAACGCCGCCGACGTCGACAACATCTACGCCCTCCCGCTGATCATGCACGCCGAAGGCCTGGACGACGTTGTGTGCGAGGTGCTGCGCCTCGAGGACACGGCGCCCGCCCTCGACCTCACACCGTGGGAGCAGGTCGTCGAGGGGGTCGAGGCGGCGGCCGAGCCGGTGCGCATCGGCCTGATCGGCAAGTACGTCCAGCTGCCCGACGCCTACCTGTCCGTGGTCGAGAGCCTGAAGCACGCCGGGTTCCACCACGGCGCCAAGGTGGAGATCGACTGGATCCAGGCGGAGGACCTCGAGGGCCTGCTGGGCCCGGGGCGCCTCGCCGACCTCGACGGCATGGTCATCCCCGGCGGCTTCGGCGCCCGCGGCATCGAGGGCAAGATCGCCGCCGCCCAGTACGCCCGGGAGGAGGGCGTGCCGTGCCTCGGGCTGTGTCTCGGCCTCCAGTGCATGACGATCGAGTTCGCCCGCAACGTGCTCGGGCTGACCGACGCCAACTCGACCGAGTTCGACCCGACCACGCAGCACCCGGTCATCGACCTGATGTACGACCAGCGCGACGTGACCGACAAGGGCGGCACGATGCGGCTCGGCGCCTACTGGGCCGTCCTCGAGGCGGGCACCAAGATCGCCCTGGCGTACGGCGAGCCCGTCGTCAGCGAGCGCCACCGCCACCGCTACGAGTTCAACTCGAACTACCGAGCTCGCCTGGAGGCGGCCGGCTTCGTCTGCTCGGGCACGTCGCCGGACCGCCGCCTCGTTGAGTTCATCGAGCTGGCCGACCACCCGTACTGGGTCGGCACGCAGGCCCACCCGGAGTTCAAGAGCCGACCCGACCGGCCGCACCCGCTGTTCCGCGACCTGGTCGGTGCGGCGCTGAAGCTGCGCGCCGACCGGGGGTCATGAGCGCGAGCTTCCGCTTCCTGGACGAGCGCCAGGTGCACCAGGGTCATGTGTGGCGAGTCGTCGTCGCCGACTTCGCCGCGCCCGACGGTTCGACGTTCGAGCGGGACATCGTCCGGTCTCCCGGCGCCGTGGCCGCCGTGCCGCTCGTGTTCGACGCCGAGGGCAACGCGTCCGTCGTGCTGATCCGGCAGTGGCGCCCCACGTACGCACGCGACGTGATCGAGATCCCCGCCGGCATGCGTGACGTCGACGGCGAGCAGACGGAGGAGACGGCGCGGCGGGAGCTGATCGAGGAGGTCGGCATGGTGCCCGCCACGCTCGAGCTGCTGATCGAGCTGCTGCCGTCGCCAGGGGTGCTCGACTCGATCACCACGATCTACCTCGCCACCGGGTGCGAGACGGCCGAGCGCAGCCTGCACGGTCCCGAGGAGGAGTTCTCCGAGGTGCTGCACATACCCCTCGACGAGGCGGTGGCGATGGTCGAGCGGGGCTAGATCACCGACGCCAAGTCGGTGGCCGGCCTGCTGCTGACGGAACGTCGGGTGCGCGCCGGCGACCACGGCTGAGGGCGGCGCCGTGCCGCTGGCCATCGACGACGCCGACCTCGACCTCCCGCTCGAGATCGCCGACTTCCTCGGCTGGCTGCGCGCCGAGCGTGGCCGCGCCGACAACACGATCACTGCCTACCGGCGCGACCTCACCGGGTACGCGGCGTGGCTGAGCGCCAACGGCGTCGACGTCAGCACCGTCGATGCCTGCGGCGTCGTCGAGTTCGTCGCCGCCCGTCGAGCCAGCGGCGCCGCCGCGTCGAGCGTGGCCCGCCAGCTGGCCGCCGTCCGGACCATGCACCGCTACCTGCTCACGGAGGGCGTGCGGCGCGACGACCCGACGGCGGACGTGGAGGGCGTGCGCGTCCCAGCGGGGCTGCCCAAGCCCCTGACGGAGGCGCAGGTCACGTCGCTGCTCGACGCCATCACCGGTGACGAGGCGGTCGCCCGTCGGGACCGGGCGCTGCTCGAGCTGCTGTACGCGACCGGTGCCCGCATCTCCGAGGCCTGTGGGCTGTCGATGGGCGACATCGACTTCGACGCCCGCCTCGTGCGGCTCTTCGGCAAGGGCGCCAAGGAGCGCATCGTCCCCTTCGGTCGGGTCGCGGCGAGCGCGCTCGACGGGTGGTTCGCGCCGCAGGGCCGCCTGTCGATGGTCCCTGCGCAGTGGCGGCGGCGCAACGACGCCGAGGCCGTCTTCCTGAACACTCGCGGCGGGCGGTTGAGCCGGCAAGCGGCGTGGGCCGTCGTGCGCCGGCACGGGGAACGCGCCGGCCTGCGCACTGAGCTGTCGCCGCACGTGCTGCGCCACTCCTGTGCCACCCACCTGCTCGACCACGGCGCCGACCTGCACGTCGTGCAGGAGCTGCTCGGCCACGCCTCGATCTCGACCACGCAGGTGTACACCAAGGTCAGCCAGGAGCGGCTGTTCGACGTCTACCGAGCCGCCCACCCCCGGGCCCGCGCATGATCATCCGGCGCAAACCGGTTCTGACGAAGATTCGGTGTCGTTTTCGACATCGATCGCGCCACGGAACCGGTGCCGGGCACCTGGTGCGGCGGTTCGTCACCTCGCTGTCGCCGCGGCCATCGGCGCCGGAGGACGAGGTGTGGGCCGAGTCGATGCTGCGGTTCGAGGAGCGGGAGCTGTGGCGGCAGATGGCCAACGCTGATCGGCGCCACGCCGTCACCGTCGCCCGCCGCTTCCTCGACCGGCGGCCCGACGCCACCCGCGCCGAGGTGGCGGGCGCGTTGCTCCACGACGTCGGCAAGGTCGACGCCGGTCTCGGTACCTTCGGTCGGGTCGTCGCCACCGTGGTCGGTGCGCGCACCAAACGCTTCCGCACCTATCACGACCACGAGGCGATCGGCGCCCGGATGGCTGCCGAAGCCGGTGCCGACCAGGTCACGATCGACCTCATCGCCGGAGATGGCCCGGCGGCGGCCGACCTGGCGTGGGCCGATCATGTCTGACCACGAACGAACAGACTCGGCGCCATGCTGAGCGTCGGGTCGGTGGTCGTCAACGTGGCGGACGTGCGGCGAGCGGCGGCGTTCTGGTGCGCCGCCCTCGGCTACGAGCCGCTGCGGGACATCCAAGATGACTGGGTGATCCTGGCGCCGACGGACGGGATCGGCCAGCGGATCTCGATCAACCTGAGTGACCAACCGCCGCCCGAGATCCCGCACGTCCACCTCGACCTGTACGCCGGCGATGCCGCCGACCAGGCAGCCGAGGTCGCACGACTGGTCGCTCTCGGCGCCGAGCGCGTCGACTGGCCGATGTACCCGGCTGAGACGCACGACTACGTCGTGCTCGCCGACCCCGACGGCAACCGGTTCTGCGTGATCGACACCGTCTCCTGAACGATGGATCCGAACTGTGTGCTCAGCGGGCGGAAGTGAGTTGTTGTGGCTCGCACTTCTCGTTCAGCACCTGGCCGGCGCGGCGGTGGTTGACGACGGCGCGCAACACCATCCACAGGGTGAGGGCGGCCCAGATGCCACCGATGCCGGCGCCGGTCGGCAGGACCAGCAGGCCGAAGGGCGCCACGGCGACCAAGTAGCCGAACGCCGCCCAGCCGAGGAAGCGGTAGTCGCCGGCGCCGATCAGCACGCCGTCGTAGGCAAAGGCCAGCGCTGCTGGCACCAGCATCACAGCCAGCCAGAGCACCACGGCCGTCGCCCGGGCCACCACGGCATCGTCGCCGGTGAAGACCCTCGGCAGCACCGGCGCCAGCGCCGCCACGACGACGGCGAGGATCGCTCCGCTGACGATCGACAGCCAGGCGACGCGCCGGCTCACCAAGGCGGCGGCGCCGATCGACTCCTTGCCCAGCTCCTCGGCGACGAGTGTCTGGGCGGGGATGGCCAGCGCGTCGAGGGCCAGGGCCAAGAACAGCAGCAGGCTGGCGCCGATCTGGTGGGCGGCCAGCGTGGGCTCGTCGACCCGGGCGGCGATGGCCGTAGCGCCGCTGAGCACGACGAGCATCGATCCGACCCGCAGCAGCAGGTGTCGACCAGCCGTCAAGAGCGGCGCCATGTCGGCGCGGCTCGGCCGGCGTTGTCGGGCGGGCGCCAGGTGGCGGCGGATGACGACGACGAAGGCCACGCCGGCGCCGACCTGGGCGATGACCGTCGACCAGGCCGAGCCCGGCACGCCCCAGTCGAAGCCGAACACGAAGAGCACCTCGAGCACGAGGTTGACGGCGTTGCTGGCCAGCAGGATCACGAGCGGGGTGCGGTAGTCGGTAGCGCCGCGCTGGACGCCCTGGGCGGCGAGGGCGAACACGATGAACGGGACGCCGACGGCGCCGATGCGCAGGTAGGTCACGGCGAAGTCGAGCACCTCGCCCTCGCCGCCGAGCAGGCGGCCGGCCACGGGGGCGACCAGGGCCACGAGCGGGGCCACGACGGCGCCGACGATGACGGCCAGCCACGTCGCTTGCATGCCGACCTCGGCTGCGTCGACCGGCCGTCCGGCGCCGAGCCGGCGGGCCACCCGCTCGGTGGTGCCGTAGGTCAGGAAGTTGCAGCCGGCGACGACGAACGACAGGACCGTCGCCGCCAGGGCCAATCCGCCGAGCTGCGCCGTCCCCAGTCGTCCGACGATCGCCGTGTCGACCAACACGTACAGCGGCTCGACGGCCAGGCTGCCGAGCGCCGGCACCGCCAG
>JBPCJL010000052.1:0-11694 GCA_051005355.1 Ilumatobacteraceae bacterium
AGGGAGGAGGTGGTTCTGCCCCACCCCGCGCTTGCGTCGCCGAGAGCGCGGCGCACGGCCACCGTGCCCTGCTCCATGCCGGCCACGCCGTCCTGGCGCCCGAACTCGTGCATACCGATGCCGACGATCGCAACGTCGTCACTCATGCGGAGCCTCCTACGGGTTGAAAGGCGAACGTGACGACCTCGTTGCCGTCGTCGTCGACGTTCAGCGGGACGATGACCAGCTGCATCTCCATACCAATCTCGAGCTTGGCGGGGTCGGCCTCGGTCAGCCGAGCTTCGACCTTGATCTCACCGGGCAGCTCCACGTACCCGACGCCGAACGGCTCGAACGTCTTGGGGTCGTCGTTGCCGATGTACGGCGGCGCTTTGGGCGGGAAGCCCTGGACCGTCCAGGTCCAGAGCGTGCCTCGGGTGGAGAGCTCGACGGTCTCGGTGTCCACGGCCATGCAGCGCGGGCAGCCGGTCTGCACGGGGAACATGTGGTTGCCACAGTTGCGGCACCGACTCCCGAGCAGGTGCGGATCGTCCGACGGCCAGGTGAACACGCCGTCCGAGACGGGGACCTGAGCGGGCATGGTGTAGGAAACTAACCGGTGGATCAATTCCCCCAGGAAGTGGAGCGGGAGATCCGCCGGCGGCTGCTCGAGTACTGCCGGGGCATCGACCGGTGCGACGCCGAGCTCGTGGCGTCCGTGTACCACCCGGACGGGACCGACGACCACGGCAGCTTCGTCGGGCCGGGCCGAGATTTCGCTGTGTACGCAACCGATGCCCTGCGCCGCCACGCCGTAGCGACGTCGCACGTGATCGGCGACTCGCTGTACGACGTCGTCGACGACTCGACGGTCGACGTCGAGACCCAGGTCATGGCGGTCCACCGCTGCGCCGATGGCGACGGCGGCGAGTACCTCGAGCGCTTCGGCGGCCGCTACTTCGACCGCTTCGAGCTGCGGGACAGCGCGTGGAAGATCGCCGAGCGGCGCTTGACGTGGGACTGGGACGTGCGCGAGCCGGTGACCCGAGCCTTCCCGCCGGACCGGTTCACCCCCAGCCCCCGCACCTGACCTGGCCAGCAGCGACGGCCGGACAAGGCACTGACGCTCTTGGCCCGTACCGCAGTGAGCGAACGGGTGAAGGTCGGCCGACAGGCCGACACGGCGGCGAAGCCGCCCATCAGTAGTGGATGCCCGGGATGCCGGGCGCCAAGGCTTGGAACCAGTCCGGCCTCGGGGCGATGCCGGCATAGCCCTCACCGACGCGCGGCGTGTCGGTGTTCCACTCGTGGTGGATCGGCGGGATCTGGAAGTAGCCGTTGGCCGCGTTGGTGCCGCCGTCGACGGACAGGTCGTGGCCGGTGATGTAGCCGGCGGCGTCCGAGGCGAGGAACAGCACCGGGTCCACGATCTCCTGCAGCTCGCCCACCCGGCGCATTGGTGTGCGGCTGGCGATCCACGTCGTCATGCCCATGCCCTCGAGCGCCGGCCGGGTCATCTCGGTGACGATGAATCCCGGTGATACCGAGTTGACGCGTACCCCTCGATCGGCCCACTCGCAGCCGAGCTGCAGCGTCAGGTTGCGCAGCGCGCCCTTCGCTGCGGTGTAGGCGATCACGTTCAGCTCGTTGGCGCCGTGGCCCATGATCGAGCAGATGTTGACGATCGACCCGCCGCCCCGCTCGAGCATGTGCCGGCCGACGTCGCGCAGGTACATGAACGCACCGTTGAGGTCGACGGCGAGGATCCGCTGCCACGTCTCCATGTCAAACTGCTCAGGCGCCACGCCGCGCAGGTCGCTGACGCCGGCGTTGTTGACGAGCACGTCGATGCGCCCCCGCTCCTCGATTCCTCGTCCGATGACGGCGGCGACGTCGGCCTCGACCGACACGTCACCCGCCACCGCCGTGACGGCGGCACCCTTGGCCCGGCACGCTTCGGCCACGGACTCGAGCAGGTCGGCCGATCGGGCGGTGAGCACCAGGTCGGCGCCGGCGTCGGCGAACGCCGTGGCAAAGCCCTCACCCAACCCATACGACGCACCCGTGACGAGCACCGTCTTGCCACTGAAGTCGAACATCCCCGACCGCCTCCCATCCGAGTGTTTCTGTGCACCGGAGTGTTTCGTGAGGGGCCTCCCCGCACCAAACACTCCGACGGTCGGGGTCCCAGGTCGAGGTCTGCGGCGACGGTGGTCAGCGGATCAGCAGCGCGGCCAGCAGGGCGACGATCACCGAGTTGTAGATGAACGTCAAGATCACGTGCAGGTTCACCACGCGGCGCATGTGGGGCGTCGTGATGCTCACGTCCGTGGCGCCGAAGGTCGTGGCAACGGCGATCGCGAAGTACACGTAGTCGGCCCACGCGTTCGTGCGGTCGCCTGGAAAGGCCAGCGCTGGCGAGGTCAGGTCGTGCCGCGCGTAGTGCAGGGCATAGCTGACGATGGACAGCCCCCAGCAGCTGAGCAGGATGCTGATGCTGGCCGGTACGAGGAGCCAGTCGTTCAGGTTGATCGGGTCGATGTGCGGCAGCACCAGCACCACGGCGAAGGCGACGATGGACGACTCGATGGCGAACGTCGGTCCGTCGTTGTGCGGGTCGATCCGCAATGGTCGTCGAGGCGGACGGCGACGACGATCACGGGCCGCCATGCGCACGCGGAACTCGGCGCCGTCGAGGCCGCTGAAGGTGCGGATGGTCAGGATCACGTACACCACGACGAACACGTTCCAACCAAGCAGAGACAAGCCAACCGTCGTCGCCGGCGCATCGCCAGCGCGAGTGGAGATGGCACCGATGAGGAACCCCAGCGCCGTCGGCACGACGATCGACGGAACCATGGCGACGAGCGACCGTCGACCGTCCGAACAGAGGGGCGACGCCGCGGCCACGGCTTCCTCCGGCGGAGCCGGAGCCGGCGCCGGCGGTCCAGATGCGTCCTGCTCCGCCACCATCTTGTCAGTGTCGCGCCTGCGACCGCAACCGAATGAGCCGCCACGAGAACGCGGCGCTGATCAGTTCGCGACTGCGCCTTGCGGGCCGTCTCATCGTCCGAGATCGCCGCCGCGTCGCGTGGGAGCGGAGGCAATTCCTCCGCCAGTACGGCGACCACCGACGGCGGCCCTGGCGCTGGTTGTTGCCGTCAGGCAAGTGCCGCCCGCATGCCGGTGGCGATGCGCTCGACGTGGTCGGCCGGATGTGCCCAGCCCCACCTGCTGCACACCTCGGGCGACCAGTTGACCGTCGATCCTGCGGCCCGCAACGCCGCCACGAAGCCGGCCACGTCGAACTCGCCCTCACCCGGAGCGACGCGGTTGGTCAGGCAGTCGGTGTAGTAGTCGGGGTCGTCCGGAACCTGGGGACCGTCGCTCATCTGGATGCACCGGATCAGCTCCGGCGGCAGCGTGGCGATCGCCTCGAGGTCGTTGGCCCCGCGGGCGTGGTGCCAGATGTCGACGCAGATGCCGCCGTTCGGTCGGTCGGCCTCCTCGACGATGGCCCGGGCGTCGTGCACGGAGACGATGTCGGTGAACGGCAGGAACTCGAGGCCGACGGTCACGCCGTGGTCGGCGGCCCGGTCGCACAGCGCGCCGAACGCCATGGCCGCTTCGGCGACGGGTGCCTCGGCCGGCCCGATCGCCTGCAGGTACCGGCAACCGAAGGCGTCGGCCATCCGCCACGCCGTCTCCTCCAGGTCGATCACGCCGTCGCCCCCGGGACCGTCTCGCCCCAGGCCGGGGATCACCTCGATCTCGGCCAACACGAGGTCGTGCTCGTCGAGCAGCTCGGCCAGATGACCGGGCGCCTCGCCCGCTTGTTCGAGTTGGCGGTACTGGCCGACCCACAGTCCGATGCCGGCGAACCCGTTCGCGGCGGCAAGCCGAGCCCGGTCGTCGATCGGGTGCTCGCGGCCGAGGCTGAAGTGGCTGAGCACGAGGTCGTCGGGACCTAACTGGTATGCACTCCGGCGAGCCATCCAGCGAGTGTCACACAGGGGGTCCGATGTCCGGTCGGTTGGAGGGGAAGGTCGCCGTGGTGACCGGCGGCGCACGCGGCATCGGAGCCGGGACGACGCAGCGCTTCGTGGACGAGGGTGCCCGGGTCGTCATCGCCGACCTGCAGGACGACGCCGGCCAGGCGCTGGCTGCCGAGCTCGGCGACTCGGTGCGCTTCGTGCACACCGACGTCACGGACGAGGACGACGTTGCCGCCGCCGTCGATCACGCCGTCGGCGAGTTCGGCCAGCTCGACGTGATGTTCAACAACGCGGGCATCGTCGGGGTGGTCGGGCGCATCGCCGAGACGCCGGCCGACGGCTGGGACCACACAGTCGCAATCCTGCTGCGCGGGGTCTTCCTGGGCACGAAGCACGCGGCGCGCGTCATGGTGCCGCAGGGCTCGGGCGTGATCATCTCGACGTCGAGCACGGCCGGCATCCTCGGTGGCCTCGGGCCGCACTGTTACACGGCCTGCAAGCACGCCGTGATCGGATTGACCAAATCGGCGGCCTCGGAGCTGGCGGCGAGTGGTGTGCGGGTCAACGCGATCTCGCCGGGCAGCACGGTGACGGCCATGACCTCGGCGGTGATCTCCGGCGACCACACGGCGACCGACAAGGCCGAGGCGCAGATCGCCGCCGGTTCCGCCCTCGGGATCGCCGGCTTCCCGGAGGACATCGCCAACGCCGCCGTCTACCTGGCCAGCGACGAAGCGCGCTACGTGACGGGCCACACGCTCGTCGTCGACGCCGGCCAGACCACCATCGCCGGCCTCGCCCGCTTCCACCAGCAACCCACCGCCGTCCTCCACGAAGCCGGCCGACGCACGTAGCGGACGAGCGCAGCGAGTCCGCAGACAAGATCTGGGCGCGGACAGTTCCACCAAGTGAGGGTCGAGAGGATTCGCGCCCAGATCGCTCTCTCTCTGCATTGCGGTGCCGCAGCCCGATCTGGGCGCGCAATCGTCTCACGACTGGAGCTGTCCGCGCCCAGATCGCATCAGAATGGGGTGATGGGTTCGTACGTCGACATCGCTGGCCACGCGACGTGGGTCGAGGAGGCGGGCTCGGGCGACGAGACGATCGTGCTGCTGCACGGCGGGTTCGGCAACGGCGACGAGCTGCTCGACACGATCGGCCGACCGCTCGCCGGCGCCTACCGGCTGCTCGCGCCCGACCGCCGCGGCCATGGTCGCACCGCCGACACCGACGCGCCCTTCCACTACGAGGACATGGTCGACGAGACCATCGCCATCCTCGACCAGGTGGTCGACGGGCCGGCCCACCTCGTCGGGTGGAGCGACGGCGGCATCGTCGCCCTCCTGCTGTCCCGTCGCCGCCCGGAGCTGGTCACCCGCCAAGTCCTGATCGGGACCAACTTCCATCACGACGGTGTCCGACCGATCGAGATGGCCGACGACGACCCATTGGGTGCAGCGATGTACCAGGCCTACGTGGAGCGAACGCCCGACGGCGCCGACCACTTTCAGGTCGTGATGGAGAAGATGATGACGCTGTTCGCTACCGAGCCGACCTTGACGGTCGACGACCTGCGCCAGATCCCGACCCCCACGCTCGTGCTCGTCGGTGACGACGAAGTCCAAGAGCTGGCCCACAAAGTGAGCCTCTACGAGTCGTTGCCGGCCGGTCAGCTGGCGGTCGTACCACGGGCCTCGCATGCCCTGCCGATGGAGCATCCGGACGAAGTGGCGCGACTGATCCGCGACTTCCTGACCGCCGACCTGCCGCCCGTCACGTTGATGCCGAGCCGTCGGCGCTGAGCGCCTCGACGGCGGTGGCCTTGGCGTGGCGGTAGTCGCTCTTGCCGGTCGGGCTGCGCACCAGCTCGGGAACGCGCACGATGTGGCGCGGTGCCTTGTACCCGGCCAGCCGCTGCTTGACGTGAGCCACGAGATCGTCGTCGTTCACCGAGTCGCCACCGGCACCGAGCTGCACGACTGCCGTGACGGCCTCGCCGTAGCGATCGTCCGGCACGCCGACCACGTTGCAGTCGACGACCGCGTCGTGTGACTTCAGCGCTTCCTCGACCTCCTCCGGGAACACCTTCTCGCCTCCGCTGTTGATGCACACCGACCCGCGTCCGACGAATGTCACCGTGCCGTCCGCCGCGACTTGGGCGTAGTCGCCGGGGCTGACGTGGCGTTCGCCACGGATCTCTCGGAACACCGTCGCCGACTTGGCCGCGTCGTTCCAGTAGCCGATCGGCCCCGACCCCTTGTACGCCAGCACCCCGATCCGGCCGTCGCCCGGCGGGATCACCTCGTCGTCCTCGTCCAGCAGGACACCGCGGTCGGCGATCTTGAACGTGGCCGTCTCGGCTGGTTGCTGACCCGGCAACGTCATGCTCATGGCGAACGGGCCGCCCTCGCTGGCTCCGACCATGTCCAGCAGCACCATCTGCCCGCGCGCTCGGAGCGCGGCCTTCGACGAGTGGCCCCACGTGATCCCGGAGCTGGAGATGACGCGTACGCTCGACAGGTCGACCGGGTTCCCGGCCGCCTCTCGACCGACCAGCGCGTCGACCATCGGCCGGGCGAACGGGTCGCCGACGATGGCGATGTCCGTCACGCCGTGCGTCTCGACCAGCTGCCAGAGCTCGTCGGCGTCGAACCGCCGGCTCTCGAGCAGCACGACGCTCCCGCCGCGCAGCAGCGTGCCCATGGCCAGGAACAGCGCCGTGCCGTGGATCAGGGGCGGCGCGGAGACCATCGCCGGCGCGGCACCGGCCGCCCGCAGCGCCGCCGTCGCATCGGCGACCTCGTCGACGGACGTCGGCACGTCGAGGCCGGCGGCCACGTACGCCGGGTAGGCGATCGCCTGGAACAGGTCGCCGTGACGCCACACCACGCCCTTCGGCATGCCGGTGGTGCCACCCGTGTACAGGATCAGCAGGTCGTCGCCGCTGCGCTCGGCGGGCGCCGCCGGCGTCGACCCGGCGATCAGGTCGTGGTACCACTCGGCGCCGTCGAGCAGCGGCGTGGCGCCGTCGTCGATCTGCACGAGGTGAGCCGGACGGTCGGCGGCATCGACGGCGGCCACCCGGTCGGCCAGCGCGCCGTGGAAGACGAGCACCTCTGCGCCCGAGTCCCGCAGCAGATAGGCGACCTCCCCCGCCTGGTAGCGGAAGTTCACGTTGGTCGGCACGACGCGCGCCTTGAACGCCCCGTAGGCCACCTCGAGGTACTCCGGGCCGTTGAACAGGAAGAGGGCGATGCGGGCGCCGGGTTCGAGTCCCCAGCCGGTGAGGACCGTCGCCAGGCGAGCCGCCGTGTCGTCGAACTGTCGCCAGGAGATCCTGCGGTCGCCCTGCACGATGGCATCGGCCTCGGGGTCGAGTGACGTGATCGCTTCGTACAGGTCCGCCCAGTTCTTGTGCAACGCCATGGCTGGATGATGCACGATTCGCCGCGGTCCGGAGATGCCGGGCAACCTCGGCGGCGATGCCGACCACCGCGCCGCCCGGACACCCACAGACCGTCGACGACGTCGACCTCTTCGACCCGGCCACGCAAGAGGATTGGTACCCGACCTACGACCTGCTGCGCGAGCAGGCACCAATCTGGAGAATGCCCGGCACCGACACCTACGTCCTCACCCGCTACGAGGACGTCAACCACGTGCTGCGCCGCACCGAGACGTTCCTGCGTGGCGCCGACGAGCGCACGCCCGGCCGCGGCATGTCCGCCCGAACGGCGGCGATCTACGCCGAGCAGGGCTGGCCGCGGATGGCGCCGCTGGCCGTCGACCCGCCCGTGCACCGCCGCTACCGCGAGATCGCCGACCCTTTCTTCTCGGTGCAGGGCGCCGAGCAGCAGCGGGCGCTGATCACCGGCATCGTCGACGAGCTGCTCGACGGCGTCGCCGGCCGCGGCGAGATGGAGTACGTCGTCGACGTCGCCATCCCGCTGCCCGTGCGGGTGATCACGACGATGATGGGCTTTCGCACCGAGGACATCCCGCAGCTGAAGGTGTGGTCCGAAGCATGGGTGCTGCCGTTCCGCGGCCAGCTGACCGAGGAGGAGGAGGTCTACGCCGGCAAGAAGGGCGTCGAGTTCCAGCACCACATCCACGACACGGTTCGGGGAAAGCGCGAGCACCCGGACGACTCCGTGATCTCGTTCTTCGCCAACGACGCCCGCTTCAAGGGCGAGCGCCCGCTGACCGACGCCGAGATCATCGGGATGGCCGACCACCTCTACATCGGCGGCAACGAGACCACGACGTTCGCCCTGACGTCCGGCCTGTGGCTGCTGCTGGCCGACCCCGACGTCCACGCCGCCGTGCTCGCCGACCGCAGCCGGATCCGCAACTTCGTCGAGGAGGTCCTGCGCCTCGAGTCACCGACGATGGGCATGGTCCGCCACACCGCCAAGGACACCGAGATCGCCGGGGTGCCGATCCCCAAGGGCTCGAGCATCCACCTGCGCTACGCCGCTGCGAACCGTGACCCGCGGATGTTCGAGCGACCGGCCGAGCTCGATCTCGAACGGCGCAACGCCAGCAAGCACATGGCCTTCTCGATCGGCGAGACGCACTGCCCCGGTGCCGGCCTGTCCCGGCTGGAGCAGAACATCGCCCTCGAACGGATCCTCGACCGGCTGCCCAACCTGCACCTGGCACGGGGCCGCAACGACTTCACGCACCACCCCAACGTCACGCTGCGGGCGATGAAGCAGCTGTGGGTCGAGTTCGATCCGGTGCCTTCGTGAAGCGTGGCGTGCAACCGGCCGGCGTGTTCGACGCCGCCGCCTACGGATTCAGCCAGGGCGTCCTGGTCGACGGGACGCTCTACGTCAGCGGCCAAGTGGCCGACGCCGCCGGGCTGGCCACGCAGGTCGCCGATGCCTGGGCGTCAGTTGTCGCCGTCGTCGAGGAGGCGGGCGGCACGGCCGCCGACATCGTCAAGCTGAACGTGTTCACAAAGGACGAGGCGGCGTGGACGTACCTCCAGCCGCTCGTCACATCGGCCATGGAGCCGCCGTACCCGGCGGCGACGATGGTGACGGTGGTCGGACTGGCCAACCCGTCGTTCCTGGTCGAGATCGAGGCCGTGGCGAGGATCGAGACGGACGCATGACGATCACCACCGCCCCCACGTTGGCCTGGGCCAACCCGGACGTCGACGCCGTGCCACAGATGGTCACGGAGTCGCCCGGCCCGAAGTCCGTCGAGTGGAACGCCCGGATGGAGCGCCACACCGCCGGCAGCGTCACGGCGATGGTCAAGCTGCACCCCGTCGCTTACGAGTCGGGCCAGGGCGTCACGCTGACTGACGTCGACGGCAACACCTACCTCGACTTCTCCAGCGGCATCGTCATCACCAACATCGGCCACGGGCACCCGCGCGTCGCCGAAGCGATCGGGCGGGCGGCGGCGCAGCTGGACAACGTCCACGACTTCGCCACACCGTTCAAGGTGCGCGCCCTCGAAGCACTGGCCGACGTGACACCGCCCGGCATGTCGCTGTTCACGTTCTTCTCCGCCGGCACCGAGGCGGTCGAGGGGGCGATGCGCGTGGCGCGGGCGATCACGGGACGGTTCGGGTTCGTCAGCTTCCACAGCGACTACCACGGCCGGACCGGCGGCGCAGCCAGCGTCACGTCGGCCCGCTCGTCGAATGCGCCGCGCGACCCCGGCTCGTACCTCCTGCCCGGCGGCCACGCCTACCGCTGCTCGTTCTGCCAGGCCTCGTGCGACCTGCGCTGCGCCGACTTCGTCGGCGTGTCGGTGGCGCAGAACCTGCCGGGTGACCTGGCCGGTGCGGTGATGGAGCTGGTGACGAACGGCAACGGTGCCACGACGTACCGGCCGGGATACGTGGCTGCGGTCGCCGAGCAGGTGCGGGCGGCCGGCGGGGTGTTCATCGCCGACGAGATCGCCACCGGGTTCGGCCGCACCGGCAGCTGGTTCGCCAGCGACCACGAGGGCGTCGTGCCCGACGTGATGGCCATCGGCAAGGGGATGGGCAACGGCTTCCCGGTGACGGCGATCGCTGTGCGCGAGGAGCACGCCGCCGCGCTGGCCGCGTCGTTCCCGAGCACGAGCTACGGCGGCAACCCGATGGCCTGCGCGGCGGTCGTCGCCGTCATCGAGGTGCTGCGCCAGGAGGACCTGATCGCCCACTGCGCGGCGCTCGGGGAGTTCGCCCTCGGGCGGATGCGGGAGATGGCCGAGCGCCACCCGATCATCGGCGAGGTGCGTGGGCGCGGCGCGCTGCTGGCCATCGAGCTGGTGCGCGACAAGGTGACCAAGGAGCCGTTCATCGAGGCCGGCAACTTCGTGTACCAGGCCGCGTTCCGGCGTGGCCTGGCCTGGGCCACGGCCGGCCACATCCTGCGCATCACGCCGCCGATCGTGATGTCGACGGAGCTGATGGCCAAGGGCTTGGAGATCATCGAGGAGGCGATCGGCGATGCCGAGCACCACTTCGGCTACTGACCTGGGCGCCTGGCCCGCCGAGTCGTACGCCGCCGACCCCTTCTCGTTCTGGGAGCGGGCGCGCCAGGACCAGCCGGTGTGGTGGAACCAGGCGACGAGGTCGTGGCTGATCACGCGGTACGACGACGTGGTCGGCGTGTTCGCCGACAGCGAGACGTGGTCGAATCGCTTCTACGCCAAGAGCCTCGGCGTTGTGTTCGGGCCGACGATGCTGCAGATGGACGGCCGCGACCATGTCGTGCGGCGCACGATCGTTGCGCCGGAGGTCGTCGGCAAGCGCCTGGCCGGGTACCGCGAGCTGATCGCTCGCAACGCGGCTGAGCTGATCGACCGGTTCGTCGATCGAGGCACGGCTGATCTGGTGGCTGACTATTCGACGTGGCTGCCGGTCAACGTGATCGTCGACATGATGGGCATGCCGAAGGAGGCGCTGCCCCGGTTCCACGACTGGTACCAGGCAATGATGGCCGGGCTCGGCCACGGCAACGCCGAGCAGCGGGCGGCCGGGATCGCCGCCCATCAGGCGCTGGCCGAGTTCGTCCGGCCGATCGTCGCCGAGCGGCGGCGTGAACCAGGGCCGGACTTCATCTCCAAGATCGTCCACGCCGAGTGCGACGGCGAGCAGCTGACCGACGCCGAGATCGAGGCGTTCATCTCGCTGATGCTCACCGCCGGTGGGGAGACGACGGACAAGGCGCTCGGCAACCTGTGGGCGCAGCTGCTGGCGTCATCGCAGCAGCTGGCGCGGGTGCGCGCCGACCCGGCGCGGTTCGACGACGCCTTCGGCGAGGTGATGCGCCACTCGTTCCCGATCCACAGCCAGGCCCGCACGGCCAACGTCGACGTGGTGCTGCACTCCAAGTCGATCACGGCGGGTGACGTCGTGTCGATCTCCATCGGGTCGGCGAACAACGACGAGACCGTGTTCGCCGAGCCGCGCCGGTTCGACCTGGACCGCACCGACCTGTGGCGAGCCAAGGAGCTGCGCCGCGGCGTCGACCAGGGCGACGTGCACGGCCACCTCGGCTTCGGGCTCGGGAAGCACTTCTGCCTCGGCTACGAGATGGCCCGTCTGGAGGCCGTCGTCGGCAGCGAGCTCCTGCTCGAGGCCTGCCCCGACATCGAGCCGGTGGACATCGCCCCGTTCCGCCTCGTCGGCGCCACCTGGAGCTCCCCGTCGGTGCGGGTCCGGTTCTGACCATCCGAGTGTTTTCGTGCATCCGAGTGTTTCGTGCGGAGC
>JBPCJL010000053.1:0-5637 GCA_051005355.1 Ilumatobacteraceae bacterium
ACGCCGTCAACCTGGCCCCCTGCAGCAGTGGACGCGTCTCGTCGACGGTCACCGACAGCACGCCGCCGCGTGCGTGCAGCGCCCGCACCACGCCGAGGGCGGTGCCCCAGTCGACCGTGGCCAGCGCACCAGCGTTGCAGTGCGTGTGGACGCGCGCGGGCACGACGCCCAGCTCCGCCAGGAGGTCGGCACCGCGCTCGCCCATCCGCTGGTTGATCGCCACGTCCTCGTCGGCCATGGCCGCCGCCTCGGCCACCAGCGCCGTCGTGCCGTCGTCGAGCCGGGCGAGCACCCGATCGACCGCCCAGGCCAGGTTCACCGCCGTCGGTCGCGCCGCCCGGATGCGGGCCGCCTCCGACCGCACGTGCTCCGAGCCGAGCCCGTCACGCTCGGCCCGCTGCGCCGCCAGCGCGACGGCGAAGGCGCCGGCCACGCCGATGGCCGGGGCGCCGCGCACGGCCAGGCGGCGGATGGCGTCGATCATCGTGTCGACGTCGCCCACCTCCAGCAGCCGCACCTCGTCCGGCAGGACCGTCTGGTCGATCAGCAACGCGTGGTCGCCCCGCCACTCGATCGTCCGCATCGCCGTGGATCGTAGGATCGGCGGGCCATGGAGGACGTCACTGCGTTCCCCGGCCACGCAGGCCGTTTGTGGCCGCTCCCTCGCTTGCGCTCGGTCGCTCCCAGTGAGCTCCGGCCTTCATGATTGATCCCTTTGTGCTCGCCGAGCAGGCGGCCGGCGAGCTGCGTCGGCGCACCGGTGTCGAGCGGCACGACGTCGCCGTGGTGCTGGGTTCCGGCTGGAAGCGGGGTGCGGACACGGCGGGGCTCACCGGCACCGAGGTGGCCCTGGCGGACCTGCCGGGGTTCCCCGAGCCGACCGCCGTCTGCCACGGACTGACGCTGCGCTCGGTCGACGTCGGCGGCGGGCGGGTGCTGCTGGACCTCGGGCGGCTGCACCTGTACGAGGGGCACGACGCCAACGTCGTCGCCCACGGTGTACGGACGGCGGCGGCGGCGGGCTGCCACACCGTCGTCATCACGAACGGCGCCGGTTCGCTGCGCAGGGACTGGCCGATCGGCCAGCCGGTGCTGATCGCCGACCACCTGAACCTGACCGCCCAGTCGCCGCTGACCGGGCTGGATCCGCAACCGCCGCTGGCGCCGCGCTTCGTCGACCTGACCGATCTGTACAGCGAGTCGCTTCGTCGACTGGCGCACGAGGTCGATCCGTCGCTGCCCGAGGGCGTGTACCTCGGGCTGAACGGCCCACACTTCGAGACGCCCGCCGAGATCCGCATGGGCGGGCTGCTCGGTGCCGACCTCGTCGGCATGTCGACCGTGATCGAGGCGATCGCCGCCCGGCACGTCGGCATGGCCATCCTCGGGCTCTCGCTGGCCACGAACCTCGCCGCGGGCATCAGCGGCGTGCCGCTGCACGGCGACGACGTGACCGCCGCGGGTGACGCTGCTGCCGACCGGGTCGGTCCACTGCTGCGCAGGATCCTCGAGCTGCTCATTGCGTTCCCCGGCCACGCAGGCCGCAGTGACCGCTCCTCCGCTGGCGCTCCGTCGCTCGCACCGGAAGACGGGCCCACCTGAGTGATCGACCTGCTGATCACGAACGCCCACGTCGTGACGATGGATGCGGCGCGTACCGTCCACCCGAGCGCCGACATCGCCGTCACCGAGGGCACGATCCGCCACGTCGGTGCCACCGCCGGCGATGAGCACGAGCCGGCCGGGCGGGTGATCGACGCGGCGGGAGGGATCGTCGTGCCCGGCTTCGTCAACGCCCACACGCACTTGGCGATGACGATGTTCCGTGGCCTCGCCGACGACCTCGACCTCGACGGGTTCCTGGGTCGGCTGCTCCCGGCGGAACGGACGGTGCTGTCGCCGGCCACCGTCGCGGCGGGGACGTCGCTTGCGGTCGCCGAGTGCCTGCGCGCCGGGATCACGACGGCCATGGACATGTACTTCTTCCCGGAGGCCGCCGCCGCGGCCGCCGCCGACAGCGGCCTGCGGCTGCTCACGGGGCCGGTGTTCGTCGAGTTCGCCGGACCCGACGACCGGCCGTTCCCGCAGCGGTTGGACTGGGCGCGCGAGTACGTGAACGACACGCCAGCCGGCGCGCGCTGGGTCTGCCCGCACAGCACCTACCTGCTGTCCGAAGAGCAGCTGCGGGCGATCGGCGAGCTCGCCGCGTCGACCGGTGCGCGCGTCCACGTCCACGCCGGCGAGACCAAGGCCGAGCTGACCCAGGTCGCCGCCCGCCACGGGGGCCGGACGCCGATCGAGGTGCTGCACGACACCGGGCTGCTCGGGGCACGGACACTGCTCGCGCACGGCGTCCACCTGTCCGCCGGCGACATCGACCTCATCCGCTCGACCGGCGCGTCCGTCACCCACTGCCCGGCGTCCAACCTCAAGCTGTGCAGCGGGTTCGCTCCCGTCACTGCGCTGCGGGCGGCCGGCGTGACCGTCGCCCTCGGCACCGACGGTGCGGCATCGGCGAACGATCTCGACCCGTGGATGGCGATGCGCCTCGCCGGCTACGTGCAGGCCGGGTTGCACGGTGCCGGCGCGCTGACGGCTGACGACGTGCTCGCCATGGCCACGATCGATGGCGCCCGGGCGCTCGGCGTGGCCGACCGCACGGGGTCCATCGAGGTCGGCAAGCAGGCCGACCTCGTCATGCTCGATCGCGCCGCACCGTCGTTGACGCCGAGCTACGACCCGGTGTCCACCGTCGCCTACGCCGCCTGTCGCGCCGACGTGCGCTGGGTGCTGGCCGGCGGCAAGGTCGCCGTGGACGATCGCGTCGTCCGGACGGTCGACGTCGACGCGGCGATCGACGCCGTGCGCGACCTCGCGCCGCACATCCTCGCCGCCGCCGGGGGCCGATCGTGACGGTCGACGTCGCGCGCACGGCGATGCACGATGCCTGCCGGCGGATGGTCGCCGACGGGCTCGTGATCGGGTCGGCCGGCAACATCAGCGTCCGCATCGACGAGCGGCGGATCGTGGTGTCGGCGGCCGGTGTGGTGTACGGCGAACTGGCGGCCGAGGATCACCCGGTCGTCGACGTCGACGACGGCACGTGGGACGGGCCGCTGCGCCCGACGAGCGAGCTGGCGCTGCACCTCGGGCTGATGCGAGCCATGCCCGAGGTCGGCGCCGTGGTGCACACGCACTCGCGCTACGCGGCCGCGTTCGCCGTGGCCCGGTTGGACCTGCCGTTCATCTGCAACGAGAACATCGCCACCCGGTCGGAACGGGTGCTGGTCACCGACTACGCGCCGCCGGGGAGCGGCGATCTCGGCGAGCAGGCGCTGCACACGTTCCGCCGCCAGCCCGGCAGCCGGGCGGTGCTGCTGGCCAACCACGGCGTCGTCGCGATTGCGCCGACGCTCGCCGAGGCCGAGGTGGTGGCGCGATCCGTGGAGTGGACGGCGGAGATCTGCCACCACGCCCGGACCCTGATGGCCGCCGGGGCCGGGGAGCACGTGCTCGACCGGGCCGTCCAGGAGGCGATCGGTCGCAACTACGACGTCGAGATCGCGCGGTTGCTCGGGCCGTGACCGCCGACGAGCTGATCGACCGGCTCGGGCTGGAACCGCTGCCGGTCGAGGGCGGCTGGTACCGCCAGATTTGGCGGTCACCGCCGGGTGCTGAGAGACCGGCGGGTACAGCGATCGTCGCCTTGCTGACCGACGAACCCGCCGGCTTCTCGCAGTTCCACCGCCTGGAGGCCGACGAGCTGTGGCACGCCTACGGGGGCGACCCGATCGAGCTGGTCCTGCTCGAGCCAGGAGGCGCCAGCCGGCACATCACGCTCGGGTCGGACGTGGCGGCCGACCAGGTCCCGGTGCACGTCGTCCCGGGCGGGACGTGGATGGCGGCGCGCACGACGGGCCGCTGGAGCCTGTTCGGGGCCACCATGGCGCCGGGCTTCACGTCGGTCTCCTACGAGGGTGCAGACGTCGCCGAGCTGCTGGCGGGCTGGCCGGCCGAGCGGGTCGCCATCGAGGCCCTCACCCGTCCCGGATCACCCCGCTCGATGCCTGACCAGGGGTGATACCGCGTTTGTGCACTGGTCGTCGGTAGCCGCCCTCGGTCCGTGCACAAACGCGGTGGTTGGACCGTCGGTTCCGAAACGCGCCGTTCACGGCCGGCGCGATCCCGCCGTGAGACCCCCGGAGTAAGGTTCCCCACCATCTCACGACAGGAAGGAACCAGGGGGAGCATGAAGAATTCGAGCAAGTTCGTCGCCGCGCTCGCCGTCGTCGGTCTCGCACTCACGGCGTGCGGCAGTGACGACGACGAAGGCAGCGCGACCACCGCGGGCGGAGACACCGCCACCACCGCTTCCGGCGGCACGGAGACCACGGCGGGCGGCACCGAGACCACCGCCGGCGGCACGGAGACCACGGCCGGCGGGACCGAGACCACGGAAGGCACGGAGACCACCGAGGGCACCGAGACCACCGAAGGAACCGACACCACCACCGGCGACAGCGCAGCCTCCGAGTGCGAGGCACGCGAGCCCGTCGACGAGATCACGATCGGGCTCGTCACCGACGTCGGCAAGGTCGACGACAAGTCGTTCAACCAGTCGGCGTGGGAGGGCGCGCAGGCCGCCGCCGAGGAGGTCGGCGGTGAAGCCGACTTCATCGAGACCGCCGCACCGACCGATTACGCCACCAACATCGGCCAGTTCATCGACAGCGGCGCCAACGTGATCGTGACCGTCGGCTTCGCGCTCGGCGAGGCCACGGCCGCCGCCGCCGCCGAGAACCCGGACATCACGTTCATCGGCGTCGACCAGTTTCAGGCCGAGACGGTCTGCAACGTCGTCGGGCTCATCTTCCCCGAGGATCAGGCCGGCTTCCTCGCCGGTGCCTTGGCCGGGCTGCTGACCCAGACCGACACCATCGGCGCCGTGCTGGGCACCGACCAGGTGCCACCGGTGGTCGCTTTCAAGGAGGGCTTCGAAGGCGGTGTCGCCTACACCAACCCTGAGGCCCAGGTCATCGCGACCTACCACCCGGGTGGGCTCGACGTCGCCTTCACCGACCCCGGCTTCGGCGCCACCACGGCCCGCCAGGCGCTCGACAACGGTGCCGACATCGTCTTCGGTGCTGGCGGCCAGACCGGCAACGGCGCGCTGATCGAGGTCGCTCGCGAGGGCGGCGAGGCGCTGTGCATCGGCGTCGACACCGACCAGTGGGAGACGGTGCCCGAGGCCCACCCGTGCCTCGTCACCAGCGCCACGAAGCAGATCGATGACGGCGTCGTCGATCTGGTCGGGCAGATCCAGGACGGTTCGATCGAGGGCGGCAACTTCTCCGGCACGGTCGAGCTGGCCGACTATCACGACCTGGCCGACCGCGTGTCCGAAGAGGTCCAAGCCGAGATGGACGAGATCACGCCGCAGGTGCTGGCGGGTGACATCCCGACCGGCTACGAGCCGTGAGCGAGCGAGTCTTCGAGCGAGCGAACCATCAAGCACGGTCTTCGGCTCATTGGTGCACCGCCGAGTGGCCGGACGCGTCGCCACATCGCCACGATGCACCAATGAGCGACTGACTCGATCCAACCTCGACTCGACGAGGTGCGGCAGAATCTGCCGCA
>JBPCJL010000054.1:0-4152 GCA_051005355.1 Ilumatobacteraceae bacterium
GTCGATGGCGTCGACGAAGTACGGCTGGTGGTGCAGGCCGTTGTTGGCCAGCGTCTGGGCGCCCGACGCCATGTCGAGCGGACTCAGCTCATTGGCGCCCGTCGGAAAGCTGACGAACGGCTCGATCGGCCGGCGCTCGTCGCCCGATTGGCCCGGGTAGAGGTAGTGGGACTGCGCCATCCGGTAGGTCGTGTCGACGACGCGGTTCAGCCCGACGATGCTGGCGAGGCGTACGTAGGCGCAGTTGATCGACGACCAGGTCATCTGGGCCAGCGTGTCCGAGGGACGCAGTACGGCATTCTCGGGATCGATGACGAACGGCTCGTCCTCGTCGGGCACGTCGAACGTGCAGTTGTTCTGCCCGTCGATGATGTCGTTGGGCTGCGCCCCGGCCTGGATCGCCGCCGCCAGCACGAAGATCTTGGCGCTGGATCCCGTCTGGCGGGGTTTCAGCGCCATGTTCGTCTCCCGCTCGTTCGGCACGAAGCCCCGCCCGCCGACCATCGCCCGGATCGCCCCGCTGGTGCTGTCCAGTGACACGACCGCCGCATCGATTCCCAGCGCGTTGTCAGGTAGCACCTTGCGCGCTTCCTCGGCGTAGCTCTGCAGGAACGGGTCGTACGTGGTGTAGATCCGCAAACCGCCGCGGAACAGCGTTGAGTAGCGCTCCTGCACCGTCGGGCCGAGGAGGTTGGAGACGAGCAGGTAGTCGCGCAGCGCCTCGGTGTAGTAGCCGCGCACCAGGATCCGTCCAGGGATCGTGCGCGCCCGGTCGGGCAGCACGAACGCCTCGTCCTCGGCGGCCGCCTCGGCCTCGGTCAGCTCGCCGGCGTCGACGAGGCGCTCGAGGACCTGGCGGAAGCGGGAGCGGCTGCGCTCGGGGTTGTTCACCGGGTCGTAGCCGGACGGGGAGCGCACCAGCCCGGCGAGGAAGGCGGCCTCGATGAAGGTCAGCTCCCGGACCGGCTTGCCGAAGTACACCTCCGAGGCGGCCTGGATTCCGTAGGCGTTGTTGCCGAGGAAGACCGTGTTGAGGTAGCGCTCGAGGATGTCCTCCTTGGTCTTGGCCCGGTCGAGCATGAGCGCGTAGTGGACCTGCAGCAGCTTGTAGCGGCCATCGCGCTCGAGCCCGGCGAGGAAGTCGTTCTTGACCACCTGCATCGTGATCGTGGACGCGCCCTGCTGGGACGAGTCCTCGGACGAGAAGTTGGACAGCGTGGCCCGGACCAAGCTGCGCAGGTTGACGCCATCGTGGTTCCAGAACTCCCGATCCTCTACGGCGAGGAAGGCGTCGATCACACGCTGGGGCACCTCGTCCAGCTCGATCGGTTGGCTGTTCTCGGCCTCGAAGATGGCGATCTCGTTGCCGAAGACGTCGTAGGCGTACGAGCGCTGGGCCAGCGGCTCGAACGCCGGCAGGATCACCGGCAGCTCCTCGTGGGCGTTGGCGATCTGCCACAGCCGCGGCGCCACTGCCACCACGACGGCGGTCACCAGCAGCGCACCGCCGCCGACGATGAGACCCAGCCGGGCCAGCCAGGACACCGAGCGCGCGGGGGGGTTCACAAGGCGCACAGGGCCTCGAAGCTAGTGGTCGAGGTCCGGCGAACCGCGGCAGGGCTATCGTCCGCCGATGCCCGATCCGACCACCCGTCCGTTCCGCTTCGGGGTCCAGCTCTCGGGTCCGGCGGATGCGACGAAGTGGGTCGAGCAAGCGCGCCGGATCGAGGACCTCGGCTACGCCACGGTGACGATGCCCGACCACTTCACGGACCAGCTCGCGCCGATGCCGGCGCTGGCCGCGGTTGCGGCGGCGACCACCGTGCTGCGGGTCGGGGCGTTGGTTTTCGACAACGACTACAAGCATCCGGTGGTGCTGGCCAAGGAGCTGGCCACCATGGACGTGCTGAGCGGCGGGCGGGTCGAGATCGGCATCGGCGCCGGGTGGATGGAGACCGACTACCGCGCCGCCGGCATGGCCTACGACCGGCCGGGCGTGCGCGTCGACCGGTTCGAGGAGGCGTTGGCCGTCATCAAGGGCGCCATGGCCGATGGTTCGTTCTCGTTCGAGGGCATGCACTACACGATCACCGACTACGACGGCCAGCCGCCGCCGGTGCAGCGGCCGCACCCGCCGATCCTGATCGGCGGCGGCGGCGAGCGAGTTCTTTCGATCGCCGCCCGGGAGGCCGACATCGTGGGCATCAACGGGAACATGCGCGCCGGGGTCATCGGGCCCGACGCGGTCGCGTCGATGACCGGCGAGATCGTCGCCGATCGCGTCGCACTGGTGCGCCGGGTGGCCGGCGAGCGGATCGACGACATCGAGCTGAACATCCGCGCCTTCATGGTCTCGGTGACCGACGACCGACCAGGCGCGCTCGGTCAGGTCGCCTCGATGGTCGGTGTCGACGAGGCCATGATCGACGCCACGCCGTTCGCGCTCATCGGCAGCACCGCGGACATCGCCGATCAGTTGCAACGCCGGCGCGAGGAACTGGGCTTCACCTACGTAATCGTCGGCCCCGAGGACATCGAACCCTTCGCCCCCGTCGTCGCCCACCTCGCCGGCACCTGAGCTCTACAGCATCGGAGGGTTTCAGCGCATCGGAGGGTTTGCGTCCCCCCGCCCGGTACGCAAACCCTCCCATGGACTAGAGCTGGCGGTCCTTCTCGATCACGGTGACGCCTTCGTCGCTGACGGTGAAGCGCGCGGCGTCTTCTTCGGGGTCGAAGCCGATGCGATACCAGTCGGGGATCTGCACGTTCTTGTCGACGATGCACCGCTGCACCCGCGCCCCCGGCCCGACGTGCACGCCTGGGAACAGGATCGAGTCGGTCACGTGGGCGTCGTGGTCGACGTACACGCCCGGCGCCACGATCGATCGCTCGACGTGAGCGCCGGAGATGATCGAGCCCTCGCACAGCAGGCTGCCGTCGACGAAGGACGGCTCGCCACCCGGGCCGCGCGACACCTTGGCCGGCGGCTCGGCGGCGCGGTACGTGTAGACCGGCCAGCGGCCGTTGTAGAGGTTGAACACCGGGTGCGGGGCGATCAGGTCCATGTTGGCGTGGTAGTAGGCGTCGAGCGTGCCGACGTCGCGCCAGTAGCCACGCTCGCGTTCGTCCTGGCCGGGGATCTCGTTGGTCGAGAAGTCGTAGGCGTGCGCGACGCCGGCCTGGGTGAGCGCCGGGATGACGTCGCCACCGAGGTCGGTCAGCTGACCGTCGTCGTTGTCATTCGGCTGGCGACGCGGCGTCACCACGTCGATCAGCGTCTTGGTGTCGAACACGTAGTTGCCCATCGAGGCCAGTGACCGCGTGTCGTCGCCCGGCATGGTCGGCGGTGCGTCCACCTTTTCGTAGAAGTCGCGGATCCGCCAGCCGTCGTCGACCTCGATCACCCCGAAGGACGCCGCCTCCTGACGGGGCACAGGGATCGCGGCCACGGTCACTCCCGCACCGACGGCGCAGTGGTGCTCGACCAGCTGGCGCGGGTCCATCCGGTAGATGTGGTCGGCACCGAAGACGCACACCAGGTCCGGCCGTTCGTCGTGGATCAGGTTGAGGTTCTGGTAGATGGCGTCGGCCGAGCCCTGGAACCAGTACGGGCCGCGCCGCATCTGCGCCGGCACGGGCGCCACGTACTGGTTGAGCAGCGTGGAGAAGCGCCACGTCTGGGTGATGTGGCGGTCGAGGCTGTGGCTCTTGTACTGCGTCAGCACGACGATCTTCAGGTAGCCGGCGTTGGCGAAGTTGGACAGCGCGAAGTCGATCAGGCGATAGCAGCCGCCGAAGGGCACGGCCGGCTTGGCCCGGTCGTTGGTCAGCGGGAGCAGCCGCTTGCCCTCCCCGCCGGCCAACACGATCACGAGGACGTTCGGTTCGGCGGCCACTGCTCGGCAAAGTAGCCGGGCCGCGTCGTTCAGAGCCGGAGACCCGGTTCAGCACGGCGGCGCCTCCAGGCGCTTCGCCGGCCGCATCGAGAACGTAGCGGCGCCGGTCGGCGTGGTAGTGATCCCCCCATGCGCATCGGCGCCGTCCTCCCCCACGACGAGATCGGCACCGACCCGGGCGCCATCCGCGCCTACGCCGAGGGGCTCGAGGGTCTTGGCGTGACCAACCTGCTGGTGTACGACCACGTGCTCGGCG
>JBPCJL010000055.1:0-6282 GCA_051005355.1 Ilumatobacteraceae bacterium
CCACGGACCTGACCCAGGAGCGCCAGGCTTCGGCCCCCGGGATGTCGCCGACGAGGTTGAGGCCGGCGAGGGAAGCGCCAGCGACCACCAGCAGCCCGCGCAGGAGTCGAGCGAGCGCAGCGAGCGAGACCAACTTGTTGCCGAGCGCGACGCGCTGAAGGAGCTGAGCCAGCGCGTACAGGCCGATTTCGTCAACTATCGCAAGCGGGCGGCTGCCCAGGCGGCGGCCGATCTCGAACGGGCGACCGGTCGCCTGGCCGAAGCGCTACTGCCGGTGCTCGACGCTGCCGAGGCCGCATACCTGCGTCACCCCGACGAGGTCGGTCCGCTGCTCAACGCCATGCTGACCGAGCTGCGTAAACACGGACTGGAAATGGTCGATCTCGAGAATCAGCCGTTCGACCCAGAGGTTGCCGACGCCGTCGCCCACGAACCAGGCGATGGTGGTGACGTCGTGGTGGCCGAAGTGTTGCGCAGCGGCTATCGCTGGAAGGGCAAGACGCTGCGCCCGGCCATGGTGCGAACCAGGGACTGAGCCGTGGTCGCGCGCGAGTGGTTCGAGAAGGACTACTACCAGATTCTCGGTGTGGCGCAGGACGCCAGCCAGAAGGAGATCCTGAAGGCCTATCGTCGGCTGGCTCGGCAGCTGCACCCGGATGCGAACCCCGGCGATCCCGCCGCCGAGGAACGGTTCAAGGAGGTGTCGTCGGCTTATGACGTGCTCGGCGATGAGGCCAAGCGTGGCGAGTACGACGAGGTCCGTTCCAGGGGTCCCGTCGGGGGTGGCCCAGGCGGATTCTCGTTCAACGTCGGCGACATGGGAGGAGGGGGCGCGGGCCTAGGCGACTTCCTCGGCCAGATGTTCGGTCGTCGCGCTCGCGGCGACGGAGGCGCTTCGGGTGCGGGGCCGCGTCGCGGCGCCGACCTGCGGGCGCAGCTGACCGTCGGCTTCGAAGACGCCGTGCGCGGCATCACCACGACGCTATACCTGACGAGTGACGCCCAGTGCTCCACTTGCCACGGGTCGGGCGCCAAGCCCGGCACGTCGCCGCAGGTGTGCCCGACGTGTTCTGGCCGCGGCGTGATCGACGACAACCAAGGACTGTTCTCGTTCTCCACGCCATGCCGCACGTGCCAGGGCACGGGCGTGGTCATCCCTGAGCCCTGCACCACGTGCAACGGCAGTGGCGTCGAGAAGCGGCAGCGGGAGGTGCGGACGCGCATCCCGGCCGGCGTCGCCGACGGCCAGACGATCCGGTTGAAGGGACGAGGGTCGCCGGGCCGAAATGGCGGCCCGGCCGGCGACCTGCTCGTCGAGATCCATGTCACTCCCCATCAACGGTTCGCCCGTCAGGGTGACAACCTGACCGTCCGCTTGCCGGTGACGTTCCCCGAGGCGGCGCTCGGCGGCAACGTCGACGTGCCGACAATCGACGGCGGCCACGTCACGCTGCGCCTCCCGCCCGGCACCCAGAGCGGGTCGCGGCACCGGGTGCGTGGTCGTGGCATCGCTCACGGCGACCGTACCGGGGACCTGATCGTCACTGTCGACGTCGTCGTGCCGGCGTCGCTGAGTGAAGAGCAGCGGTCGGCGATCGAGCGATTGGCTGCGGCTAGCGTGGTCGAGGAGGTCACGTGATGGTGGCTCGCACCCGAACCCAGGCGGTGTACGTCATCTCGGTCGCCGCCGAGTTGGCCGGCATGCATCCGCAGACGTTGCGCATCTACGAGCGTCGCGGCCTTGTGCGCCCGGCGAGAACACAGGGCGGCAACCGTAGGTACAGTGACGCCGACATCGAGCTGCTGCGGCGCATCTCGGAGTTGGCCGGCGAAGGGATGAACCTCGAGGGCATCCGCCGGGTGATGCAGCTCGAGGCCGAGAACGTCCGGTTGCGTCGGCAACTGGCCGAAGCACGAGCGACGGCCGAGAACGCCGAGGTCGCGGCGCAGCGGCGTCAGCGGCGTGATCTCGTGCCGCTGCGCCAGTCCGTCGCCATCTTCGGCCAGCGCCCGCCTACCGCAAGGTGAACCGCCGGGTCACGCCGGCGCCTCGGTAGTTGAGGGTGTCATCCTCCTCGGTCGTCTCGGCGTCCCCGAGGATAGGACGACGGACTGGTGGTTGCCGTCGGATCAGTCGCCGGCACCGTCCCTGTGGTCGGCGCCGGCGGCAGCGTGAACGGCGGCTCTCCCGTCGGGCCTGTCGTCGGATCGGTCACCGTCGACTCGGTCGGTGCGGTCGTCGGATCGGTCACCGTCGACTCCGTCGGGGTTGTCGTCGGATCGGTGACGACGTCTTGGATCTCGACGTCGCAGTCGAGGCCGGACACGGCGTCCTCGATCGCATCGCCGGCGTCGGCGCCGGGGTCATCGACGACGTCGTTCAGCTCGGCTACGTCGATCCGCTGCTCGACGTCACCGTCGTCGGTCAGGCGGTCGAGCTCCTGGTCAGCCATCCTCAGGTCGTTCGCTTGCACCGCCTCGATCAAGCGCTCGACGTTTCGGCAGGCGCGACCGGCCGAGAACGAGTCTCCTTCACCACCCTGGCCGCACGCCCCCAACGCCACCGTCGACGTGATGGCGACGCCGGCGATGCGGTGCCGGACGGCGGCGGAGGTCACTGAGCCGGACGACCTTCCTCAGACGCCCGGGACTCGCTCGCAGTTCCCAGGCGGTTCGCTCGGCGGTGGCGGATCCCCGCAGATCAGCTGGTAGGCCGACCGCAAAACGGCGGCGACGTCGGGATCCGTGATGGTGCCCGCCGGGAGCGGTTCGATGTCGGGGATGACGGGCATCGAGATCCCATCGGGCCCCCGCAACGCCGATGCCAGCGGATCGGGACCAGCGCCGGCGGAAGGCCTCGTCGGCCGGCCGGACTCGACTCCGGTCGGGACCTCAGGCCCCGGCGAACGCCACCGGGCGAGCATGCCGGGCTCGACGGCGATCTCGTTGGCCAGCACGATCAGTGTGGCCACTGCATGCTTGCACCACCCGTCGGCGGCTTCGGCGTCATCGGGGCAGCTGCACGAGGCGTCGACCTCGAGCCGAGAAGGAGGCCCGTCGCCGTGGTCGACGTTGAGCTCGACCACATAAGGAGCTGGCCGCGACCCCTGGACGGTCGCCGTCGTGAGGCCCGGTCCGACCTCGATGTCGACGACGGCGCACGTGTCGACGTACTCGCGTCCCCTGGCGAGACGTTGGGGATCGGACAGCTCGGCGGCCAGCACCCGCACCCGCGTGGCCATGAACTGGCCGGGCTGGTTGCGGCCGAGCGCTCGCACCGGCCGGCTCACGTAGCTGACCGATCGAGCCGGACGAGCGAGGCCAGCTCGTCGGTGGACAGCTCCGACATCCAAGCCTCGCCGCGTCCGACGGCGGCATCGGCGACGGAGCGCTTCTCGTCGATGACGCCGGCGATGCGCTCTTCGATCGTGCCCTCGGTGACGAGCTTGTGCACCATCACGGTGCGCTGTTGCCCGATCCGCCACGCCCGGTCGGTGGCCTGATCTTCCACCGCCGGGTTCCACCAGCGGTCGTAGTGCAACACGCGCGAGGCGGCTGTGAGGTTGAGCCCGGTGCCGCCGGCGCGCAGTGAGACCAGCAGCATCCGGTCGCCGCCCGACTGGAACCGGTCGACCATCGCCGCTCGGCCGGCGGCGCTCACCGAGCCTTCGAGGAACGGCACGGCAAGACCGAAGCGGGTCAGCAGATGCTGGCGCAGCAGGAGCCCCATCGCCCGAAACTGGGTGAACACGAGCAGCTGGTCGTCACCCTCGAGGATGTGTTCGAGCAGCTCGTCGAATCGGTCGAGCTTACCGCTGCGTCCCTCGAGGCGCGAGCCGTCTGCGAGGGCGTGTGCCGGGTGATTGCAGATCTGCTTCAGCCGGGTGATGGCGGCCAGCACGATGCCGCGGCGGCGCATACCCTGCTGAGTGTCGGCGTCGACGAGCAGCTGGTCGACCACATGGCGGTAGAGGATCGCCTGTTCGGGTGTCAGCGTGGCCCACGCTACCTGTTCGATCTTGTCGGGCAGGTCGGGCACCAGCGCCTTGTCGGCCTTCGTACGGCGTAGCACGAGGGGCCGGGTGAGCGAACGCAGTCGGGAGGCGGCGGCGGCGTCGTTGTGGCGCTCGATCGGGGCGGCGAAACGGTCGCGGAAGCTGCGTCGGGAGCCGAGGATCCCGCTGTTGACGGCATCTAGGATGGACCACAGATCGCCGAGCCGGTTCTCCACCGGCGTGCCGGTGAGGGCGATCGTCTGGTGCGCCGGGATGGTGCGTACGGCGCGGGCAGCCAGGGTGGACGCGTTTTTCACTGTTTGCGCCTCGTCGAGCACGAGCGTGGTCCAGCTCACTTCGCCGATCGTGTCGAGATCGCGGGTGAGCAGACCGTAAGTGGTGATGACGATGTCATGCTCGGCGAGGGTGAACAGCGTGTCGCCGCCTCTCGTTCGTAGGCTGCCGTGGTGGACGAGCGTGCGTAGCGCCGGGGTGAACCGGGCACACTCGCTCTGCCAGTTGCGTACGACGCTGAGCGGGCACACCACGAGATGCGGTCCTGGTCGCGACACCAGGTGCGCCAGCGTCGTGGCCGTCTTGCCCAAACCCATGTCGTCGGCCAGGCAGCCACCGAGCCCGGCATCGGCGAGGATCCGCAACCATTGCAGTCCGCGCCGTTGGTAGTGGCGCAGTGTTCCCTGGAACCCGTCGGGCTCGGCTGCTTCCTCGAGACGGTCATCGCCGAGGCCTTCGATCAGCAGCCGGGTCCACCCGTCGACGCATTCCACGTCGACCGGCATCTGGAGCTGGGTCTCGGGATCGCCGGCGAGCCGCAGCAACGTGGCGGCGCCGACGGTGGCGTGCGTGTCCCGGAATGCCGCCAGCCTCCGCTGCGCCTGTCGCAGCACCTCGCCGTCGATGCGCACCCACCGTCCTCCCGTGTGCAGCAGGCTGGCGCCGGCTTCCTCGGCACGGGTCGCTGTGGCCTCGTCGAGCCGGTGCCGACCGTCGCCGCCGTCGATGGTCAACGTCCAGTCGACCACAGCCTCCCGCCCGAGGCGTCCGTTCGGGGCTCCAGCCTCGTGGGCGTCGGCGTCGCGTACCGAGGCGCGCACGCGCACCGTGGCCTGCACCAGCCGTTCGGGTCCGATGAGATCGATGTCGAGGTCGCGCAACCGCTCGGGCGCCTCGTCGAGGAAGGCGTCGGTGGCGGCGAGCCCGAGCGCCACGACGTCGGGGCGCTCCTCGTCGCGCCACTGGGACAGGGCTCGCACATGGCGGGCGATGAGAGCGGCGGCGTCGCGCAGCACGCCGGCGAGAACATCCAGGTGCTCGGCTTCGACGGCCAGGTCGACGGCGAGTGGAGTCTGGGCCCACACGTCGGCGGCACTGCACCAGCGTCCACCGTCGGCGTCGTCGACGAGTTGCAGCTCCACCCAGAAGTCGCCATGCGGCTCGTCGGGGGGTCGTAGGCGCAGGCGGGGGACCACGACGGGCTCGCCGGAGCTGCGGCGGCGGGCCCTGTCGAGTGCCGCACCGAGGTGGCGCACGTGGCGCTGGTGACTCGTGATGATGCCGGGGTCACCGGTGCCGAGGGCCCTGAACACGTCGACGCGGGCCCGATTGGCGGCGTCGCGGCCCGGAGCGGTCGGATGCCAGCCGGATGCCCGCAGCTGGTGACGGCATAGAGCGTCGACGACGCGATCGACGATGTGCCGGGTGGCACCGGCGCTCCCGTCGTGGCACACGCCGGGAGCCACCTGGTGCAGCGCTTCGACCGTCGCCGTCAGCGGCTTGTCGAGCGTCGGTACCCAGCGGGCGACGAGCCGTCCATGCTCTGTGGCCACGGCGGGCAGGAATCGGCCGGCGTTGACGAGCCGCGCCGCCAGCACGCCGACCTGGCCGAACCAGATCGCCGACTCGGACGGCCGGTGATCTGTGTCGGCGAGGTGGGTGCCGAGCCACGAGACGGCGCTCGCCACATCGATGCGAATCGAAGTTGCCGAGATCCGTGGGGCGCCGTGGACGTCGATGGTGAGACGGGTGAGGTCGCTCGTCGCCGACCGGCTTTCGCCCGTCGGGCGCACCCGGCGCAGCAGCCATCCGGCCGGGGCAGGGCGCTCGCCGTCCCAGGCCCACACGTGGAGCCCGTTGTCTCGCCATGTGACCTGGCAGGGCTGGGTTCGGACGGTGACTGGCAGCGACCCCGGCCGTACCGACGGGGTGTCACACCATCTAGGATGCCGGCCATGGCGCGGCCGGCGAAGGCGCTGGAGCGGCCTTACTC
>JBPCJL010000056.1:0-3705 GCA_051005355.1 Ilumatobacteraceae bacterium
CGGACGACTCCGGCTCAGGTTGCGTGCCCTCCTCCGGGCCACTCGATCCGACCCGGTCGCCGAGGTCGGCCTCGAAGCTGGGGAACAGCTTGCCGAGCGCCTCCCCGAGGGACTCGCCGAACTGCGAGCGACCCCCGTGGAAGGCGATGACGAAGCGGTACTCCGTCACCGTCTGCTGCTGGCCGGCGCCTTGGCGCACGGCGGCATAGAACGGGCGCAAGTAGATCAACCCGTCACCGACGGGCACCAGTTGCAGGTCTCCGTACCTCACCTGGTTGCCGCCGCCTGTTTGCAGCGTGACCTGTTGCGTGATCGACGGCTCCGAGTCGATCCGGTTGCTGACGGCGCGCGGACCGTCGGGCAGCGGCCCGCTCACGACGTAGGCCGTCAGCCTCCCGTACGTCTCCGGATCGCTCGACGCCGTCATGTACGCCTGCAGCTCCAGTCGCTCGTCCTCGCGCGAGAACGGGACGAACGGCCGCAGAAGCACGAACTCCTCCTCGCCCCCGCGAGTGTCGTTCTCGAACATCGTGTAGTACGGCACGAACCGGTTCTCCGACGACTCGGAGGCCAGCTCGGTCGGCGCTGGTACGTCGTCCGGTGCGACGGAGCTGGTCGGCTGCACTGGCGGATCGACGCCGCGCGGATCGATGCCCGGCGCCTGGGCCACGGACCAGGCGCCGTCGCGCTCGAAGAACGCGCTCGCTTCCAGCTGGTACTTCGAATAGACGTCGGTCTGCACCCGGAACAGGTCCTCCGGGTAGCGCAGGTGCTCGCGCAGCGCCGCCGGCATCTCCTCGAACGAGGAGAACAGGTCGCCGAAGGCGCTCTCCCACGCCTGGATGATCGGATCGGCCGGATCGCTGACGTAGAACGTCACCGCTCCGTCGTAGGCGTCCACCACCGCCTTGACGCTGTTGCGCACGTAGTTGGCGTCGCGCGACAGCCCGCTGTCGGGCGTCAGCTGGACGTTGCCGATCCGCTGGCCGTAGGGGTAGCGGTTCGTGGACGTGTACGCGTCGACCACCCACTTGACTCGGCCGTCGACGACGACCGGGTACGGGTCGCCGTCGTAGGACAGGAACGGCGCCAGCTTGTTCAGCCGGTCGCGCACGTTGCGCACCCACAGCATCTGCGACTCGCCGGAGATGGCTCCGGAACCGAGCACGTTGTAGTCGAGGAAGGCCAGGGCGAACGCAGCCCGGCGCACGAACGACGACATCTGGACGCCGGCCGTCCCGGCGTACGACGGCGCGTCGAAGCACGGCCGCTCGCTCTCGCTCGTGCCGGCGATGGCGTACCCGGACAGGCTCGGGCTGAAGTACAGCTCGGGCCGCTCGACGCCCTCGACCGGCTGGTAGTCGGGCTGGTCGTTGCTCTGCAACACCCGGCCGACCGGAGCCATCTCCAACCCGCAGCCGCGGGTGTTGATCAGGTGGCGTCCCTGCCAGCTCTGGTTGGGGCTGCCGTCGAGGTCGAGCTCGCGGGCGGCGATCAGGACCTGCTCGCGCTCGCCCTCGAGGTCGTACCGGTCCACGTCGAGGTCGTCGATCGACAACCCGGCCTCGGCGCCACGGTCGACGCGGAAGCGCGAGAGCATCTCTGCGGGGTTGAGCAGCCGCACGTTCTGCAGCGGTGCCAGATCGGCTTCGACCTCCTCAGCGGTCAGGCCGTCGAAGGAGACCTCGCGCGTCTCGACCTCTTCGACGCCCATCGCGGTGCGCGTGGCGACCACGTTGCGGCGGATGTACTCGGCCTCGCGTGACTGCTGGTTCGGGTTCACGACCAGCGACTGCACCACCGACGGGTAGACGAGCTGCCCGCCAACGATCAGCACCAGCCACAGCACCGACGCGATGACGGGGATGCGCCAAGACGTGCGGCGCATGGTCGCCAGGTAGAGGCCGCCGACGAGCAGCGCCACCAGCATCAGGAGCATCAGCGCAGGCAGCTGGGCCTCGACGACGGCGTACGTGGCGCCCTGCACGAAGCCGCGCCGTTCGTTCGTGGTCTCGTAGCGCGACACCCAGTAGTCGGCCGCCTTGAGCGCCGCCAGCACGGCCAGCAGCACGGCGATGTGGCCCTTCGTCGCCGGCCGTACGGACGGCATCGGCGAGGCGAACACCACGCCGCCGTTGAGCACGTGGGCCAGCAGCGTGACGACGAGCACCAGCACCATGGCGATGAACAGCCAGTCGAGCACGAACGTCAGGAAGGGCAGCTCGAAGACGTAGAAGCCGACTTCGGCGCCGAACTGAGCGTCGGCGCGGCCGAAGGACTGGCTGTTGCGGAACAGCAGCCACGACTGCCACTGCGACGTGGTCGGCAGGGCGACCACGAGGGCCAGGACGCCCGCCCCGATGTAGCGCAGCAGGCGCAGGCGATGGCCGAACACCTCGTGGAAGCGTTCGACGTAGGGGTGCACGTTGGCCGGGAACCGGCTCGGGGCGAGACGGTCGGCGATCAGCAGGTTGATCCCTGCGAGCAGGACAAATGCACCGAAGAAGATGCCGAACAGCGTCAACTTGGCCTGCAGCACCCCCCAGAAGACGTCGGCGCGGCCGAGGCCGTCGTGCCAGAGGAAGTCGACGTAGAACCGCGCCAGCGCCCGACCGAAGACCACGACGAGCAGGAACAGCACGCCGATGACGATGAGCACCGCCCGCCCCGAGACGCCCCGGCGCCCGCTGCGGCGCCGAGGGAGGTCCGAGGCGCGCCGCACGCGCCGAAAACTACCGGTCGGTCAGAACGAGGAGGCAGCGGCACCCGGGGTGGCCCGGCGGCCACTGGTGGCCGGAGGGGAACGCGTCGCCGAGGTCGACCGCGCCGGCCAGCGCGTTGTCCTCGCAGTCCGGCGCCGGCGGCCCGTCGGGGTCGACGAGCCACGCCACGGGAGTGCCGACGGTGACCGAGGCGACAGCTCCGGTCAGGAAGGCGGCGTGGAACAGGTCGTCGAGCTGCTCGTCGATGCGCTGTGTCTTCCACTCGCGGTAGACGGGACGGACCCGCCTCGTGACGGCTTCGTTGTCGCCCTCGCCTTCGGCCACACCGTGGGCGAGGCGCTCGCGCAGCGGCACCACGAGCTGCTCGACGAGCTGCGCCCGCACGTCGGCCAGCGGCCCGGCTCCGTCGCCATCTCGCGGTGCGTCGACGTCGATCGGGCCGCCGAGGGACGTGGCGCCGGCTCCGGCTGCGGCGGCGAGCTCGTCGGCGACGGCATCGGCGTAGCGCGCCGCCTGCTCGTCGGCGCCGGGCACGAGCCCGTCGAGGTCCGTCACGACCTGGCGCTGGCGCAGGCGATCGAGCACCTCGTTCTGCTCGTCGGCCAACAGGCGCTTCAGCTTGCGCGCTGCGCTCGTGATCAGTGGCACCAGGGCGGTGTCGCGTTGGCGGAACGGGGTCTCCTCGATCAGCTCCGCCTCGTCGTCGGCCTCGATTTCATCGGTCGCGACGTCGGCGGCCGGGTCGTCCTCACCGTCCGTGTCATCGCCGACCATGTCCTCGGGCCGATTGGCCCGCAGGCGGGCGAAGAGGTTGGCGACGTCGGCGGCCGCGGCATCGTCGTCGTCGTCGTCTACGTCGTCTTCGGCGACATCGTTGACGTCGTCGAGGGCATCTTCGGCAACATCGACATCGGCATCGACATCGGCATCGGCATCGACCAGGTCGACGTCGAGGCCACCGACGTCGTCGTCGCCCCCGTCG
>JBPCJL010000057.1:0-6178 GCA_051005355.1 Ilumatobacteraceae bacterium
ACGTGATCCTCGACCACGAGGGCGGCGTGGCGACCGGGCTGGCCATCCTCGACTACAAGACGTCGACCCGCCAGCGGGCCGAGCACGGCCTGCAGCTGCAGGTGTACACCGACGCCGGCCGCCGAGAGGGCCTCGACGTGCGTGGTGCTTACGTCCACGACCTCAAGGCCGGCGCGAGAGCCGACGTCGACGTGACGGACGCTGCGGTCGAGGTGGCGGAGGCGACGATCACGACCGCCGCGGCCCGGCTCCGGGCTCGGGACTACGCACCGAGCCCCGGCCCACGCTGCCGCCGCTGCGAGGTCCGCACCATCTGCGCGTCGGCGCAACGCTGAGTCGCGCCGACGAGCCGGGTCGGCAGCACCTGTGGTGGTCATGCCGCCGGGCCCCGAGGTGGTGGTCGTGTCCACTGCTGGGTCCCGGCGCCGGTGCTGGCGATGGCTGCGGACTCCGCGACCGGCATCTCGGTCGGGGGTTCGCCGGCCGGGTCGGTCGACTCTCCGGTCTCCAGCAGTGCAAACCGACGGCTGACGGCGTGGCCGATCTCCCGGCGCTGCGCCTGGTTGGGGTCTTCGGCGCAAATACGCACCGAGCCCCGGCCCACGCTGCCGCCGATGCGAGGTGCGCACCATCTGCGCGTCGGCGCAACGCTGAGTCGCGCCGGCGAGCCGGGTCGGCAGCACCTGCGGTGGTCATGCCGCCGGTGCCCGAGGTGGTGGTCGTGTCCACTGCTGGGTCCCGGTGCTGGCGATGGGTGCGGACTCGGCGACCGGCATCTCGGTCGAGGGTTCGCCGGCCGGGTCGGTCGACTCTCCAGTCTCCAGCAGTGCAAACCGACGGCTGGCGGCGTGGCCGATCTCCCGGCGCTGCGCCTGGTTGCGGTCGTCGGCGCTCGTGGCGCCCTGGAGGCGCAGGGCGGCGCGGATGAGATGCTCGGGGATCTCGGTGCACGCCGGGTCCGGCCGCCACGGTCGCGCCGGTGGCGGCGGCGGATTGGCGGCCCGTTCGGCGCGAGCTCGGGCGGCGGCCCGCTTGAGGTGGGCGGGGATGTGCGGGAACCGATCATCCGGCTCGTCCGGCTGCTCCGGCTCGGCCGGCTCGGCCGTGGGCGGCGGTTCGGGCGCGACACCGTGGGGCCCGGTGCGGCTGACGCTGGGACCGTCGTAGTGGACGGTGCCGTCGGGACGGCACAGCGTGATGGTGCGGTCGGGTCGCAGCGTCAAGGTCCAGCCGCCCTCGTGCACCAGGTGGTGGTGCAGTGAGCAGAGCGGCAGCAGGTTGGCCAGATCGGTGAGACCGCCCTGTTCCCATGGGATGACGTGGTGGATCCGGCAGTCCTCGAACCGCACCCGACACCGCGGATGGGCGCACGTCGAGTGCATGGCGCGCAGGGCCCGCCGCTGCTCGGCGGTGGCCAGCCGGTTGGCCCGGCCGACGTCGGAGACGACACCGGCGCCGTCCAACACGATCGGGATGATGGCGGCGTCGCAGCACATCCGCCGCCCCGACGCCGCCGGGATCTGGTTGCCGCCACCGGTCTCGCACACCCCGCGGGAGTGCAACCCGTGCTGCAACGTCTGCAGGTCGATCAGCACGGTCACCTCCGGCACCCGCCGCCCGGTGTTACCGCCGACGGCAGCGTCGGGCGGCCGGGTGATCAGGCCGACCAACGCGTCGGCCTGCAACTGGTCGAACGTGAGGTCCGGGTCCTGCGGCTTGGCCCGGGCGGCGGCGACGGCGGCATCCAGGGCGGCAGCCACCTTGGCGTCGGTCTCGGCGTCGAGCTCCAAGTGGGTGTGGCACACCCCCGTCGCCTGATCGACCCAGCGGCGCACCTTGCGGTTGCGGCGGTTGCGGGCCTGCTCGCTCAGCCCGTCATCGGCCGAAAGGAGTTGCTGCAGGTGGCCCATGTCCTTGGCGAAGTCCTCCACCGACGACGACGCCGCAGCGGCGACGATCGCCGGCTGCAGCTCGGCCAGCTGCGACCGCCCAGCGTCATCCAAGGCGGCGGCGGTGCGGGCGATCGAATCGACGTGGCCGGCCGACAGCTCCCCGGCCGCCAACGCGTCGTGCACCTGCGGCAACTGGTCACACACCCCGGCGCGGCGGGCCGCCGCGTTGGCGTCGCGAGTAGAGCGCCGTCCCCCGCCGGCCAACACGTCCGACGCCGCGGCGCCAACGCCGGCCTTCGCCAGCTCGGCGGCCCGGAGTGCGATGCGTGTGTCGTAGGAATCGAGCCAGCCCCGCACCCGCTGCGTCACTGCTACCAGTACGGCCAGTTCCGAGCTGTCACACGCCGCAGGGTCGCTGCTGACGAGGTGCCGCACGTCATCGACCACCCGAACTTGAAACATACGATCATTATATCGAACATCTGTGCAGGCTGTCAACCGGGCCGAGAATGTTTCTGGAGATGTTCAGCACGCCCCGATGCACCGACGACACGGCGCACGATGTCGCGTGCGAGGCAGCGCAGTCCCGCGTCGACGTCACGCGGTGAACCATCCAGGCGGATCGCCCACGTGCGCAGCCGGTGGCCACCGTGACGCACCTCGATCTGCTGCGGGGGCGGGTTGCCGTCGTCCTGGCAGTACACGAGCACGCCCTCTTGCAGACCGAGCGCCGTCACGTAGGCGAGCAGTTGGTACTAGTCCGAGTCGCGGGCGTAGCCGTCGGTCGTCACCTTGTACTTCGTGTCACCGACGTAGACGATCGCACCGCTGCGTTCGACGAACGTGAGGTCGGGACGGATGCCCGCCTCATGGCACACGTCGAGATGTCCCGGCTGCTGCCCCGAAACCGTCAGCGCTGGGCGCAGCTCCCGCTGCAGCCGCACCTCGACGAACTTCTCGAAGAGCTGGTTCATGTCGACGAGGAACACTCCTGCGCTGGTCGCGCCCGTCGCGCCCTGCAGGCTCGACCCTTCGAGGACGAGGCGGGCCAGGCGTTCGGCGGGGCGCCAGTGCTCGTTGAGTCGCGTGAAGATGGTCGGTTGGCGGAGATCGGTGGAGCGGACGTCACCGACCTCGACGAACCGGCCGATCAAGGACACGAGCGCTTCGCGTGTCGATCGAGTGACGTCTGCGACGCTGAGCAGGCGCATCGCCGCTGCGCGCACGATGCGGTTCAGCGGGATGTCGGGCGTGTGCTCGTCGAAGCGACAACTCACCGGCAGCGGCAACCCGACCGCTCGCCGTTGGGCAGGAAGGTCGATGCGGCCGCGAATCGTCGCCAACCGGTCCTCGTGCTCGACGTAGGAGCGTGACAGTCCGAGCCCGATCGCCCGCTCGAGGTGCCGCGCGTAGAACGTGGAGATCGCGGCGAGGAGGTCATGATGTCGGTCGTACTCGAACTGCTCGACGCCGACCTCGAGTGCCTTGCCACCGGCCTCCAGGAGATGGAACAGGTTGGCCGTCGAGACCTTCGGGGTGACGAGGAGCTTCAGCCCAGGGATGACGATCGTCCCGACGTACGACGTGGCTCTGATCCGCCACTGGTCGACGCCGACCTCGGGCGCTACACCCAGGCGGTGCTTCGCGACCGAGGTCAGGTGGTGCGCCTGCACCGAGGTCAGCGTCAGCGGGCGTTCGCAGTACTCGGCGAGCTCGATCGGCGCGCCGGGTGTTGGGAGCATCAGGTCGGAGCGGCGGGTGGTTCGGCGACGTCGGCGTTCTCGAGATGATCGGGCGGCGGATCAGCGAGGCCCGTAAGGTGGTGGGCGAAACGCTTCTTGACCTCCGGCCAGCGCCATTGGGCGATCTCCTCCCGCTGGCCCCAGAGCTGCTCCTCCAGGAGCGGGAAGACGTTGTACGTCCAGACCCGCTCGAGCGCCGGCTCCGACAGATCGCTCTTCATGAAGTGGCTCGGACCGATCAGCAGGTGATCGCCCAGCCGTTCGAGCAGCGCGCCGTTCACTGCGTCGAGGAAGTCAGCCGTGCGCAGCGGCAGGACCTTCTTGCTGAGCCAGTTCCGCAGCAACGGCGCCATCGGTCCCTCGTGCGGGAGGAACGGCACGAAGTGAAATCGGCGCCGCATGGCGGCGTCGATCAGCGCCACCGATCGATCGGCCGTGTTCATCGTGGCGATGAACCACAGGTTCTCGGGGAGCTGGAACGGTTCGCCGGGTCGGTAGAGCGTGCGCGCCGACTCGTGCCGGTACTCCAGGAGGAACAGCAGCTCGCCGAAAACCTTCGGCAAGTTGGCCCGGTTGATCTCGTCGATCACCATGACGTACCGGTTGCTCGCGTCAGCTCGTGCTTTATCGGCCAGCTCGACGAGCGGGCCGTCGGTGCGGCGATACGTCACCTGACCACCTTTGGTCAGCTCTGGCCGGGGACCCTCGAAGAAGTCCTCGTACGTGGTCGCCGGGTGGAACTGAACGATCGACAATCGCGCGTCATCGCCACCGACGAGAGCCCGAGCCAGCCGCAGCGCCAGGTACGTCTTGCCGGTTCCCGGAGGCCCGTAGAGGACGACCTGCTTCTTGTCGTCGAGGAGCTGGACGATCTCGTCCAGGACGGATCGGTCGACGCACAGCTCGTCGGCGGCCGTCTCGATGTGGTCGATCCCGGCTTCATCTCCATCGATGGACTCAGTGGTGTCGACCTCGCCATCGAACTTCTCGGGTTCGTCGCCCTCATCATCTTCGACAGCTGGCACGATCACGCGCCACGCGTCGAACTTCTCCCAGTCCTGTTCCGACCACGAAACAGGCAGGCCTTGCTTCTCCCGGTCCCACTTGGTCAGCGACCACACCGCCCCCTGTGCATCTAGTCGGTCGCGCAGTGGCACCTTCCAGCTGCGCGCGTCGTGCACCAACTCGTCGAGAAAAAGGAGGATCCGTTCATAAAGCGCGCCGCCGGATGCCCCGGGCGGCTCTTCGCCAAATCCCGACAGCTTCCACGCAGTGCGGAAGCCGTCGATCTTGGCCGGTGGCAGCCCGGTCGCGTCCATCGCCATCAGCATCACGCTGCCCACGTTGAGCTGCGTGCCTGGCTGAGCGAGGAGGCCACTCGGCAAGGCGGCGAGGAACGCTTGGAACCGACCGATGACGTCGTCGCCGGGCGCCCACAGAGCTTTCAGTGCGGCGGCCGCCGCGTCTGGCTCCTGGTCGACCCACTCAACGAACGGCCCGCGAGCTCTCCATTGCACGAGGTTGTCGTCGTCTTTCAGCGCTGCCCGGAGGGGTTCCGGCCACGTGTCATCACCGTCGAACAGCCGCTGTCGAACTGCTCCGAGACGAACTCCGAGGTCGAGCTTGTAGTCCCGCTCATCGGCGTCGAACGTCGGCAGGGCGCGGAACCGCTCGAGCCACATCATGAACGGCTTCCACGGGTCTCGCCTCCGCCAGCGCAGCGTGAGCGGCTCGACGTAGAAGTCGAGGTCCTCGCCGTACTGCTCGCGCAGCCCGGCGCGAATCTGGAGCAGCTGACGGTCGACGTCATCGCCCGAGCTCAGGTCGTCGAAGCGGTCCACCACCATCGCCTTGTGCGTCGTGGAGAAGATCCGCTCGAAGCTTTCTGGTCGTGAGAGGTGCAGCATGGCTAGTCGGGCCGAGTCGGAGCTCGGCGTGATCACCGACTCGGCGAAGGCCTTGAGCGCCCACGGGTCGTCGGGTACGCCGTCTGCACGCACCTTCGCCGCTCGGCTGAACTCGATGATCCAGGTGACCTGCGTGTCCCGTCGCGACAGCGCCCACTGACCTGGATGCGCGAGTCCCGGCGACATGGCTGCGACGACTTGTTCCGGCACGTCCACGGGCCGGGTCATCCATGACAGCATCGCCCGCAGGTCGGCCACCTTCTTGGCCGCCGAGATCGCGTCGACGGAGATGCCGAGGAAGTGGACAGCGTGCACCTCGGCCATCAGCTGTCGGGCGCCGTCGGATGGCGGAGCGAGCTGATCGCGTAGCTTGTCGAGGTACGTGCGCCCAGGCGTGAAGTCGGGGCAGCGGACGAAGTCTCGATCGAGCTCGTCCAGGTGCGCCGACGTCCAGATCGGCACACCCGGTGTGAACAGCGAGCCACTGTTCGGCAGGACGTCGATCAGCCAGCGGTGGTGGAGCTCGTAGGTCGGCGACGTGGCCGTTGGATTCCAGTGCGGCATGGTCAGACCTCGTAGACCTTGACGACTTCGTCGCCATAGTCGTTGATGACCTTGACGGCGATCTTGCCGGTGG
>JBPCJL010000058.1:0-10574 GCA_051005355.1 Ilumatobacteraceae bacterium
GGCGGGTCGTTGACCTCGTCGGCGAGGTCGGCGGGGGGTGCGTGCAGGACTTCTTTCGCGGCCGACGCGCCTCGATCGCGGCGGTCGCATGCACGACAGCGTGCGGCACCACGACCTGGTCGACCTCACGATGTGGACGGCTGGCGTAGATCGTTGTTCGTCACCACCAGGTCTGCGGCTGCGCTCGGGACGCAGTCGCGCTGGTACCGCTCGGCACTGACGACGTACCGGACGATGCGAGCCCACCACATCGTCAGGTGGACCAGCAGCATGCTCCGTCGCTCGGGGCATCGGCGAGCACCCGGTCGCTCCGCTCCCTGTGGATCCGTTCGCCGGCCTCGACCCAGATCGACAGGTCCCAGGCGTCGCGCAGCTCCGGACGATGCAGGAACAGGCCATCGACCACGACGGCACCGCCCGCGATCGAGTCGGTCCACGTCGTTCGACGGGTCGGTCCGACGGCTCGTCGAAGATCGCCGTGCAGAACTGCAGCCCGGAACGCACCGGGTCGAGCAGGCAAGCTCGAAATGCGGCGAGGTCGTGGCTGTCGAGGTAGAAGCCCTCCGGCGATGTACGTCCGCGCAGGTACCGGTCGCGCCGCGGTCGATGGAACGAGTCGATCGATGCTCGGATGCACCGCGGTCCGCGCGCCTCGATCTCCTCCGCCACCTCATCCGCCAACGTGCTCTTGCCGGCACCGTCGGTGCCGTCGATGCCAACCAGCGTCATCCGCGCCGGGTGTTCACGCAGGCGGCAACGACGTGCTCGGCCAGCTCGCAGATGGTTCGTCGGCGACCCTCGGACTGGACCCGGTGTCTGGCGCCATCCAACCCAGCCGGCATCGCGTGACGCTCGGGATCGTCTCGACTCAGGGGCGGAGCAGGACGCGACCGAAGGCCTGGCGGCTCTCGATGTAGCGATGCGCCTCGGCTGCTTCGGCCAGGGGGAAGACCCGGTCGATCACGACCCGCAGCTCGCCGTCGGCGACCCGCTGCAGCAGTCGCTCGATCATGGCCCGGACGCGAGCTGGGTCGTGGCCCATCTCGGCGCCGAGGAAGACACCGGTCAGCGACGCGTTCTTCTCCATCAGCGGCCACACCTCGGGCGGCGACGGCTCGCGACCGGCCCGCCCGACCCAGCTGAGCCGACCGCGGTAGGCCAGCGCGGCGATGCTGGTCTCGAGCGTCCGCCCGCCGACCGGGTCGACCACGACGTCGACACCGCGCCCCTGCGTCAGCTCGCGCACCCGGCGGGCGACGTCCTCGGTGGCGTAGTTGATCCCGTGGTCCATGCCGAGGTCGTGCAGGGGCGCCAGCCGCGCATCACTGGACGCCGTCGCCAGCACCATCGACGCGCCGGCGCGGGCCGCCAGCTGCACGGCGGCGAGGCCGACCCCGCCTGCTCCGGCTTGCACCAGCACTGTCTCGTCGGCCCGGAGGTGACCGAACTCGAACAGGCAGTCGTCGGCGGTGCCGAATTCGATCGGCACGCCCGCCGCGTCCTCGATCGACAACCCCTCGGGGATGGCGTAGACGGCGCCAGCCGGCACGGAGGCCAGCTCGGCGTGGCTGCCGTACGCCATCGTCGCCACGACCGGCTGCCCGACCTCGAACCCGGGAACGTCGGCGCCCATCTCGTGAACCCGTCCGGCGGCCTGATAACCGACGACATGGGGGTTCGAGGCCATGACCCGGCCGCTCGGTGCAGCAGGTCGCCGCCCTGGATGCCGGCAGCCTCGACGGCGATGAGCAAACCTCCCGGCCGCACCGCTGGCGCGGGCACGTCGACGTACTCGAGCACCTCCGGGCCGCCGGTCCTCGTGTACGCCGCTGCCTTCATCATCATCACCGTCATCGACCCGACGCTAGGACCGACCCGCCAGGTCGAGCAGCTTCGTGACGGTGCGCCAGTTGCGCGTCGTGCCGTCGAGCGTCGCCTTGCCCTTGCTCAACGCCACCGCCAGCTTGCTGCGGCCCATGCCGTTGGGAAGGTAGAGGTACACCTCCCGGCCACTGACAGCGAAGCGCTCGGGCGCGAACTCGTCCGGGTCGACCGCCGACGCCTGCGGCGTCGCACCTTCGACGAGGAACGTCACGTGGACGTTGGCCGTGTCGTCGAACGGGCAACCGTGCACGAGCTTGGCCAGCTGAGCGGGGGTGCGCACGGCGATGCCCGGATCGAGCGGGGTCTCCCTAGCGATCGCCGTCCGCAACTGCTTGGCGACCCCGGCCGCCGAGCCCGCAGACCGGAACACGACGTTGCCGCTCTGGACGTACGTCTGCACGTCCGCGAACCCGCAGCCCTCGGCGATGCGGCGCAGGTCGGCCATCGCCAACTTGGATCGGCCTCCCACGTTGATCCCACGGATCAGCCCGACGAACACTGTCATTGGTGCACCCTGACGTCATCCGACAAGCTCCGGTCAGAGGTGGTGCACCAACGACGCGAGGACCGTGCCTGATTGTTCGCTCGCTCGAAGACTCGCTCGCTCACGGGACGTCGACCTCCACCGGCACCACGCCGCCGCCGGCATCGGCCGAAGCGTACATGGCGTCGACCAGCCGATGCGCCGGCAGCGCTTCCGCGAACGGCAGCGGCGACGTCCGACCGTCGCCGCCGGCCGCGACCGCAGTCAGGAACTGGGTCAGCGGGTTGAAGGCGTGACCCCGACCGAACGGCACCAGCGGTCCGGCGGCCTCCCCGCCGCACGCACACGCGGCATCGGCCAAGGCCACGCCCGTCAGCTCGTTCGCCTCCTCACCGGCGAACCTCCAGCGAACCCGCGCCTCCGAGTCGCCCTCCACCACGAGGTGCAGGCGCTCGCACAGCACCTCCAGCCTGCGCATGTTCGGGCGTTCCAGCATCTCGTGCCACACGGTCGTCAGCGTGCCCAGTGCGCCACTGGCGAAGTCGAGGCGCACGACCGTGGCGTCGTCGATCCTCGGCAACCCGTGGAACTCACGGCTCGCCGCACTCACCACGGCGACCGGTCCGAACAGCCAACGCAGGACGTCGACGTCGTGGATCGAGTGCTCGAGCAGCGCGCCGCGCCCGGCCCGCGCCGGGTCGGCCCGCCACGTCGACGCGTATCGGCCCTGGATCGGGATGAACTGGTCGTCGCTCATGTTGACGGTCATCACCGGGCCGGCCCGCTCGTCGGCCAGCAGGTGGCGGGCCAACACGTAGCCGGGCAGGTGGCGCAGGATCAGCCCGACCTGGTTGACCACGCCGCACCGCTCGACGGCCTCGACCATCGCCGCCGCACCGGCGGCGTCGACGGCCAGCGGCTTCTCGCAGAACACGGCCCGGCCCCCCGCAGCGGCCACGTCGACCAGCCGGGCGTGTTCGGAGGTCCAGGTGCACACGAACACGGCGTCCGATCCGGCGATCAGCTCGTCCTCGCCGACCACTGCGGCACCGGTCGCCGCGCCGAGGCGCTCGGCCCTGACGACGTCGGGATCGTGCACCGCCACCACCTCGTGATCCACGCCGCTGTGGTCGAGCAGCCAGCGGTGGATGACGCTGATGAACCCGGCGCCGAGGAACCCGACGCGCAGGGTCACGTCGCGCCGACTCGTTCGGTTGCCAGAGCCTTGAGCCGGCGGTAGTCGACCTTGCCGTTGGCGGCCCGGGCGATCGACTCGACCACCACCACGTGGCGCGGCGCCTTGTACGCCGCCAGCTGCTCGGTGACGTGCGCCCGGAGCTCGGCTGCGTCGACGGGCGCCTCGCCGCTCGGCTCGACGACCCCGCAGATGGTCTCGCCGAACCGGTCGTCCGGAATCCCGACGACCACCGCGTCGCGCACGGCCGGGTGCGTCTTGAGCGCCTCCTCGACCTCCTCCGGGAAGACCTTCTCGCCGCCCGTGTTGATGCACACCGAGCCCCGCCCGAGGAGGTGGATGGTCCCGTCGGCGTTGACGGTGGCGAAGTCGCCGGGGATGCTCCACCGCCGGCCCTCGACCGTGCGGAACGTCGCCGCCGTCTTGGCGTCGTCCTTGTAGTAGCCGACCGGGATGAACCCGCCGACGGCGACCATTCCCATCTCGCCGGAACCGGGCTCGACCCGCCGTCCGTCGTCGGTGAACACGGCGTTGTTCTCCGTGATGGCGAACTTCGCCGTCTCCTCGGCCACACCCGCCGCCGAGACCGACGCGCCCAGCCCGACGGCCTCCGACGACCCGAACGAATCGAACAGCAGCGCCTGCGGCAGGTGGCGCAGCAGGCCCTGCTTGTTGTCGTGGCTCCACATGACGCCCGACGACGAGATCACCTGCACGCTCGACAGGTCGTAGCGGCCGGGCTCGGCGTCGAGGTGCTCGAGCATCGGCCCGGCGAACGCCTGGCCCACGATGACGATGTTCGTGGCGCGGTGCGCCTCGACCGTGCGGAACAGCTCGGCCACGTCGAAATGCCGGTTGGCCAGCGACACGACGGTGCCGCCACTCGTCATGGCGATGAACGCAGAGAACTGGCCGGTCCCGTGCATCAACGGACAGGCGACGACCATGACGACCGGCGCGGGTCCGTCGGGGTCCAGCCGCGCGGCCACTTCGGCCACCGACTCCGCCGGCGGCGTACCGATCAGCGGATTGCCGCCGCGGCCGAGCACGTTGAACAGGTCGTCCTGGCGCCACATGACGCCCTTCGGCATCCCGGTCGTCCCGCCCGTGTACAGCAGCAGGAGGTCGTCGCCGCTGCGGTGCCACGGCGTCTCGACGACCTGTGCGCCCGACGAGACGACCTCCTCATACGACGTGGCCCAGTCCGGACCGGCGCCGCTGTCGTCGGCGACGACGTACCACCGCCGCACTCCGGGCAGCCGAGCGCGGATCCCTTCCAGCAGCGGTGCGAACACGGCATGGAAGACGACGGCCTCGGCGTCGGCGTTGTCGAACAGGTAGGCGATCTCCTCCGGGCCGTATCGGTAGTTCGTGTTCACCGGGACCATCCCGGCCTTGAACGCGCCGACCAGCGACTCCAGGTACTCGACGCCGTTGTGGAGGTAGCAGCCGATCTTCGACTGCTGCGTCAGCCCGGCGGCGACGAGGTCGGCGGCCAGGGCCGACGCGCGCCGATCGAACTGGCCCCACGTGACGACGCGGTCGCCGTGCACCTGGCACGGACGGTCCGGGACCCGCGCCGCGACGGCCTCGTACACGTCGGCCAGGTTCCACTGCATCGCCGGGAAGGTAGTGGCCGCGAACGATCGTTCGCTCGCCTGACGCCACCGCTGGCCCGCTGCTCAGCCCCGGGCGCTCGCTCCCTCAGGGCTTGGTGCCGATGGCCAGGAGATAGGGGTGCGACAGCGTGGTCGTCCCCTCGGACTCCGTGGCCGATTCGCCCAGCGCGTCAACGAGCACGTCGCGAGCGTCGTCGGCGCGGCCGAGCTCCTCGGCCCGCTCCAGGAAGGCGATGAACGGGGGGGCCGTGGTGGTGAAGAAGTCGGCCGCCTCCTCGACGTCGGCGAAGTGCCACTCGAATGGCCGCTCCTCGACGCGCACGTCGGTGAGGCCGGCCGCCTCCCACCGTCGCCGTACCTCGTCGCGGTCACTCCACTGGTCGGGCCGCGGGCCGCCCTCGGGTGGGGGTGGAACGATGTCAGCGGCGCGTCGCTGCCACACCCCCGACCACCCACCGTCGGACCAGGACACGGCGGCCACGGTCCCGCCGGGCCGGCAGGCCCGCACCATCTCGGCCGCCGCCCGCTCGGCATCGGGCGCGTACATCATGCCGAGGACGCTGGCGACGACGTGGAACGAGCCATCCTCGACCTCGATCGCGGCGGCATCACCGACGCGCAGGTCGATCTGCAGTCCGTCGGCCTCGGCCCGTGACTGCGCCTGCTCGATCTGCGCGGGCGTCAGGTCGACACCGACGACGCGCGCCCCGCGACGGGCTGCTTCGAGGGCGAAGTTGCCGTCCCCTGTGCCGACGTCGAGCACGCTGGTGCCCTCCTCGATCGGGAGCGCGTCGACGGCCTCGACGCTGATCGGCAGCAACCGCCGGGCGACGGCGGCGTAGTCACCGAGCGTCCACAGGCGTCGCTGGGCATCGGCGTGGTCGGTCATGGTCCCTACTGTGCCCGCCATGGACGGAGAAGTCATCGCCAGCGGCCTCGAGTTCCCCGAGGGACCGGTGTGGGTGGACGGCACGCTGGTGTTCACGGAGATCGAGGGTGGAGTGGTGTCGCGCTGGTCCGACGGGCGGATCGAGGCGGTGGCCACGACCGGCGGCGGACCGAACGGCGCCACCCTCGGTGCCGATGGCGCGCTCTACGTCGCGCAGAACGGCGGCATGGGCGGCGGGCCGCGCGCCACGCCGGCCATCCAGCGCGTCGATCTGGAGACGGCGGAGGTCGAGGAGTTGGCGACCTCGGTGGGCGGCATCGAGCTGGAGGGCCCGAACGACCTCGCCTTCGGGCCAGACGGCCGACTGTGGTTCACCGACCCCCGTGGGGCCAGCGACCCGGCCCGCAACGACCGGCCGGGCCGGCTGTTCGTGGTGGACGTGGCGACCGGCGAAGGTGAACTGGTGCGCGAGGTGGGGCCGGTGTTCCCGAACGGCATCGGCTTCCTGGCCGACGGCACGCTGGTGTGGACGGAGTCGTTCAGTCGGCGGGTGATGGCGCTGGTCGACGGTGACACGCAGGTGCTCGTCGAGCTGCCGGACAAGCACTTCCCCGACGGGTTCTGCGTCGGCGCCGACGGCCGACTGTACGTGGCCAGCACCTACGCCCACTGCGTCAGCGTCGTCGAGGGCGGCGAGATCGTCGACCGACTCGAGTGCGGCGACGGGATGCCGACCAACTGCTGCTTCGGAGGCACCGACCTCTACGTCACCGAGAGCCGTCGCCACACGCTCTGGCGATTCGAGCTGGGTAAGGAGGGTCTGGCGCTCCGGTTCTGACGCTCTTGATGGCTCGCTTCGCTCGCTCGTCGGCCCTCGGCCTCCCTCTCCCCGCTCGCTCGCTGCGACACGAACACTCGGGAACCCCCCTGGCCCACGTCCTGCGGAGCTGACACCTGACCACTGTCGCGGGTCAGTCCGGGTCCAGCCAGGTGCGGTCGGCACGGACGATCTCGACGCCGGGGCGGGACCAGATGAAGCGGTCGACGTCGTCGAGGACGTGGTCGGCCTGGCCGGCGCTGGAGGCGACGACGGCGAACCCGAGCACGGCCCGCTGCCACGAGTCCTGGGCGCCGACCTCGGCGGCGGAGATCCCGAAGCGCCGACGGGCCGTCTCGACCAGCGACTTGACGACCTGGCGCTTGTCCTTCAGGGAGTGGGCGTCGAGGATCCGCAGCTCGACCTCCATGGCCACGACGTACACAGCGCAGCCGGCGATCCTCAGTCCGGGTACACGACCGCACGACCGCGCACCGCCACCGTGACCCGCTCGTCGACGGCCGGCAGGTCGACGGTGGACCACCGGGCGAGGATCGTCGCCGGCGACTGACCGTCGCCGTCGCCGTTGGCGAGGCGGAGGCGCACGAGGGCGTCGTGGCCCTCGAAGCGCAGCTCCTCGACGGTGGCGGCGATCAGGCCCGCGTGGTCGAGGACGATCTGCTCTGGGCGCAGCATGACGTGGCCCTCGCCGTCGGCCCCACCCATCGCGGGCACTCGGCCGAGCGCGCAGGTCGCCATGCCGTCGCGCGCCGTGCCCGGCAGGACGACGACGTCACCGGTGAAGGCGGCGGTGGCCAGGTCGACCGGTCGCTGGTAGAGGTCGGACGGGCTGGCCCGCTGGACGATCCGGCCGGCGCGCATGACGGCGACAGTGTCGGCCATGGTCAGCGCCTCGGTCTGGTCGTGGGTGACGAGCACGACGGTGGCCCTCGTGGTCGCCAGCGCGTCGCCGACGTCGGCGCGCATCGCCGCCCGCAGTGCGGTGTCGAGGGCGGCGAAGGGCTCGTCGAGCAGGACGACGGCCGGTTCGGGGGCCAGCGCCCGCGCGACGGCGACGCGTTGCTGCTGACCGCCCGACAGCTCGTGGGGTCGGCGGCGTTCGTATCCGGCCAAGCCGACCAGTTCGAGCAGGTCGCCGACGCGCCGTGCCCGTTCTCGCCGTGTCCGGCCGGTCAGGCCGAAGGCGACGTTGCCGGCCACGTCGAGGTGGGGGAACAGCGCTCCTTCCTGGGCGACGACGCCGACGTGGCGCCGCTCGGGCGGAACGAAGCGGTCGGGACCGGCGACCTCGCGATCGCCGATGCGGATGGTCCCGGCGTCCGGGCGATCGAACCCGGCCAGCAGGCGCAGCAGCGTGGTCTTCCCACAGCCCGAGGGCCCGAGCACGGCGACCATGGCGCCTGGTTCGACGTCCAGGTCGACGCCCTCGAGCGCCCGCACGGGAGGATGGCCAACAAACGACCTGACGAGCCCCGTCGCCTCGATCGACGCGCTCACGCTGTCGGGTCTCGCACGCCGACGCGCGACAGCGCGGCGGTCGGGATGGCGGCCAGGAGGAGAATCGTCGCAGCGTATGGAGCGGCCGCGGCGTACGACGATGCGCTGGTGTGGCTCCACAGCCGGGTGGCCAACGTCTCCGTGCCGATCGGGCGCAACAGCAGCGTCGCCGGCAGCTCCTTCATCACGGTCAGACACACCAGCGCGATGGCGACGCCGATCCCCGGTGCGGCGAGGCGCAGCGTCACCGCCGACCATGCCTGCCACGGCGAGCGGCCGAGCGAGCGGGCCATGTCGTCGAGCACGGGTGGGGCGTGGGCGATGGCGTGGTGCACGGCGCCCAGCGCCAGGGACAGGAACAGCACGACGTAGGCGAACACGAGCATCGCGGTGCCCTGGTACAGGGGCGTGGCGAAGCGGATGCCGACGAACACGAGCGACAGGGCGATGACGATCCCCGGCAGCGCGTGGCCGGCGTACGCGAGGCCGGTCACCGAGCTCGACACGCTCCCCGGGTACCGGGCCGACAGGATCGAGATGGGAACGGCAACGGCCACGGTGACGAGGGCGGCGACTACGGCGATGAGCAGGGTGGTGGTCGTCGCCGACCACCACTGCGACCAGTCGGCGCTCGATCGGCCGCGCTCGAGCCAGACGACGAGGCTGCGCAGCGGGACGGCGAACACGGCGCCCAGGAGTGCGACGACGCCGATCACCGCCACAGGCTTCCAACGGCCGAGGTGGATGGGTGCGGCCGGCCGGAGGGCGCCGGCGCCGACCCGGTGGGCGGCGCGACGGTGGAGGCGCATGGCCGCGGCGACCAGCACCAGCGACAGCACGACCAGCACGCAGGCCAGGACGGCGGCCGGCGTGCGGTCGAAGGAGGATCGGTAGGAGCGGTAGATCGACTGGGTCAGCACCTCGAAGCGCATGATCGACACGGCCCCGAAGTCGCTCAGCACGTACAGCCCGACCAGCAGCGCCCCGCCGACGGCGGCGATGCGCACCTCGGGCAGCGTGACGCGGGCGAACACCTGCCACGGCGACCGCCCCAGCGACCGAGCGGCTTCCTCGAGCGCCGGATCGCTCGTGCGCAGGGCGCCGAGCACCGGGAAGTAGACGTACGGGTACGAGATCGTGGTGAGGACGATCCAGGCGCCGAGGGGTCCGGCGAGGTCGGGGTCCCAGCCAATCCAGCCCCAGGCGGCGACGTAGGACGGCATGGCCAGCGGGAGGCCGAGCACGACCTGCCAGACGCGGCGGCCGGGGAGGTCGGTGCGGGCGACGAGCCAGGCCGCCCCGATCCCGATGACCAGGCCCGCCCCGGTGACGGCGGCGGCCAGGCCGAGCGAGCGCGCGACCATCTGCAGCGTGCGGGCCCGCCAGAGGGTGGCCTGGATCGGGCCCCAGCCCTCCTCGGCGGCGCGCACGACGACGTAGACGATCGGGATGGCCACCGCGACGGCGGCGACGACGGCGGCGAGGACGAGCGTCATCGGCGGCCGTCGCCGGCGCGGCGCCGGAAACACGATCGAGGCCATCAGACGCGGTTCCCGAGTGTTCGTGCCGCAGTGCGCGTGACAGCCCAGGCCGGCCTTGCCCGGCTTTGCGAGCAAAGCGAGCTGACGGCAGCGAACCCCGGCCCCTCAGCCGTGAGGAGCGGAGTCTTCGGAGCGATCGAGGCCATCAGTTCAGATGAGCCCCACGTCGGCCAGCAGCGCCTGGGTCTGCTGCAACGAGTCGAGGTCGGTCAGGTCGATCTGCGGGCCCTGCAGCTCCTCCAGCGCGGGCACACCCTCCGGGTCGGCGACGCCCTCGAGCAGCGGATACTCGAAGGTCTCCTCGGCGAAGTAGGTCTGCGCCGGTTCCGACAGCAGGTACTCGACGAACGCCATGGCGTCGGGATCGTCGGCGGCGTTGGCCAGGACGCCGACGGCAGTGGCGTTGACCAGCGCCCCGGGATCGTCGCCCTCGGGGAACACGAGCTCGGCGTTGACACCGTCCGGGCCGCCGCGCTCGGGCAGCAGGCGGGCCCAGTAGTAGTGGTTGATCAAGCCGATGCCGATCTGGCCTTCGTCGACCGCCGTCAGTAGGTCGCCATTGCTCTCGAACGTGGTGACGACGCCATTGGCCACCATGTCCTCCAGCCACTGGCGGGCGGCGTCGTC
>JBPCJL010000059.1:0-3801 GCA_051005355.1 Ilumatobacteraceae bacterium
GCGCCACGTTCGTCGCCGTCGCCGTGCTCGCCCACGCGCGCCACCTGCCGCGCTGGGTGGCCACCGCCGGCGGTGCAGCTGTCGTCGCCGCCCAGGCCGGCGCCCTGGTCGACTGGTGGCCGGGTCCGGGGGACGGCACCGGCAGCTTGGCGCTGTGGGGATGGCGCCAGCGGCCCGTCGACCTCCTGTCGCTCGCCGTCGCCGGTCTGCTGGTCGCCCTGGCCGTTGCCTGGTCCGACCGGCTGCGCGCCGAGCCGCTGGTACGCCGCGCCGACCTCGTGTCGCAGCTGCGCTTCGCCGTGACGATGCAGGATCTGCGCACCGTGATCCTCATCCGCCGCCAGCTCCGCGACGAGCGACCGCGGCGCCACCCGTGGCCGCTGCCGCTCGGCCTGACGCGCCGGCACGGCGGGCCGGTGTGGGATCGCGGGTGGCGCGGTCTGGCTCGCTACCCGCTGGCCCGCATCGGCCGCATGGCTGCGCTGTCCGTGGCGGCGGGGATCGCCGCGGCGATCGTGGCCCGCGGCACCACACCGGCGCTGGTGGCGATGGCCCTGGCGTTGCACCTGCTCGGTCTCGACAGCGTCGAGCCGCTCTCGCAGGAGATCGACCACCCCGACCAGGGCGACGGACTGCCTCACGAACGGGGGTGGCTGCTGCTACGCCACCTCGGGGGGCCGGCCGTCGCCGTGGTGCCGTTCGCCGTGGTCGCCACCGCCTCCTTCGTCGTCTTCCAACCCAGTGCGTGGGCCGTCGCGTTGGCCCTCGGCCTGCCGATGACGTGGCTCGGCGTCGGCGGTGCGGTGGTCAGCGTCGTGCGGGACGCGCCCGACCCGCTGGCCCAGCCGTCGTCGGTGATGGTCCCCGAGATGGCCGGGTTCGCGTCGTCGGTGCGCCTCCTCGTGCCGGTCGTCGTAAGCGCGCTGGCGACGTTGCCGGTGCTGGCCGTGCGGAGCGACCCGTCGGCGGCGACCGTCGTGCGTTGCCTCGTCGGACTCGCACTCGCGCTGGCCGGTCTGCTCTGGTGGGTGCGCCGGCGAGATGACTGGCGGCGGCGCTGGCGGGCGTTCATCGGCATGGACCGTCGGGCGACCGCGTGACCAGCGCGGCGCTCGACGTTCACGAGCTGTCGAAGGACTTCGGCGACGCCGCCGTGGTGGGGCCCCTCACGCTCGAGGTCGCCGACGGCGAGCGGGTGGTCATCATCGGTCACAACGGCAGTGGCAAGACGACCATGCTGCGGATGGTGGCGGGACTGCTCGAGCCGTCGACCGGTGGTGCCTCCGTCGACGGGCACCCGGTCGGCTCGATCGAGGCCCGGGCGGCCACGTCCTACCTGGCCGACCAGCCGGTCTTCTACGACGACCTCAGCGTGCGCGAACACCTGGAGTTCATCGCCCGGCTGCACGGTCGAGAGGACTGGGCGACCGACGCCGACGAGCTGCTCGACCGCCTGGCGCTGACGGACCGGGCCGATCACCTCCCCCGGACGTTCAGTCGGGGCTTGCGCCAGCGCGTGGCCATCGCCATCGCCATGATCCGGCCATTCAGCCTGCTGCTCGTCGACGAGCCGTTCGTCGGACTCGACCGCTCCGGGCGCGATGCGCTCCTGGCGCTGCTGGCGCAGGCGCACCAACGAGGCGCCGCTCTGCTGGTCGCCACGCACGAGCTGACGACGGTCGGCGAGTTGGACCGGGTGATCGCCCTGCGCGACGGCTCGATCGTGTTCGACGGGTCGGCGACCAGCGCCGACCTCGCCATGCTCACCACCAAGTAAGGGCGATTGTTATCGTCCAGGGCATGTCAGAGTTCGACTCCGTCAGCGTCTCGTCGTTCGAGGCGTCGACACTCACCGCCAAGCTCACCGAGAAGTCCGGCGATGGCTGGGACGTCGTGGCCGTCGTGCCGACGGGCAGTGACATCACGGCGTTCCTGAAGCGCGAGTCGGGCGCTTCGTCCGGCACCTCATCGGAGTCGTCGTCGGCCAGCGCGTGGTCCAGCTCGGCGGCCGCCGAACCAGCGGCGGCCAGCTCATCGAGCGGGTCCCCGAGCTCCTCCAGCACGTCGAGCTCGCCGACGGAGCCATCGGGGTGGGGCACTGCGCCGGGAGCCAGCAGCACGGGGAGCTGGGGCCCCTCGTCGTCGACGGATCCCGGATCGACCAGCTCCTGGGGCGGCGGCTCGGCCACACCCGCTGCGGGCAGCTCGACGTGGGGACCCTCGTCCGGCCAGACGAGCAGCCAGTCGAGCTCTGCGCCCAGCGCTCCGGCCTCGGCGCAGAGCACGCCTGCCGTGCCGGCCGGGTGGTACTCCGACCCCGCCGGTCGCTTCGAGCTGCGCTACTGGGACGGCCAGGCCTGGACGGAGCACGTCTCGCGCGCCGGCCAGCAGTACACCGACCCGCCGGTGGCGTAACTCGTCGGTGCGGCCCCGCTCGGGCGGGGCGTCGGTAGGTTCGGGGCTCGATGATGCGGGCGACGTCGCTAGGCCACGCCGGCATGCTGATCGAGTCTGAGCACGGCTCGATCGTGTGCGACCCGTGGTTCCTGCCGGCCTTCTTCGGCTCGTGGTTTCCGTTCCCGCGCAACGACCAGCTGGCCGAAGACCTGTGCCACCGCATCGAGGGCGCCGACTTCCTCTACGTCTCCCACCTCCACGCCGACCACCTCGACGAACCGTGGTTGCGGGATCACCTCCGACGCGACGTCACCGTGCTGCTGCCCGGCTACCCGACTCGGGAGCAGGAGCGCCGGCTGCGCGGCCTCGGCTTCACCGAGCTGGTGCGCACCGCAGACGGCGAGGAGCTCGACCTCGGCGGCCTGACCGTCGCCATCCACGTCGAGACGTCGATCACCGACGGCCCAGGCGGCGACTCGGCGCTCGTCGTCAGCGATGGCCTGGCCCGCATCGTTGATCAGAACGACTGCCGCACGACGGACCTCGACGCGCTCCGGTCCCACGGCCCCGTCGACCTGCACTGGCTGCAGTACAGCGGGGCGATCTGGTACCCGATGGTCTACGACCTGCCCGAGCGCGAGTTGCGGTCGCTGGTCGAGGCGAAGGTCGACAGCCAGCTGGCCAGGGCCATGCGCTACGTCGAGTCGATCGGGGCGCGCGCCGTGGTGCCGAGCGCCGGGCCGCCGTGCTTCCTCGACCCCGACCTCTTCGACCTCAACCTGATCCGTGGCGACGAGCCGAGCATCTTCGTCGACCAGCGCGTCTTCCTCGACCGCCTCGCCGGATCCGGCCACCGCGGGATCCTCGCCATCCCCGGAACGACGATCGAGATCCGTCCCGACGAGCTCGTGGTGCAGCACCCGATCGCCGAGGCGCGGGTGGAGGCGATCTTCACCGACAAGAAGGCCCACCTCGAGAGCTACCAGTCCGACTGGCTGTCGTGGGTCGACGCTCTGAAGTCGTCATGGCCCGATCACGCCGACACCGATCTCGTTGCCACGCTGCGCGAATGGTGGGAGCCGCTGATGGCGATCGGTCCGACCGTGTGCGGTGAGATCGGGGCCGGTTGCCTGCTGCGCGCCGGCGACGTCGACGTGTACCTCGACTTCCCGGCCGGCCAGGTGCGCGCCCACGACGGCGAGGCCTACCGCTACCGGTTCGAGATCGAGCGCCCGCTCGTCGAGCAGGTCGTCGCCGAACGAGCCGTCGATTGGAGCAACTCGCTGTTCCTGTCGTGCCGCTTCCGCGCGTGGCGAGACGGCGAGTTCAACGAGTGGGTCTACAACTTCTTCAAATCACTGTCGACGGAGCGGATGCGCCGCACGGAAGCCGAGGCCGTGCGCA
>JBPCJL010000060.1:0-3475 GCA_051005355.1 Ilumatobacteraceae bacterium
TCCCCTACGCTTTTAACGCTCGTCGGACACCCCTCCGGGTGTTTCCTTTTCTGGGGTTGTTTGGTGCGGGGAGCCCCCCCACGAAACACTCGGATGGTCAGGACATGGAGGCGATGAGGGCCTGGCGGGTGTCCTGGCGCTCGTCGGGGGTGACGCCGAACTCGACGGCGACGAACTCCGTGACGCCGATGTCGGCCAGCTCGCCGATGCGGTTGACGACCTGCTCGGCCGAACCGACGATGGCGATGTCGGCGGGACCGTCGGCGCCCTCACGGTCGAGCATCGCCCGATAGCTCGGCAGCTGCCCGTAGACGGCGAACACCTCGGCCGCCCGCTCGTGGGCGCCGCCGAAGTCATCGGTCACGCAGACCGGCAACGCGGCGATGACGCGCGGCGCGGGCCGGCCGGCCGCCTCGGCCGCCGCGGTGATCGTCGGGATGGTGTGCTCGGACAGCGTCTTCGGGCCGGTGCACCACGTGACGGTGCCGTCGGCCAGCTCGGCGGTCGCCTTGAGCAGCTGCGGTCCGAGTGCGGCCACGACGATCGACGGCGGGGACGAGCCGGCGACCGTGACGGCCGCGTTGACCCGGTAGGCCTCACCGTTGAAACCCACGGGCTCGCCGCGGGTCAGGGGGACCAGCACGCTGAGGTATTCGCGCAGGTGGCGGACCGGCTTGTCGAAGCTGAGGCCCATCATCGACTCGATCACGATCTGGTGGCTCAACCCGATGCCGAGGCACAGCCGGCCGCCGGCGACGGCGTTGACGGTCAGCGCCTGCTGGGCCAGCGCCATCGGGTGGCGGGGGAAGGTCGGCACCACCGCCGTGCCGAGCTCGATGCGCGGCACCTCGCGCCCCACGATGGCCAACGCCGTCAGTGCGTCATGGCTGAAGATCTGCGGCGCCCAGTAGCTGTCGAAGCCGTCGGTCTCCGCCTGGCGGGCCTCGGCGACGACGTCGTCGACCGTGCCCTCGTTGATCCGTCCCCCAAAGATCCCGGTGCGCATGCGCCGAGAAGGTACCGCTGCTACGCCAGCGCCACCAGGTCGAGCCAGTTGGGGTTGAAGTAGTCGAGGTCGCCGTCGGGCATCAGCAGCACCTTGGTCGGCGCGAGCTGCTCGACGAACTCGGTGTCATGGCTGACGAAGATGACGGCGCCGGGCCACTCGACCAGGGCGTCGGACACGGAACGGCGGCTGGCGGGGTCGAGGTTGTTGGTCGGCTCGTCGAGCAGCAGCAGGTTGTTGCGCCCGACCATCAGCATGGCCAGGGCCAACTTCGTCTTCTCGCCGCCCGACAGCGTGCCGGCCTCCTGGTACACCTTCTCTCCCGACAACCCCATCATCCCCACCAGCCCGCGCAGCTGGGTCTCGCTCAGCACCACCTCGTTCGGTACCTCACGCCGCAGGTTCTCGAGCAGCGACTCCTCGATCCGCAGGTTGTCGTGCTCCTGCGCGTAATAGCCGACCGTGACGTTGTGCCCGAACGAGACCAACCCACGGTCCGGTCCCAGCTCACCGGCGAGGATCCGCAGCAGGCTCGTCTTGCCGGCGCCGTTCAGCCCGAGCACCAGCAGCCGCTCGCCGCGCCCCAGGTCGAACGAAACGTCCTCGAAGACGGGGGGTCCGGTGTACGACTTGGCCAAGCCGGCCGCCTTAATGACCGTACGGCCCGGCGCCGGGGGTGGCGGGAACTTGACCCGCAGCACCCGGTCGCCGCGGCGCTCCTCCACCTGTTCGGCCTCCAGCCGGGCGATGCGCTTCTCCATGTTGTGCGCCGCCGCCGCCTTCGTCGCCTTGGCGCCGAAGCGGTCGAAGAAGCGCTGCATCTTGGCCTTCTGCTTGGCTTGGCGAGCGGCCAGCTTGGCATGCTGCTCCTCGTCGGGGGCCCGGGCCGCGAGGTACTGCGAGTACGTTCCCTTGTACTCGACGAGGTGGCCGACGGCGTCCTCGCCGACCCGGTCGAGGTGCAGGATGCGGGTGATGGCCTCGTCGAGCAGGTCGAGGTCGTGGCTGATCACGAGCAGCGCGCCGCGATAGCTGCGCAGGAACGCCATCAGCCATTCTTTGGCGTCGACGTCCAGGTGGTTGGTGGGCTCGTCGAGGCAGAGCACCTCGCTGCCGGCGAAGAGGATGCGGGCCAGCTCGACCCGCCGCCGCTCGCCGCCCGAGAGCACGCCGACGGGCAGATCGATGCGGTCCGGCCCGATGCCCAGCCCGGCGGCCAGCGCCCGCGCCTCGCTGTCGGCGGCGTACCCACCGTTGGTCCGGAACAGCTCCTCGGCGCGCGTGTAGCGGGCCACGTTGCGTTCGTCGGGCCGCTCCTCCATGGCGATGCGCAGTTTCTCGATCCGCTCCTGCTCCTCGTCGATGCCCCGTCCCGACAGCACGTGGGCGACGGCTCGCCGCCCGTCGAACATGCCGGCGATGCGCGGGTCCTGCGGGAGGTAGCCGAAGGCGCCGCGCCGCACGACTCGGCCGGCCGCTGCCTCCACCTCGCCACCGAGCACGCGCAGCAGGCTGGTCTTGCCGGCGCCGTTGCGCCCGACGAGGCCCACGGTGTCGCGCGGCATGATCGTGAAGTCCGCCGACTCGACGACCAGACGTCCGCCGACCTCCACCGAAAGGCCTTGGGCTTGGAGCACCGTCGACTCAGTTCGTGTCGTCGGTGAACTCGGTCGGCAGGCACGTGGGACGCCAGTCCGCGTCGCGTGGCGCCGTGCCGAGCACCCCGGAGATCATGTACGTCAGCGTGCGCCGGCCCGAGTCGGTCGGGTGCAGGTCGTCGCCGCGAGTCAGCCCGTCGTCGGCCGCCGTCTGCGCGGCCCAATCGACGACGCGCACGTGCTCGTACTCGGTGGGGAGCGAGCGCACGATGTAGTTGACCTCGGCCTGGCGGCGGTCCCACTCGGACACGGTCACCACGATCGTGGGACGCGGCTCCAGGCGCTCGACGATGCGGCGCAGTTCGGCGGCGAAAGCCTCGGGTGTGCTGGGGTAGTTGTTGCCGAGGAACACGACGGCGGCGTCCCACCCGGCGTCGAGGCGGCGGTCGAGGACGTCGTTGCCGAACTCGATCTCGCGGCCCGTCTCGGCGTCGATCTCGACGGCCCATCCGAGGGGGACAAGGCTGGCGCACATCTCGCCGTCGTAGCGCTCGGCGGTCGAGGCCAGGATCGAGTCGCCGATCATCAGCACCCGGTTGCCGTCGACGAGGCGACCGAGGGGCAGGGTCGACCGTCCCCGGTCGGTGGTCGTGGGACCGGCGTCGGTGGTCGTGGTGCGCCGGGTCGTGCTCCGCGTCGTCTGCTCGACCGGGTCGGTCGTGTCAGCCTGCGTCGATGCCGGCGCCGGCGCAGTGGCCAGCGGATCGGGCAACGAGCCGACGCCAGCGACGGTCGGCGGGCCCGACGGCGGCGCTGCGGCCTGGCCCGTGCCGCAGGCGGCGAGGGCGAGTGCGGCGAGTCCGATGAAGAG
>JBPCJL010000061.1:0-3602 GCA_051005355.1 Ilumatobacteraceae bacterium
GGGAACCAAGAAACCGTGGGGGGGGGAAAAAGACGGAGTCGGGGTAGCAGAACGCGGGGGGGTGGGGGGGACCCGGGAACAGGCGAAAAACCCCCGGGACCGTGCGCGGCGCGACGGTTCAGCCAGCAGGCCGGACGAAGACCTCTAACCTCCGCAGCTCCAACGGCCCAAACTGCGTGATGAACGCGACATCCGCGGCATCTCTCCCGTACGCGATCGCCACGCGGTTACCGCGGGGGTTGGCTTGCGTGGCGTCGAAGGTGAACCAGCGGCCGCCGAGGTAGGCCTCGAACCAGGCGTGCTGGTCCATCGGGTCCAGCTCGTGGAGGTAGCCGACCACCATCCGCGCCGGGATGTCGAGGGCACGGCACATCGAGATGCCGAGGTGGGCGAAGTCGCGGCACACCCCCGTGCGCGTCTCGTACGTCTCCAGCGCCGACGTCGACACGTTGCTCGTCCCATACTCGTACCTGACCTCCCGGGCGATCCACGCCCGGACGGCTTCGGCTTGCGGGTACCCCGGCAGCTCGCTCCCGCCGATGTCGGCGGCGATCTGGCCGATCAGATCGGACGGGCAGTAGCGGCTCGGCAGGAGGAACTGCAGGACCCAGTCCGGCAGCTGCTCGATCGGCGTGCGAGGCATCGTCACGTCGACGTCCACGTCGTCGGCCGTGTCGACCGTCGCCTCGACCTGCACGGTCACCGGACCGTCGGTGCTGACCGGGATCACGACGCGCTGGCAGAGGTTGCCGTAGCCGTCGGTGTACTCCGCCATCGGCACCTCGGGATCGATGGTGTACCGATCGGAGAGCACCCACTGGCCCTCGCCGCTGCGCGGCCGCAGCATGAGAATGGCCGGCGTCGGCCAGAGCGCCGACAGCTCCATCGTGCAGCCGACGTCGAGCTTCACGACCGCTCGGGCAGCCTGGCCGCGGCGGGCTCGTCAAGTACGACGGTGGTGTCGTCGAGCGAGATGCGGTCGATCGGCAGCCCACCGGCCTCGCCGATCCCGCCGAGCCAACGACCGATCGCATCGGCCTTGTCCTCGCCCGTGATCAGCACGATCCTGGCCCGGGCGGCGTCGATCACCGGCGGCGTCAGCGTCATCCGGACGCGGCCCTGGTAGACGCCCGAGATCGCCACCGGCTCCGTCCGATCGATGACGGGGTCGCCGGGTGGCCATGACGCAGTGTGACCGTCAGGGCCCATGCCGAGGTGCACGGCGTCGAAGCGGTCAGGCAACTCCGCGGCGTAGCGACGCGCTGCCACCTCGAGGTCGTCGTCGGTGACCGGCATCAGGTGGTGCCGCCCGGGGACGCGCGCCAGTTGGTTGGCGTTGCGGTCGGGATCGCCGTCGGGCGCCACGCGCTCGTCGACCTGGAAGACGTCGACCACGTCCCAGTCGAGATCGTCCGCTGCGGCGAGGGCGTCGAGCATGGGCGGCGCCGTCGATCCGCCCGACACGGCGATCGCCGCCCGGCCGCGTTCGGCGATCGCCTGGCGCACGAGATCGGCGAGCAGGTCGGCGGCGCGGTCGGCGGCGGCGTCGTCGACGAGGACGGTTGGTTCGGCCACGGGGCGATGTTGGCACGATTGGACGTCGCCCGCCCGGGGTACCGCCGTCGACCAGCGCGACGGCGTGGGATCCCGGAGGCCGTCGCGACGCAGATTGACGCTCCACCGGGGGGCGAGGACCGAAGGAAGCAGGACCGAGCATGAGCATCGCGGCGACGACGGCATCAGGTGAGCAGGCGGCCCGTCGGTGGCGCGAGCCGCTCGGCAGAGCCGGCATCGCCGCCCGTGGCGTGCTGTACCTCATCCTCGGCATCTTGGCCATCCAGTTCGCTCGCGGGCAGACGTCGAGCGAGGAGGTCAGCCAGACCGGCGCCTTCGCCAAGCTGGCCGAGCAGCCGTTCGGCAAGTTCCTGCTCGTCGTGCTCGTGGCCGGACTGATTGCGCTGGCGCTGTGGCGGTTCATCCAGGCGTGGGTCGGCGACCCGGTCGAGGGGGACGAGGCCAAGGATCGACTCGAGTTCCTCGGCAAGGGGATCGTGTACACCGTCCTCGTCATCACTGCCATCAAGGTGACGATGGACGTGTGGGACGGCGGCGGAGCCGCCAGCGAGTCGGGGAACCAGGACCCGCAGCAGGCGTCGTCGTTCCTGTTCGACCTGCCGGCGGGACGCCTGCTGGTCGGGCTGCTCGGCGCGGTGCTGATCGCCATTGCCCTTTATCAGACGTACAAGTACGCCGTGAAGGCCGAGTTCATGGAACGCATCTCGCCGCCGCCGGGTCGGGCGACGGACGGCATCAAGGCCGCCGGACGGGCCGGCTACGGGGCGCGCGGGGTCGTGTTCACGATCTCCGGCATCTTCTTCATCGTCGCCGCCATCCAGTACGACCCGAACGAGAGCCGAGGGATCTCCGGCGCGCTGCAGACCCTCGCCGACCAGTCATGGGGCACGATCGTGCTGTGGGTCACCGCCATCGGCCTCGTCCTGTTCGGCCTCTACTGCTTCGCCGAGTCCCGCTACCGCCGCTCCTAACCCATCCGAGTATTTCCTCGCATCCGATTGTTTCGTGAGGGGAGTCCCCTCACGAAACACTCGGACGATCGAGCGATAGCGTTGCGCCACCGACATCCCCCTCTGCCGTCAACGAGACGAGGAGGGCCCGATGGCCGACCTGTCGCCTGCCATCCAGGCGTGGCTTGCTGATCACCACGGAGTCGTGACGCTGCGTGAGTTGCGCGCCCGTGGAGTCGGACGAGAGACGACCAACCGCTTGTTAGAACGTGGTGTGCTCAGGCGTGTAGCCAAGAGCGTGTTCGTCATCACCTCGGCGCCGCGCACGCTCCTGCAACGTTGTGCTGTCCTGTCCGCCGCCCACCCGACCGGGTTCGTGACAGGACCGACCGCTGGCACGTTGGCCGGCCTGCGACGAATGCCGTCGCAGGCCCCACTGCACTTCGCCATCCGCCACGGCATCAACCTTCCCGTCGATCGGGGTGTGCGCTATCGCCAAACGACGGCATTGCAGTCGATCGACCGACATGTGCGCTCCGACGGCATCACGGTCGCCTCGTGGCTGCGGCTGGCCTTCGACCTCGCCGCTGACCTCGCCCAACTCGACCACGTCTCGGTGGTCCAGCAACTGCTCCACGAAGGGCGCGTCACGGTGGACCAGCTGATCGCTATCGAGGGACGCCTCGGTCATCCCGCCCGTCCAGGGTCAGGCGTCTTCCTGCGCACGCTGCACTCGCTTGGCGGACCGTTGCCGAACGAGTCCCACCCTGAAGTCGAGCTCGCCGACGCCCTGAGGCGGCGCGATGTGCCGATCGAGCACCAGGCACGCCAACGTGTCGGCGCAGCGCGCTACCGGATCGACCTTGCGGTTCCTAACGTCCTGTGGGGTGTCGAGCTCGACATCCATCCGGAGCACCGCAGCGTCGAGGGCATGGCCAAGGATGCTCGTAAGCGGCGCGACCTCCACCTGCGCGGCTGGCAGATCGAGACCGTCACCGAGCCGGATCTGGCCGACATTGAGTCGCTCGCCGACAACCTCGCCGCTCTCTACCGCGCCCGGAGTCGTCAGGTGAACCA
>JBPCJL010000062.1:0-13689 GCA_051005355.1 Ilumatobacteraceae bacterium
GCTGGCGATCGCGCCCGAGGACCGGCGGGCGGTGCTGACCGAGCAGCTCGAGCGCCTGCGCGCCGCGGTCGGGGAGCTCCCGCTCGATCAGCGGGACATCGAGACGGCCTTGATCGCCGACGGTGAGGGGTTCGGTGTGGCGTCCGGCGACGGCCACGGACCAGCCCAGGACCGGCAAGATGATCGACCGGCGGTGGGAGCTTCTCCCCGCTGACGCGGCGCTCTGCTGCACACCGGCCGACCGGAGCGGGCAGAATGAGCGAAACGCGGGACGATGTCAACGGATCGATGGTCTGAGAGACCGGGGAGGTCAGCCCTGATGCGCCAGCACCCACCTCGACTGCCCGAGCTGGTCCCTGCCCTGTCGCGCGGCCGGCACCGCAACCCCCGACGCGGCGCCTGCTTCATGGAGATGGCCTCGTACCTCGCCGGTGAACGGTGGAGCGATCACCCGCGCTGCACCCATCCCCTGCTTGCTGCGGTGGCCCGGCTCGTCAACGACGGCACCACGGACGCCGGGCGGGCCGACCTGATCGACCTGATCCCCTCGGTGATCGGAGTGACCACGCACCATCCCGCTGCCGACGCCCGCATCAGCTGGCGATGCGCGACCACCGCGCTGCCGGTGATCGCCGCCGACCGTCAGAACGTGATGGCCGTCGGCGTGATCGTCACCGACCGGCTGCTCGCCGACCTGGACGGGACGGGTCGCGCCCCGCTGCGACCGGCCAGCCGGGCCGCCCTTGCTAGGGCGCCGCTGGCCGCCCAGTGGGCGGCGACGTTCGCCGGCGACCAGCGCGTCGACCCCGAGCGGTTCCGCCGCACCAGTGCGCCGACGATCGTGCAGCACGCCGTGCTCGGCATCACCCAAGCGTGCATCAGCGATCCGGACGCCATGCTGCGCGAACTGCTGGCCGGATGCATCGACGACGTGCGCAACGTCGCCGACCCGCCGACCGCCGGCGGCCGCGTCGGACGGGACCACGCCGAACCCGTCGGCGCGACCCGCTGATCAGCCGGGCGTTGCCGGCGAGTCGACCCACTCGACGAGCTCGAGGGTGATCCCTTCCGGTCCTTCGAACAGCCGGAGCCGCCGGCTGATGTAGTCGAGCTCCTCGCTGAGCATCGTGACGCCGTTGGCCTCGAGGTGGGCCGTGGTGGCGGCGATGTCGTCGACGCGCAGCGCAAGGTGGTTGTAGCCGCGACGGCGGAGGTTGGTCGGGTGCTCACCTGGATCGGGTGCAGCCGTCGGCTCGAACTCCAGCAGCTGGATCTCGAACCGAGGCGACGCGCCCTCCAGCGCCAGCGTGATGTGCTGCGCCTTCATGTCCGGCATGCCCATGTATTTCGCCGGCCCACCGCCGTCGATCATCAGCACGTGTTCCTCACGGAACCCGAGCAGCGCGAAGAAGTCGATCGCCTTCGCCGCATCGGCCACGGCGATCGTGATGTGATCAGGGTTGCGGACCATCGTGACCTCCCTCGCGGGTGTTCGTGACCCCTTCGACGGTACCCGACCGCACCGGGGTCAGGGCTACCGTCGCGCCGTGCCCCACGCTGCGGAGCAGGACCCCAACAGCGTGCTCGTGCAGGTGACCGCGCTGATCCACCGGCACTCCTCGCCGGACTGGGCGGTGACGCTGACCGAGCAGGACACTCCACATGGACGCCGCCGTCCTCCGGCCCTTGAGCCGACACATCCGCTCGGGTTCGCGGGCGGAATTGAACCTCGGCGGCAGTGACGGCTGGGTGCGGTCTAACGCCTGGCACTGCTTCTCATCGAAGCTGAAGACCACGGCCCGTTCCGGCGGGTTGAGGTAGAGCCCGACGACCTCGACGAGCTTGGCCTCGAAGGCCGGGTCGTTGGACAGCTTGAACGTGTCGACCCGCCACGGCCGCAGGTTCCGGCGCCAGATCCGCGCCACGGTGTCCTTGCGACTACGCGTGGGGCAGCTTGGGTAGTCCCCGGACGAACCCCGTCGAAGCCAAAGGAGCAGCTATGCCACGGACCTCTCGATCGAGTGGGAACGTCAGTACAGCCGAGGTGACCCAGCCGGTCACCGACGACAGCATTCGCGTCCGTCATCTCTCCCACTACCAGTTCAGCTGGATCGCCCAGGAGCCCGGCGAGGAGGGGGTGTGGACCCTCCAACTGGTGCTGGACCAAGGTGCATGGGAGGAAGTGCTGACGCTCGACGCTGACGACGTCGATGTGCTGCAGGAACTGCTGCGCCACGGTGACGACGTCACTTACGACGTGGGTCGCCGCGTGCTGATGTTCGGCACCACCGCCGTTGGACACTGAGGCCCGAGTGAGCAGCCCCCGGTGGGGGCATTCGTCGATCGCTGGCGGGTTTCGGACGGTTGCGCTGTCGTTCGCGTTTCAACGGCCGTTAGACACGTGGGCCCGCTGGTCCACGGTGGTGCCGACGCGCAGCTACGTCCGTGTCGACGATCACGGGTTCGAGGCTGTCTACGGCCCGTGGCGGGTGGCCAGCGTGTGGTCCAACGTCGTCGGTGTCCAACGCACGGGGCCGTATCGGGGCTGGAAGGTGGCGGGACCGGCCCGCCTGTCGTGGGGTGACCGTGGCATCACCATGGCGGCGACCACGGTCGGCGGTGCCTGCCTCCGCTTCCGGGAGCCGGTCAGGGGCATCGACCCACTGGGCGTGATCCGACATCCGGCAGCCACGCTGGGGGTCGATGACGTCGACGCCTTCGTGCGGATGGTGGAGGACCGGATCGAGGCGTCCGCCTGGGACGGATCGCAGAAACCGCCTGACCACCGGGAGGGTGGTCTCGTCACCGCCGTGGGCGCGATCTGGCGATGGAACCGGCGGTGCGTCGCCCACGACCAACGGGCCGTCGACGAGGTCGAGTTCCCGACGCTCGATCGCGCCAGGGACGTCGATGACCAACCGGTCGAGGTCGGGTCCGGACCGGCGTTTCATCGGCGCTACCGGACCGTCGTGCGCGACGCCGGCCTCGGAGCGGAGGACGCGATGGCCGCCATCCAGGCCGATCCGAACGTCCTCGCCGACCTCGACCTGGCCCCGTTCACCAAGGTGCGCGGTACGTCCGGAGAGATGCGCGTCGGCGACCGCTACGTCATCGAGATCTGGGGCCCGTGGAAGGGAGCCGTCGAGTTGGTTGATGTGTCACCTTGCTCACTCCGCTTGGCCACGCTGGAGGGGCACATGGAGTCCGGCGTGATCGAGATGCGCACCGCGGCCGACGCCTCCGACGGCGAGCACGCCCACGTCGCGTTCACCATCGAGTCATGGGCTCGCAGCCACGACCGCTTCCTCGACGTGATGTACGACAAGCTCGGCATCGCCAAGGCGCTGCAAAGCGAGATGTGGTCGATCGCGTGCGACCGGTTCGTCCAGCTCGTGCAGGGTGAGCAGGTGGGTCCGCTGGACGTGACGACCGAGCGCGCCGGCTGAGCCCGGCCGTTAACCCCTACGGGACGATCCCCCCATCGATCACCGACAGCGGGCACAAGCACTGGCAGTCGTCATAGCGAGAAGTGTCCAATCGGCCGTGGCCAGTCACGTTGCCGGCGCTGCCGCCCGGCGAGTCGAACCCCTTCGGCCAGGTCGGCAGGCGCACCGAACGCGCGCCGCGAACCCGGCTCACCGACAAGTCGTCGCGCGCCCGCCCGCCCCAATCAGGCATGTCGGTAGTTCATGATCGTTGCCACCCCGGCTCCGCGTGATCGACCAACCGCAAGGCGCACTTTGACGCGATGATGGTGTCGCTCGTCGACCGATGCCTGCGGTGGGACGTCAACCGGCGAGCTTCGCCGCAATGGAGGCCGCTGCCATCCCCGCTGTCCACGCCGTGCTCCTTCGCGTGACCGCCGATTCAGACTCGCAGCACCTGCGCAGCGGTCATCAGCCCTCGGGCACCGGGCGCCCCCCGCCGGGACCTCGACCATGGCTGGGGGCCCAGAGCGCAGAAGGTCGCAATCCGGGCCCGTGTCCCTCCGGCGCAGCCGCGCTGTTCCCGTCCTGTTCCCGTGGTCAAGGGCCGTGAGGGTGAGGAGCGGTCATAGGGGGTGGGATGGTTGTGGGGCGTGGGATCGCGTTAGCCCAACCAGTGATGTCGCAGGTCGATGTTCGAGCCACATCCGCAGTCCGGTCGTCGCTCCTCCGTGTCGTGGGCGCCCGTGGCCCGTCGGGGTGCGGCCGGCGGTGCAAGTCAGCGGGCAGCGGAGCCGTTCCGGTGTGGCGCGACATGGTGCCCGATCGCGGCGGCGGTGTTGGCGAGCGCGGTGGCAACGGCGTCCAGGCTGAGATCCGGTTGGGTGCGATCAAGCCGCTGGGCATGGGCGGCGAGCTCGACGAGCCGCTCGTGGAAGATGATCCATGCCGGCTCGCGATGTGGGAGGAGGGTCGCCGAGCGATAGAACTCGAAGCTCGCCCCAGCAGTCTCGGAAATCGATGACGACGCCGGCATCTTTGCGAGCAGGGAGCCGAGCGGTGCAATGACGTCCTCCATCAGGTCGACCGCGCTGCGCGCCAGCGTCCGCAAGGCGTGCTCGTCCTCGTCGGTGTGCGCAAAGAAGCGCAGCAGCATCAGCGTCATGAGCGTGTAGGCGCTGTCGAACAGGACCATGACGTCGGTCGTTTCCTGCTCGTCGACGACGTGTCGACGCTCATGCTCGGCGTCCACGGGGGACGTGCGATGGGGTTGTCGACGCAGGGCCATGCCGGATCGAACGTCGCGTCGATGCGCTGGAGCTCACGCAACTCGTCCCGGATAGTGAGGAACGTGCCGTAATGTGCGTCGCTCCAGTCGCCGCGCACGCCCTCTCCCTGCGTCGTCAGCAAGTGCAGGACGTGACGGGCGGATGCCAGGTCGGTGACCGCGACGAGGTCGTGCATCTCGAAGTAGGCGTGCGTCGTTGCGCAGGCGGCGGCCCGATGAACAGCCCGGTCTCGCCTCGTTCGGCGGCGAGGTGTTCGAACCCCCCTTCGATCGTCTCGTAGAGGTGGCCGACGGTCTGCAGGCTGGGTGGCTCCGCCACGTCGCCAACAACATCGTCCGACGGGCCGCCGAGCGCGCCAGGTGCCACCGCCGGCGCCACGGCGTCGAGGTCGACGTCGGGATGGTTGACGATCTCCGTCTCGACCTCGACGCCCTCGGGGCGCTCGAGGAAGATGAAGCGCGTCAGGGACGATTCGTCGAAGCGTCGCAGCTCGATCGTCATCCCGGCGGGGTAGTACGGCGAGGTCTGGGGCATCGGCGGCCGACGCAGGTGCGGAGCGGCGCCGATCGCGCTCAGCAGGTTGCACACGAGCGCCAGGTGCAACATCTCCTGCTCAGCCACCTCCATGATCGCTGACCTCCACCGCCCGACCGCCTCGACGTGCTCGGGAGCCAACCCGTCTGCCGTGCAGCGGCGCAGCGAGAACGCGGCATACAGGTAGCTGCACGCCAAGCCGTGCTCCAGCTCGGCTGCCTCACACAACAGCGACACCAGCTCCTCGCGCCTTGCCACCGGGATCGCCGCACCGTCGGCCATGACACCTGGTTACCCCATTCCGGAGCTCGGCACCCGAGCGATCCGCCACGCCATGCACCGGTCTCGTGAACTTCCGGGGTGGCGCCTGAGCCGTTGCGGCGTAGCCCAGCAACTCTGCAGTCTTGCCGCGGAGAGCCGCAGGGCGGTTGCGGCGGCCGGTGTTGGCGGCGTCTCGCTCGCCACGGGCGTTGCGTGGCCGCCGCTCCGTTTCTGCTAGCCGAGGTCGGTGACCTCGAGACGCATCTAGGGGAGGGTCACCGAGGGCCGGAGCGACGTGAGCGCCTGATCATGCCCTGGGCGGACTCGGCCTAACCACACCACCTGCGGACCGATTCACGGTCATGGATGGCTCTCGCGTCATTCCGAACGCGATAACGCTGCCCCTCGGACGCGTTCAGAGAAGGCAGCAGGCGTGTCACTCCATGGAGGCGGCCAGACGTGTCTCGTGGTGTCCTCGTCGATGTCGACGATGTTGAGAGCGTGGCGAGGTTGAGGAGGCGCCGGTCGGGCTGGGACGGGTCGTTCATCAGGATCCGCCCCCCATCGCCGAGTGTCTGACCCGCACATCGAGCGCAGCGAGGTCGATCAGATGACGGCGCCGTCACTGAGCAGCGGTTTGAGAGCTGCAGAGAACGTCGCAGCGGCGGGGTGGTGGCTGGGCCTGCGCAGCAGGAGCGTCACGACAAGTTTCACCAAGTCCTGCACGACTTCGCGACTCGGGTCGATCGGCTCATCTGCTACTCCTGCTCGGCGCTCTTTGGTCGGCGGGTTGCTCGACGGGGTCACGTGGCGGGTGGTCGCCGTCGCGGTCGTGATGGTGGAGCTGATCCGACCGGTGACCCCCAGCGGCATCGGGTCGATCTACTACCTGGCTTACGCCCTCGGGTCGGCTGAGTTCGACACGCTGTGGGCGGTCGTGGCGAACGCGGTGCCGGTCTCCATAGCCATGCATGAGGTGACGACCACGGCCATCATGCGCCGCCTCCACCACCGCCGATAGCGGCGCACCGCACGAACCGGCCCAAGCGTCCTGGTGAGCACGGCGAACGTAGGGCGTGGCCGATCTGCGGATTGGGCTGCCGCTGACGACGGCGGTGCCCAGCGGAGCGTTGAGATCAACGCCACGTCGAGCGCCGCTGCGGCAGCGATGAGCGTGGGTTGGCTGATGACCGCTTGGACGCATCGTCAGCAGCCTGGTGACGGCTCGACCGTCGGCGCCTTCGTGACCACGCGCACCGAGCTGGTCGGAGAGCACCTGCGGCACGACAAGTGAACGTCGTGAAGGGCCTACGGATCCTGGAGCCGGCACGAGCGGCTTGCAGCCGCGATCTTGGTTCGAACGATGAGGCTCGAACCATCAGGGCTCGCCGTCACCGGCGTTGATGGGCGGCGCGCCGAGGTTGGTGCCGTTTGGGGCGCGTACCACTTCCTCCTCGCCCTCGTCCTCTTGGCGTTGCGGATCAGGGGCGTCGGAAGGGTTCTCGGACGTGGCATCGGAGCACGACGACAGCCCAGATGGAAGAAGAAGACATGCCATTGCAACCGACATGACAAACCGGCGGGGCGACATGAACGTTTGGTACCCGGAGCCGGTCACGGCGATACCCGGTCTGGTGCGTCGGGCCAAACGGGTGACGACTCGTGTCGGCACGACCTCGTCTGCAGCTGACCGTGGCGCGGCATTGGTGGTCGAGTGGGCACCGCCGCCCCGGCAGCGGGGGTGTCGACGAGGACCTCCGGTTCTGCCACTCGGACATGGGGCGCGCCATGCTCACTGGCGAGCCGTCATGGAGTCACCCATCGGAGTCGTCATTTGCGATCGCAGCGCACGATCTTGAGCGGCTGTACCGCCGCGAACGGTGCATCTGGGGTTGGTCCGCGGTTCGGCCCTGCCCGGGAGATCCGAGATCGGTTCGGCCGGTTCCGTCCGAGCGGCCGATGAAGCGGGCCCGATGGCGAGAGCGGAGTCGGTGGGTTCGATGGTGGCGACTGTTGCGTACTCGACAACCTTCGACGTTCAACGAAAAAGTCCACTACAAGATGCTGCGCGATCATCGGCCGCTGCTCGTCACGTTCGCCGACAAGGCGGCTGTGCGCGGATACGTAGCCGCAGCAGTCGGTGCGCATCACCTGCCAGCGGTCCACGCTCTCCTCGACGATCCGGGAGACCTAGTCGGCCTGAAGTTGCCCGAGTACTTCGTGGTCAAGCCGACCCACGGCAGCGGGGCGGTGGTGGTCGTTTCCCCTCGCGGTCTGCCTGGAGCCCGGCTTCCGGAGCCTGGCGGCGCCTGGGTCTACGCCCACGTGCGTCCGGACTCGTTGGACAGGCGGCAGCTGGCACGGGTCGGAGCCGAATGGCTCGAGCAGCTGTACGGGCAGGGTCCGAACCGGGAGTGGGCGTACGGGCGGGTTCCCCGCCGGCTGATCGTTGAGGAACTGCTGACCGGTCAGGACGGCGGGATCCCCGACGACTACAAGCTGTTCGTGTTCAACCAGCGTTGTCGCTACATCCAGGTGGACAGCGGACGTTTCGGGTCCCGCAGCCAAGACTTCTACCGGGCGGACTGGCAGCACCTGCCGATGAGCGGTGGGCCGCCTTGGGCGCCGACGCCGGAACCGGCGCCGCCGCGTCTCGGCGAGATGATCGACCTCGCCGAGCGGCTGAGCGCACCGACCGACTTCCTCCGGGTCGACCTGTACGTGCTGGCTGACCGCGTTGTCGTCGGGGAGCTGACCAGCTATCCGGCCGGTGGGCAAAGCCCGTTCATCCCCGAGTCGTTCAACAGCGAATTCGGTGCGCACTGGACGGTGCCGAAGCGGTACGTCACGACCAGGACGGCCGTTCAAGTCGGGCCCAAGAGCGAGGTGCGATCTCGCGTCGAGTAGCGACACGACGACCGCTTCATGTGCCAGCGACAGCTCTGGTCGCCAGCAGGCGCAATCTCGTAAGCTCGGTGACCGGTCGGGCGATCGAGCGGCGCCCCGCTCGGTTCGAGCTCGCCGACGGCCGGACGAGCCAGAACTCCATCCGTCATGCCATCTGCGACGTGGCGGTCCGCACGTCTTCGAGGTTTCATGAGCCGACCGGGCAGGACGGTGTCCGGCGCTTCCAGCGGTGCGTGCGCCCCACCCAGTCGGACCGGCCGCCCGAAGCACGGACATCAACCGAGGTGGCCGCGGTCGTTGGTTGATCCACCCCGCCGGACCGCAGGTTGAAAGCCGCGGCCGCGCGAGACGTGGCTCGATTAACACCTTCAACGGCGCATCTGCGCGACGTCAACAACGCTGAGCGTGCGCACGTCGGAAGGCCAGCGAGCGAAACGCCGGTACCGGAAGGTCCGTCTCGGACAAGGGCTCCCCAAGGCTGGCCGAGCTAGAACGCCATCAGAGCTGTCGCCGACTACCTGCACTTGCGTCGCGAGGAGGTGGACGAATGCTTAGCCGCCAACAGCACTTCCGGCCCTGCCGATCGAGATGCCCAGCAGCGAACCACGTGTAGCCCGTGGGCTGCGTGACGATCACTGGGAGGATCTGCTGACCACCGGGATCGACGCCCGCTCCGAGCTGATCGGCCTACTTGCGAGATCGCCCGAACGTCTGCGTCGCGTGCTCGTGCTGCGACACGTCGAGGAACGCAACAGAGCGAATCGCCGAGCTCGTGGGCGTCAGCCAAGTCCACGTCAGTCGCCTCCTGCAGCAGGTCTCGATCAAGCTACGCGAGCTGCGCCTCAGCGAAAGCCTGTTGGCCTGAACGACACCAGGCGTCCTGGCGGACCTCCGCCTGGCACCAGGTGGCGGTGGCAAGGCGGCAGCTCGATCGCTCGGCCTTCTCACCTGAGGCCGGTCTCAGAGCACTGCTCCCACGATCCGACGGCGAGGCCGTTGCGACCGGCTCCCCGGCTCCGAATCGCCGTGCTAGTGCCAGCTTTGGCCGCTTCAGTCAGGCCGGGAAGCGGCGTGCCAGTCGCCGATCAGCGGGCGAGAGCTGTTGACAACGGTCCGGCTTCCGCACGAGCCCGACACACCGATCAGGTGCCGGAGCGACGCCCGGTCGGTGGGCACGACGAGGTCTCACGCGACACGGCTTCGTGGAGGGGGATGAGCCGGCATCGACAAGGTCGGTCAGCGTGGCGTTCCTCGGTGACGCCGGTGGTCCCGCGCGAGAGCGAAGACGGCGGAGTCGCCGTCCTCGCTCTAGTCGTGCGTTTGGATGGCCGGCGGGCGCATCGCCCGCGTCCGCCCGATCAGCGTGTCGACGCGGTGGTGCGCTCGCTGTGGCTGCCGGTTGTTGTCCCGTCGCTTCAGACCGGCCAGACCGGCGAGGCGGCGAGCCCGATCAGCCCGAACGGCCCGGTGTTGCTGCTGTCATCATCGGACGTCTCTTCCTACGCCGGTGCGGCGGCGTCGGCGCTGTCGCTGTCCCCACCAGCATGAGACCGGCGATCGCCGGACCTGCAAGCCATTTCTTCATCTTCTCATTCCTCTCGTGATGGCACCCCGGTAGGGAGTACCCGTCGCCGCATGGATTCGGCGACCGCAGCACATTGAAGGAGATGGTCTCGCTTGGCGGCAGTCAGTTGAGACTGCGCCGCCAAGGACCCGGAGCGACGGTCAAGCGTAGGGCCCGACCGAGCGAGCGCTTACCCATCGCCATGCCGTCCGACGCCCATGCGTCGGCTGTTCCGTAGCGTGCGGGCCGTGTCCGCCGTCACGCCGCCGCTCAGCTCCGCATGGCTCATCGTCGACGACCTGCCGATGTTCCATCGGTTCGCCGCTGGGCCGGGCGGACGGACCGAGACCGTGGTCCACGTTCACGGCCTGGCCATCTCCGGGACCTACCTCGAGCCGACGGCGGCCCGTCTGGCCGGCCGCTGGCGGACCTACGTACCGGACCTGCCGGGGATGGGTCGCAGCCCGGCCGCGGCCGACACCTCTGACGTCGGCGGCCTGGCCCGTTCACTGGCGTCGTACTGCACGGCGGCCGAGATCGAACACGCCACGTTCGTCGGCAACTCGCTCGGGTGCTCAATCGTCGTCGAGCTCGCCCACCTGTTCCCGCAGATGGTCTGCGGCGCCGTGCTCGTCTCACCGGTCGGCGGCCCCCACAACCGCCCACTGCTCCGGCTCGTCGGTCAGGCGGCGCGCGACGCCTGGCGCGAACCGCCATCTCTGCTGCCGATCGTCGTGCGCGACTACGTCCGCTGCGGCGTGGTGCACAGCTGGTCGATGCTGCGGGCGATGGTCCGGTACCCGCTGGCTGAACGGCTCACCGCCACCGCCATGCCGACGCTCGTCGTCGTCGGACGGCGCGACCCGCTGGTCAGCTCCTCCTGGGCCGGAGCGCTGGCCACCTCGCCGCACGATCGGTTCATCGAGGTCGACGGCCCGCACGCGCTCAACTACAGCGCACCAGAGCGCATCGCTGGCCTGACCGCAGCGTTCATCGAGCACGCCCGCATCGACCACGACGGGTCGTTCTCCCGGCATGATCCCGTACCGCCGAAGGGCCCGCAGCAGTGCCGTTCGCACGCCGAACCCCATGATCGAGCTGGCGACGACGTCGCCGGGTGAGGCACTGGTCCGACGATGGAGTAGACGGCCGCTGGGGCGACGAGGTGGATCGGCGGACCGAGCATGGGGCGCCCGAGCGTGGAAGCAAAGTGGGATCCCCGGACGCGCCTGACCTCGGAAACGAGGATGGAGTCATGTCAGACCAAGCAGGGGCGCCGACGCATCGGCGCTACTCGAAGGCGCAGAAGGAGCAGGCGATCCGTCCGGTCCGCCAGATCCGTGAGGAAACCGGTATCCCCGTGGCGGAGTGCAGCGGGTGGCCCGTCAGCTCGGCTTCGGGTGGAGAGACAGTCCGCAAGTGGGTGAAGCAGGCCGACGTCGATGCCGGCGGACCGGCTCGCCTACATCCACGAGGAGATCCGACGAGGCGACGGCGTGCGACGCGGCTGAGGGCGGTGCGGTGCGGGAGATTGCGCTTCCGTCCGTCACTGTCCGGGCAGCAGGCGACTGAGCACGCCCGAGGCGACCTCCGTCGGCCGCTGCTGCTCGCCCATCCAGGCGTTGAGCACGAGCAGCACACCGGTGAGGGCAGGGATCGACCACTGCACGATGCGCTGCTGGCGCTGGGCGCCGGCCACCTTGTCGGGTGTGCCTGACCTGGGGGTGGTGGCGGCCTCGACGGGCGCGTCGGCGTGGTCCATCTGCTTCTGGCCGAGGTAGCGGGCGTAGGCCGTGGCCGCCAGCGCCGCGCCGGTCACTGCCGTCCTGACGAGCGTGGTCCGGGCCACGCCTTCCTGGCCGGCCACACGGGCCTTGTTGGCGACTGTGAGCATGGCCCCGCCGGCCAGGTGGGCGACGATGGCGCCGAGGTTGACCGGCGTCCAGCGAGACCACCCTGTGCTGGCAATTGAGTTCCGCTCCTGTGGGTCGGTGGCCGTGGAGGCGGCACCGTTGAGGCCGACGTTGCCCATCAGCGAACCGCCGAACCAAGTGGCGAGTCCGAGGTCGTTCAGGGAGCGGGCGAGGGTGTTGGTGTCAGCCATGGGGGTCACCTCTTCCCCGGCCGGCACCTGGCAAACGTGACCGGCGTCGTTGCGTCGGGGAACGTGTTGCCGGGGGTGCAAGCGCGAATCGACGACGAGATCCGCGCCCGGTCGGCGCAGCGGATCGTCGACGAAAGCGACGACGCTGGCTCAGCGGGCAACCCGGTTGCTCGCTGAGAGAACGCCGAACAACTGAGCCTTCGTCGGCCCCGGGGGCCCGCCAAGGGCCCAGTTACGTCTCACCCAGCCAGCATTCCCCCCGCGCCCCTTGTTCCTTGGCCGGCAGTCACGCAGTGCGCGTGCCGAAGGCTGACGCTGCGGCGCGGTCGCGTTCGATGCTCACTCGCTCATACTGCGAGCTGGCCTGATCGACGAGGATGCGAAGTTCGCCCGCATCGAGTTCCGGGTGCTGATCAGCGACAGCGAGAAGCGACTGCCACAGGCTGCGCTTGGCCCCGATGCCGGACGTCAGCCCTTCCAGCTCGAGCACCCTGCTCAGCGGCGAGTACGTGAAGATCCGTCCGTTGCTCTTGAGGCGCGCCGCGAGTTCGGCGAGTCGGGCGCCCGCCTTCTTGAGCCGGCTGGGAGCCACCTCGAGCCGAACCATCAGTTCCTCCAGCGACCGGATGTCGGCTTCGACCTGAGATTCGATCTGGGCCAAAACACGGTCGAGGTCGGTCCCTGCGTTCGAGCGTCGGCAGCGCCTGACCAATGCTAGCCCGGCGGACGAGCCCCCGAGGTGATCGCCGAGGTAAATCGTGAGCAGCTTGTGAGCCTCGTCGTGCGACACCGGCCTGTCGTTCGTTGCAGCCATTACCATTCTCTACCCCAAACCTCGACCCGTGCGTGTCGGACTCGCCGTTTGCGCCAACGCCGCACAGCGCATCATCGACGAGGCGACGGCGCGGGCGAGCGGGCCAAGAAGGCGGTTCGGTGACGGTTAGCGCTTGACCCGTCGTTCAGCATGCTCGGGACGCCACGCCGGGCACTTCACCTTCCGCCAGTCGTTGGTGCGCCGCCCTGGCCGGTACCTGGAGTCGAGCCGCTTGAGCACGACACCTTCCATGGCGAGCTGGTCACACTCGTCGAGGACATCGTCGAGGTCCCGGCCGCCGAACGTGTGCACCAGTGAGCGCACCGTCCGAAAGGCGGACTAGGCAGTCGAGCACCTCCCGCCGGCTCGCCAAATCGTAGTCGAGCAGGCTGCGGCCATTCAGGTAGAGCACGTCGAAGGCCACGAACGTGAGCGGTGTCCCCCGTCGGCGAGCCGACATCAACCCGGCCAAGGGATAGGAGTCGACCGGCAAGCCGGCACCGGCGACCAGTTGACCGTCGAGGAGGCATTCCGCGCCCAGCGCGGCGACCGGCTGCAGCTCGGGCACCTTCACTGTGATGTCTCGACCGGTGCGCGTCCACACACCGTGCACCCCTCGTCGTCGACTGCGACCTGGGCGCGCCAGCCGTCGACCTTGGTTCCACCACCGAGTTGTCGAGCGTCCCGGTCGGTCGGCCGCTCGAGGCGAGCATCAGCGCCGTAAGCGGCACCACTTCGCACAGGATGCCAGCACTAGCCCGGACCTTTCGGTAAGCCGGTGGGAGGCGGGC
>JBPCJL010000063.1:0-8599 GCA_051005355.1 Ilumatobacteraceae bacterium
CCGAGCCCGCTGCTCGAAGCTGCCGCCGAGCCGGCGCACGGCGAGGTAGCCGACGTAGGTGACGAAGAGGAAGGCGGTGGTGGTGAGGCGGGCGTCCCACTCCCAGAACACGCCCCATGTCAGCCGGCCCCACAGCATGCCGGTGACGAGGGTGATGCCCATGAACAGCACGCCGACCTCGGCGCTGGCGCCGGCCAGGCGGTCCCAGCCGAGCGAGTGGCGCTTGGAGAACAGATAGATCGCCGAGGCGACGGCGGTGACGATGAACGCCAGGTAGGCCAGCCAGGCCGACGGCACGTGGACGTAGAGGATGCGCACCGATTCGGCCTGGTCGCGATCGGCCGGCGAGAAGCCGAGCCCGAAGGCGATCAGCCAGGCCACCCCGACCAAGGCGGCGGCGCCAAGCAGCCGGGTGCCCCGGGACGACGTGCTGGCCGGCGTGCCGGCTGTTCGCTGATCGCTGGCGTCACCCGCTTCTTGCGCCAGGTTGGTCACGGTTCTCCTACTCGTCGATCAGCGGACCAAAGGCCAGCGTTCCCCCGGCGCCGAAGGCGACGGCGAACACCGCGACGACACCGACCCAGGGCCAGCCGTCCGACACCGCCGCCCCATCGGTGCCGAGCGCTGCTTCGACCGCGCGGGTTGCTCCGATCAGGACGGGCGCCACCACCGGGAGCAGCAGCAGCGGGAGGAGCGTCTCCCGCCCCCGTGCGCCGGCAGCGAGGCCTCCGTAGAGCGTACCGACGCAGGCCAGGCCGACGGTGGCGGCGACCCAGGTCACCAGCAGGAGGACCAGGCCGCTCGGGCGGACCTCGGTGCCGTAGAGCAACGTGGCGATCAGCAGCAGCAGCGCCTCCAGCACGGCGAGCTGAGCGGCGAGGGCGAGCACCTTGCCCCAGAACAGCGGCGCGGCGTCGAGGCCGGTGGCCCGCAGGGCGTCGAGCGCACCGTCCTCGGCCTCGACGGCGAACGTGCGCTGGACGAGCAGCAGCGTGCTGAACAGCGTGGCCAGCCACACCAGGCCGGGGGCGACGCCGTCGAGGATCGCCTGGCCGTCTCGGTCCAGGGCGAAGGCGAACATCACCATCACCACGGCGGCGAACGGCAGGACCTGGTTGAGCGCCACGCGGCTGCGCCACTCGACCAGCAGGTCCTTGCGGGCGACGAGCGCCGCAGTGCGCCAGTTCATCGCCGGACCATCAGCTCGCTGGCCTGGCCCGCCACCACGTCGACCGTTCGGGTCGCCAGCGCGCCAGCCCGCTCGAGCTCGTGGCTGGCGACGACCACGGTGGCGCCGGCCGCCACGGCGGCGCGCAGCGTGGCGTCGATCTCGTCACGGCCCTCGGCGTCGAGTCCGTTGTGCGGTTCGTCGAGCAGCCAAAGCTGGGCTCGCCGAGCCACCAGGCAGGCCAACGCCGTGCGCCGCTGCTGGCCGGCCGACAGCTGTCGCACGGGCAGGTGCTCGAGGCGGCCGCGCAGCCCGAGCCGCTCGAGCGCGCCGTCGACCTCCGGCCCCGTGGCGCCGATGGTCGCACCCCAGAAGCCAACGTTCTCGGTCACCGTGAGGTCGAGGTAGAGGCCGTTGCGGTGACCGAGCAGGCCGACGGCCCGCCGCAGCACGACCCGGTCGCCGGCGAGGTCGTGACCGAGCACCGTGCCGCGGCCTCGGGACAGCGGGACGAGGCCGGCGCAGAGGCGCAGCAACGTCGTCTTGCCGGCGCCGTTGGGGCCGCGCAGCAGGACGATCTCGCCTCGGTGCACCCGCAAAGAGGTGCCCGCCAGCGCCGGAAAACCTCCGAGCACGACGACGACGTCGTCCAGGTCGACGACCGGCGGTCCGTCCCGACCGGTCGCACCGTCCATCGCCGAGCGACGCTATCGGTCCTGCCGGGCGAGGCTGCCGGACCGCATCCGTCATCGACCACTACCGTCGTGCGCGTGACGGTCGACGAGCAGCGGCGGCCGGTGCGGCAACGGCGGTCGGTGAGGCCGGCCGAGGTCGCCACTGCGCGCGGCCGCCGACCGCGTCGGCCGGCCAGCGCATTCGACCGGTTGGAGCGACTCGCGCCCGAGCCTCGAGCATCACGCTGGGATCGGCCGGCGCCGCCGCACGACTGGCGCTGGGCGGTGGGGATGGTGGGCCGGGTGCTGATCGCCACCGGCGTGTTGATGTTCGGGTTCGTCGGCTACCAGCTGTGGGGCACCGGCATCGAGTACGCCCAGGCCCAGGACGAGCTGGACGCCGAGCTGGAGGCGGTGCTGGCCGCGACCACCACGGCGCCGGCGGCCGCACCGACGCCGGCTCCCATCGCAGCACCGCCCGCGCTGACGCCCGGAGCCCCGCTTGGGAGCATCGAGGTGCCAGCCATCGGCCTCAACGCCACGGTCGTCGAGGGCGTCGGGCGCGAGGAGCTCAAGAGAGCGCCGGGGCACTACCCGTCGACGCCGGTGCCCGGCCAGCTCGGCAACGCCGCCATCGCCGGCCACCGGTCGACGTACGGTGCCCCGTTCGCCCAGCTCGACGAGCTGGAGATCGGCGACCGCATCATCGTCACCACAGCACACGGCCGGTTCGTGTACCTGATGACGGCGTCGGAAATCGTTGATCCGTCACGGTCGGACGTCGTGGCGACGACGGACCCGAACATCGCTCGGCTGACGCTGACGACCTGTCACCCGGAGTACAGCGCGCAGCAGCGCCTGATCATCTTCGCTGACTTGGACATCGCGTCGTCGGCGGTCCCGGCGGCGTACCAGCCGCCAGCGCAAGTCGCGCCGTCGGTGGATCTGATCGGCGAGGAACCAGGCGGTGCAGTCGACCCGACCGCGACCACGGTCGGCCCACCGGCGCCATCGGAGACTGCCGGTGGCCAACCGGGAGCGGGGCCGGGAACCGACGACGAGGCCGCCGACGCCTTCGCCCAGGGCTGGTTCAGCGACGAGCGAGCCTTCGACCAGGTCGCGCTGTGGGGCATGTTGCTCGGCCTGATCGGCATCGGCGCCGCCGCCCTGAGCCGGGCCGTGCGGCACAACTGGGTCGGTGCGCTGGCCGGCATCGTCCCGTTCGTCGTCGTCGCCTACTTCTTCTTCCAGAACGTCAACCGCCTGCTGCCGGCCGCCATCTGACCCAGGTCCTCGCGCATCCGAGGGTTTGCGGCGCCCCTGCCGGTACGCAAACCCTCCGGTGCGCTGAAAACCTCCGATGGTCAGGTGCCGGTGAACTTCGGCGGGCGCTTGGCGAGGAAGGCCTGGCGGCCTTCGATGGCGTCGGCGCTGCGCCAGGCGGCGAGGCGGGCGGCGGCCACAGCCTCGTCCGGGCCCGGCTCGGGAGCCGAGCGTTCGAGGGCCAGCTTGTGGGCGGCGATCGTCAGCGGCGCCAGCGCAGCCAGTTCACGGGCCCAGCCGAGCGCGTCGGCGAGGTCGCCGAGGCGATGGACGGCACCGACGGCGTGCAGCGCGACGGCGTCGTAGGTCTCGGCACCGATGAGCATCGCTCGGGCGATCGGCCAGCCGATCTCGCGGGCCAATCGCTCGACGGTCCAGTGGTCGACGACCAGCCCGAGCCGGGCGGCGGGGATGCCGAAGCGGCTGGCCGGCGTGGCCACGCGCAGGTCGCAGGCCATGGCCAGCTGCGTGCCGAGCCCGAGGGCGGCACCTTCGATGGCAGCGACGACCGGGATCGGTAGCGCGGTGAACCCGCGCAGCACCTCGCCGACGAGGCGGACGAACTCCCCTTCCTCGACACCCGTCAGGTCGGCGCCGGCGCAGAAGGCCGGCGGCTCGCTGGTGAGGACGAGGACCCCGGCCTCGGCGGACACCACCTGGGCGTCGGCGAGGGCGAGCAGCGTGGCGTGGTCGACGGCGTTGCGCCGTTCGGGACGATCGAGCGTGACGACCAGGACACCCGTGCGCTCGCCGTCGGCACCAAGGTCCCAGGACGTGCGCACCACGCCGTCTCTCTAGCATGAGGCGTCTGAGCACGGCCGAGCACGACCCCGTCCGCCGGCGCAGGGCCCAGGTGGCGCGCTGGACGCTCATCGCCAATCGCGTCGGCTACCTGCTGCTGGTCCTGGCGGTGGTGCTGTACTTCGCCGCCCTGATCACCGGCTTCAACGCCACCATGGCCACTCTCGTCATCGTCGCACTTGGAGCCGCGTTCGTCCTATTGGCGCCGTCGATCGTCCTCGGCTACGCCGTCAAGGCCGCCGAACGCGAAGACTGCGAACGCGGCGTCTGAGCAGGCCCCGCGGCTTGGGATCGGGATCGCTCGGAGCGGGATCGTCGCCGTTCGGGACGGGGAGCGGCCCCGCTCCACGTTGGACCTTTCGGGCGGCCTCGGCGCCGAGGTAGCGACCCAAGCGGATGTAGTTGGTCACCTGATCGGCTTCGAGGAACTGGTCGGCCGTGCTGTTGTGCGGGAACCGCTTCGAGTCGAGAGCGAAGCTAAGCACCTCGTTCGGTGTGGCTGCGGTGAGGACGGCCTTAGCGAAGATCAGCCGACCTCGCTCCACCTGATCCGGGTAGTGGATGTCGAGGACCGCCACGCTGGATCGGGCCATCCGTTCGACCAACCCCAGATGCATCGGAGACGAGAGGCCGGCGGCACCGTGGGCGCTGCACAAGTCGGACGTGAGCTTGCCCTCTTTGATCCTGACGCGCTCACCTGCTTCGATCCGTTCGAAGACCGTCGGCCCGGTAGCGGGATCGCTCGGATCGGGCGGCTGTCCCGGTAGAGAGAAGCGGATCCGGTAGCGATCGAGGGCCAGCTGCCGTACCTCGTCGAAGGCGGTCGTCGTCAGGATCCCGTCACCGCTGGCGTCGATGCTGATGACCTGCTGGCAGCGGCGCGACAGCAGTTCGAGCAACCCAAGGTTGTCGAACTGGCCACCGTCCGTGACGTAGATGAACCGGTCAGTGCGGTCGTGGATGCCGAGCACCTCCTTGATGAGGTAGGTCGCGCGGCGGACACGGATCCAACGCAGCGCCGGGCCCTCCGACGACGTCCAGGTTCCGTTCCAGTTGCGCAGCTCGTTGACGTAGGCGGGACTCGGCAGCCAGACACCGAGGCGGGCGTTGAGCAGCGCGAGCGCGATGTTCGCCGTGCCAAGGTTGATCTGACCGAAGGCGGCCGAGACCGCCGCGCCGGAGATGGCCATCGCCGCCAGCAGGCTGCCGTCGCCTGCGTTGGCCTTGCCGAGCGCCGCCTCGAAGTCGATGGTCCGCGCCCAGCCGATGTCGGCGCCACCGACGTAGTTGCGACTGAACACGAACGGGAAGGAGGCCACCTCACCTGCTGCCCGACGCGTGTCGTAGACAGCAGCGCAGACGAGTAGCTCTGGATGGTGTCCGTCGACGCGGGTCAGCCACTCCGAGAGGCGAGTGCGGATGGAGTATGGGAGCTGTGACGCGCCCACCTCCTCACGACGTTCGGGGTCCCAGCGGTGGGATCGGACCGGGGAGAACGTGCTCGCCAGGCGCCGCTTGTAGACGGGGTGTGGCGACCACCGCTTCTGGTCGAGCAGTGCGTAGACCCCGGCGACCAGAGCGACGACGGCGAGCCAGACCGCCCACGCTGGTCCCAACTCGCTGTCGTTGGCTGCGTTGACGAGTGCATACCCGAACAGGACTCCGGCCGTGACGGCGATGAGGAAGGAGAGCACGACGAAGATGGCGAACTTGACGGCATTGCGGCGGCGGACCAGCAGGCGACTGATCGCCGCCATGATCAAGAAGGCGGCAACACCCACGAGGACCACACTGACCACGAGCACCGGGCGCCACGACGTCTCGCGGTCGGGGCCGTGCTCGACGGCTTCCTCGTGCCAGTTCGCCGCCAGCACCACCAGACCCACGAGCATCAGGGTGACGGGTGTTCCCTTGAACCCGCGATCGATGAGGTAGGCGAGGGTGGCGGCGATGACGACTCCGCCGAGCAGGAACAGCGGCCGCGCCCACAGCGGGTGGTCCGACCACCACGCCGACGCAGGCAGCCCGAAGCGAACAAGTGCAGCGACCACGGCGATCCCAGCAAGCGCGACGACGATCGAGATGGCAATACGCGGCCCGGTGCCGCGGAGGCGGCGCCCGGACTTCGGATCGGCGACCTCGAACCGCCCGAGGAACCCGTAGAAGAAGGCGCCGAGCAGCGGCCCGAGGCCGAGGCCGATGAAGGCGAGGCTGATCCATGCGCCGGCTGACGCGTTGTCCCGGAGGACTTGGCCTTGGGAGTCGATCGCCTCGATGAACCAGCCGATCGGGGTGACGGTTGCGTAGATGAGGGCCAGCGCGAGCCCGACGTTGAAGAGGATGCCCAGCAGGCCGAACGCGCTGCTGCTCAGGAAGGCACGTGTCGACGGGACCCGCCCCAGCTCGACCGGTGGCCACAGGAACCTGGCCCGCGTCGACATCCACGCCGTCTCCGGCGCCAGCACGCCCTCAACAGGGTTGGGATCGAACGGCGAGCCGTCGACCACCTTGCGGTCGCGGTCGAACCAGGCAACGATCTGCGACGCTCCGGCGACGTACCCTCCGCCCGACACCGAGGCGAGGTACCGGCTGTGCTGGTAGACGTCCGCCTCGATCAACGACTGCAACGCGCCGAGTGCTACCGAGCCGGCTCTGATGCCGCCACCCGAGACGCAGATGCCCGTCTTCGGCCACGGCGGTCGCGGGTCCGCCTGCGAACGGCAACGTCCGCACGAGCACGTCTCGTCGTTGCTGTCCATCGGCGGCCGACGTTCCTGCGCCGCGCCGTACGACACCGGCCGTCTGGCCAGCAGCTGCGCTGGCGGTGTGGGCTCCTGCAGGTTGCGGAAAGACCCGAGGAACACTGGCCGGGCGCCGGCGCCCCAGATGCTGCGCGCCACGCGGCCGATCGTCCCGAGCAAGATCGCGAGGGAGGTGATGACAGGTGCAGTGAGGAGCACCAACTTGGCCAGGGCGAGGCCGAACAGCCAGTCGATCTCCGGCGACGGCAACGTCTCGGGAAACGTCGTGCCGTCGAGCAGCGAGCCGAGGAGACCGTTCTCGATGAGGTCCAGGACGCCGGCGACCACGGCGATGCCTGCCAGCGCCATCAGCGCTCGGCGCGTCGGCGTTCGGCGCGCCCGCAACCCGCCGTAAGCGCACCAGAACACAAGGGTCAGCACGTAGGCGGCGATCAACGCGACGTCTCGCGCAATCGTAGAGCGCGCCGCGTCGAGCGAGAGGTTGAATTCGCGGAGGATCTCGGTCGCCCGTTCGTCGCTTCCCGCCAGAGCGAGCGACGGGATGTCGAGGTCCGGATCGGCCGCGGTCACCCACCACGCCAGCAACCCCGTACCCGTCGCCAGGACTCCGCCGATCAGCAGGGCGATAGAAGGCCGGAGCCAACGCAGGGGCGTATCCGTCGGGACCGCGCCGCCGGACGCAGCCGAAGACGTGGCGCTGGCGGAGAAGTTCTCAGCCACCCTGTGACCGTCCCGCAGCGCCGGCGAGCTTGCCCTTCAACCCGACGATGCGCTTGAGCACGTCGTACCAGAAGGCGGCGCCGAAGAGCAGCGCAGCCCAGGTGAGCACTCGACCGATCAGCTCGGGCCACAGCCACGAGCCGACGTCCGACGGGAAGTCGAGCTGTTCGTTGCTGCCCGTGATCTCGTGGCCGAGCTGGGACCAGCCGATCGGTCCGATCAGGTCGCTCGATTCGAGCAGCAGCGTCGCGCACCGGTAACGGCGCCTGGCCTCTTCGATGGCATCCGGATCGGTGGTCGCGGTCGTGGAGCCAGCGTCGGTCGTCGTTGTCGACGGTGACGTCGTCGTGGTCTCGGGAGCCGTCGTCGACGCTGCCGGTGTCGACATCGACGTCGTCGTCGATCCCGTCTCGACCTCCAGCACTCGCTGGCATGCGGCCTCGAGATCGAATGCGCCGATCTCGGTGTCGATCAGCTCTGCGGCTGCCCAGTCCGTCGCCGAAGAAGCGACAGCGGCGCGCAGGTCCTGGTCGTTGCGGAGGCGGTCGACCAACCCGAACACACCAGAATTCGAGAGCAGCACGATGGGGACGGCGATGATGGCCAGGAGCTTGCGGTTCTGGCGGCGGAAGAACGTCGTCAAGCCGTCCATCGCACCGTCGAACCAGCGCTCGACCTCGGCGCGTGCGTTCAGCGCGACTGCGCTGCCCGTCACGTTCCCGACGGCGAGGCGGACCCGCTCCAACAGGGTCTGGTTGCCGCCCAATAGCGCCTCGAGATCTTCGATGGTGACCGTGCGCTTCGCGGCGATCCAGGCGCTGTCGAACTTCGCGCGCAGTGCCTCAGGGATGAGCGGGCGATCGTGCTCGTCGTCGAGCACGCTGTGCTCCAGTCCGCTGATCGCGCTGCGCAGCTGGTCGTCGTCGACCTGTTCGAGCAGCGACGCCTTCGTGACCGTCTGCGCAGCCAGCGACTCGAAGGCGTCGCCGATCACCTCGGTCGGGATCGACGAGATGCGCGTTCGCCACCCGCCGGGAGCGGGGTCGGCGACACGCCGCCGCACGATGTCGTAGAGCTGTTCGGTCGCCTCTGGTGCCGTCGCAGCGCCGGGTCGATTCTTCTTCTTGCGGCGGCCGGAGAAGGCGCTGTCC